>JAQXCL010000040.1 GCA_029251885.1 Opitutales bacterium | reverse complement strand
TCGCTCCTACCTATGGTTGGCCGATTTTTCAAGAAACGAAGTAACCAGCCTTCAAGGAATTGAAACTTTGAATAACCTGCGAATCCTCGCCCTTTCTCAAAACTCAATTTCCGATCTTTCTCCCCTCAGCCAAATGAGCGAGCTATCAACTCTGTTGATTGATTTCAATCAAGTAAGCGTGCTGGCCCCAATCAAGGACCTGGGGAATTTGCGTGGATTATATGCCAACAATAATCTACTCGCAGAGGATCTGTCTGTCATTGAAATGAATCAACTAGCTGAGCTGTATATCTACGACAATAATTTGACCGATAGTCGAAAGGTTGAAATTCAAGACGCTTTACCGTCAGTTCGAATCGAGTTTTAAGCAGTCGAACTATTATACAAGTGCTTGACTTAAGAGAATGCACAAACTTATCTCTACATAATGCGTCTCCTCTTTTTGCTTTTACCTTTATTGTTTTGTATTGCTGGGGGTGAGGAAAAAGCCATATCTCAAGCGAAGTTTTTTCGGATGCTCAAAATTAAACCAACCGAGACCGAGGCGGTTCCTTTTGGTGGTTTAAAAACCGTTGTTTTGGCCCACCGTGCGTTGTTGGAGAAAAAGAAAAAATTGGAGTTTTCCGATGAAGGAATTCGGGATCTCCGTCCGTTTTCATTTTTGCACGAATTACAATGGTTGAGGCTATCACAAAACCCGGTGAGCGATTTAACTCCCCTTGCTGGTCTTAATAATCTTCAGGTACTTAGTTTGTATGGACTCCCCAAACACAAGAATGCATCCTCCCGGGTTTCAGATCTTACGCCGCTCTCAGGACTTTATAATCTTTGGAGTCTTGCCTTGGATGAGCAATCGATTCGTGACCTTTCTCCGCTTTCCAAACTAGTAAACTTGAGAACCCTGTATGTTACTCGGAATGAGGTGGTGAACCTCAGTGACCTATCTACTCTCCTGCAATTAAAAAGCCTCTTTTTATCTCATAACCAAATTCAAGATATTTCTCCGGTCTCGGATTTAAAACAACTCGAATGGTTGCGTTTATCGTCCAACAAAATTTCCAACCTCTGGCCACTGGTTGATTTAACCATGCTCGAACAAATACATTTGGAACGAAATGAAATTTCCAACCTTGTCCCATTGAAAAACCTAAAACAAGTAAAAGAGTTAAAGCTGGGCGGTAACCAAATAACCAATCTCAGACCTATAAGCGGACTAACTTCCATGCGAGAATTAGATCTGGAAAGTAATAATAATTTAGAAGATATTTCTCCCTTGGTCGGAATGCGTCAATTACGGGTGCTTAACTTGGCTCATAATCAAATAAGTGACCTTACTCCTTTAATGAATACGCGATCGTTACGGACACTTGTTTTGGTGGGGAATCCCTATGATGAGGATCAACTCATCCGCTTGCAGTCGGCTTTGCCTAAGTGTGATATCGTTTATCGTTAATCGAAGATTTTGCGGGAAGTTTCTATCCCATCCTGAAAAACTCTGAGATGCTCGATTTTTCCATTTTCAAAATAACGAAGAAAGGATCCATTGCCATTGACCACTCTTGAATCAGGGCAAGGAGAACCGTCAGGTCGCCAGACCTCGATTTCAACAAGGTGACCGGTTTGGTTGACTGATCGACAGCCAACTTTGCCATTGGAATAGTATTCCTGCCATTTTCCATCGACTTCTCCATCGGTGGTTTGTCCGTTCACTTTATTCCTCCCATTGCCGTACCAAACCCTGAAGGTTCCTTCCATACGATCTTCCTTCCATTCAATTTCCATCCGCTTCGTTCCGTTTTCATCCCAGCTTATCCAGCGTCCTTCCTTGCGACCCTTTTTCAAATACCCGAGAGTGTATCGGCTATGATTGGCATCGTTTTGCCCAACCCATCCAGTGTAAGGTCTTTCCTCCTGGTCGACATAAAGTTGGAGCATTCCATACATTAGTTTTCTTTCCAGTGTTTTCAAGGGTATGGCTTCCATTTTTGCTTTTTGCAAAACTTCTGGCTCTGCCAAGTCTGGAACGGAGCAGGAGGCAAAGAATGCCATGGCAATCCAGAGGACGATATTTCTAATACAAAACTTCAAAGTAAGTAGGTTTTTTCACACCCTAAACAATTCCATACCTTGTGAAAGGGTAATGTCATTGATCGTATGAGGTGATTTGCATAGAGTTCTCGGATGATTTTTATTCGCGAGGTTAGTCTGTCTTATGGGCATAAAAAATTGTTCAACGAAATTTCTGAAACGATTGGGCCACGAGAGCGGATCGCTCTTGTTGGTTCCAATGGGTCGGGTAAAACCACCTTATTACGTTTGTTGATGGGTGAGGCGGTTCCCGATGATGGTGGTATTGAAAAGCCTGACTATGCCACGGTGGGTTACCTGCCTCAGGATGGTGTTCATGCATCCGGTGGGACAGTTCGGGAGGAAGCGGGCAAAGCGTTTTCCGGGGTTGCTGAATTAAAGGCCAAACTCGATGAGGCTGAGGTAAAGCTTGCCGAACTGGATCCGGAGGACGACGAATTTTACGACCTTATTGATTTAATGGGGGGGTGGGAAACTCAACTTTCCAGTTTTGAGCCGGAAAAAATGAATTCAAGAATTGAAAAGGTCTTGATGGGTATGGGTTTTTCCAAGGAAGATATCGAACGTCCGGTGGAAGAATTTTCCGGTGGTTGGCAAATGCGCATAGCCCTGGGGAAATTGCTGCTGCAGGTTCCTTCCCTACTTATTTTGGACGAACCGACCAATCACCTGGATGTGGTCTCGCAAAACTGGTTGGAGCATTACCTTAAAGGATACCAGGGTGCGATCCTTGTAATTTCTCACGACCGGGCATTTTTGGAGAATGTAACGGAACGGACAATGGAATTGAAGCTTGGTGCCCTAAATAGTTACAAGGGGAACTATACTTTTTATTTGAAAGAAAGTGCCGCTCGCCTGGAAAGACAGCGCAAAGGACAAGTAAATCAGAGGAAAGAAATTCAAAAGGAAAAGGAATTTATTAATCGTTTCCGATCCAATATTAAAAAGGCAGCCATGGTACAGAGCCGGATTAAGGCTTTGGAAAAGATGGAAATTATTAAGCCAGAGGCGGAGGAAAAAAAGATTTATTTTCGTTTTCCCCAATCTCCCCCTGCCAGTCAAAAAGTGGTCGAACTTCAGGGTATGACCAAGGCCTACGGGGATAATGTTGTTTTTGATGGTCTGGACTTTCGTATCGACAAGGGAGACCGCATTGCGGTGGTCGGAGTAAACGGGGCGGGTAAATCAACCCTTGCCCGGGTACTCGCGGGTGTCGAGCCATTCCAAAACGGAGAGCGGGACATTGGAGTTAACACTGTGATCGGTTATTTTGCCCAGCACCAGGCTGAGGAACTCAATCCAAGCAACGAAGTCTTGGCAGAAGTCGAGGAGGTATGTGAAAATAATCCGGATGCCAATCCACGGGCGGCGCTGGGAGCTCTTCTTTTTAGCGGTAATGATGCCTTTAAAAAAACGTCTGTTCTTTCTGGCGGGGAGCGCAACCGAGTGGCCCTTGCTAAATTGTTAATGAAGCCATGTAACTTTCTTATTATGGATGAACCGACCAATCACTTGGATATCCGTAGTAAAGAAGTTTTGCAGGAGGCGTTAAATTTGTTTGAAGGAACCGCTCTGATTGTAAGTCACGACCGTTCATTTCTTGATGGGGTAGTCAATAAAGTATTAGAGATTTCCACCCGTAGGGCTCGGATGCTCACCTGCAATGTTTCCGAGTATATGGAACGTTTGGAAGTGAACGAATTTTAAACGGTCTCTAATTAACGCAAAAGTTTCAGGGCAAGAAAACCACCGACGAGCAGGAGACCGAAGACGAGGGCGAGCAGGTTGAAGTGCTTGTCGATTTTTTCCTTCATCGGTTCGCCAAATTTCGCAACCAGAGCCGCGACCAAAAAGAAACGAGCCGAGCGACTAACGGCAGATGCAAGAATGAAGGGGAGCAGGGCCATGCCTAACACCCCGCTGGAAATGGTGAAGATTTTGTAAGGAATGGGGGAGAACCCGGCAAGAAAGACGAGGGGCCAGCCCCACTCGGTGTACCATTCCTGGATCCTGAAGAACTTCTCTTCGGTAAATCCTGGAACATATTGAAAAAACCAAGCTGATGTACCGTCCCAGGCAAAAGCCCCAATAGCATATCCGGCCAAGCCACCAAGTACGGAAGCGACCGAGCAGATTAGGGCAAACTTGAAGGCCTTGCGCAAACTGCCCAGGCACAGGGGTATGAGTAGGACATCGGGCGGAATGGGAAAAAAGCTGGCCTCAGCAAAAGAGAGCAACGCTAGCCACAGTCCGGAAAGTTTGCGCTCTGCGAGGGAGAGGGTCCATTCATAGATACGGCGAAGAGGATTGGAGGATTTTTGCATATCAAAGGGAGGGTGGTGGAGTGGAGCTTTGGGGGAGTATTCCGAGGTAAGGAAGTTCGCGATAGCGGCCAGCATAATCGAGTCCATATCCGACCACAAATTCATCCGCGATGGTAAAGCCCGACCAGTCTGCCACAAAGCCGTTCGCCCGTCTGTCAGGCTTGTCGAGAAAGACACAGGTGTGCAACGATTTTGGGCCGAGTGCGGAGATTTCTTCCGTTGCCCGTTGCATGGTTTTTCCGGTGTCGAGAATATCGTCGACCAGAAGGACATCACGTCCACTAAGGTCAGATTTTAAACTCCCGGTGATCCGGGGGGCCGATTCTGCTGAGGTCGAATTCCCATAACTTGAAATACGCATGCAATCTAACTGAGTGGGGAGGTTGAGTAGGCGCAATAAATCGGCAGTGAAAATGAGGGCACCATCGAGGATGGAAACGAGCAGGATTTCCCTGCCTGCATAGTGTTGGTTAATCTCCCCAGCGAGGGAGATCAGACGTTCCTTAATACGATCTGCAGAAAGAAGAACTTGGGGTTGGGGGTGTTGATTCATGACTGCCTAAGAAGTTCATTAATACTCGATTGGGCGGAGGATGAATATCCCCCACCAAAGAGGTTGAAATGATTGAGTTCGTGGTAGAGATTGTAGAGGGTCTTACGAACCTTAAAACCAGAGTTTAAGGGGTATTCCTGTTCATAAGCCTGATAAAAGTCGGAGTTAAAACCGCCAAACATATAGGTGAATGCAAGATCGGTTTCCCGGTCGCCATAGTAGCTTGCGGGGTCAAAGATAAAGGGCATGCCGGCAGAGTTGTAACTGAAGTTTCCACCCCATAAATCTCCGTGGAGCAAAGAGGGGTGGGGGTGGTAGGTGGAAAAAAAGGAATCGATCTGGTCGAGTAAATCATTGGCTCCCTCAAAGCGTCTGCCTTTCTGGGCAGCTAGATTAAACTGGAGGGATAGGCGGTGGTCCCTGTAAAATTCTGCCCAGTTGTTTGATTTTGGATTGGGCTGGGGAGTCGCCCCGATGCAGTTGTCCATTCCCCAACCAAAATGAGCCTGTTCGACCCGGTGCATTTTCGCAAGCAGGGTGCCAAGCTTAGCCTGTCCGGATGGAGAGGCGGTTCCTTCTTCCATAAATTCAAGAACCAAAAAGGCTTTATCATTCTCCACTCCATGAGCAATGACTTCCGGCACATGAACGGTTTGAGTCTCACGAATTTCAGTAAGTGCCCGTGCCTCTGCCTTGAAAAATGAGCGAAAGGATGCCTGGTTTTTCTTTACGAAGAATTGCCGGCCATCTTTGCCTTCAATACAGAATGTCTCGTTTATACATCCTCCCGCGACTGAGGCAGATGTATCAAGTTGGAAGGGAGAGCCAGTGGACTCAGATATGGCTCGATCGATTGCATTCATGAAGACCGAGGCTTGTTTTTTTAGGCAGGTTTTTTCTGAATATGTTCAAGGATTTGCTGGCAACCATCATCCATCAGGTCGAGTACCTTTTCAAACCCCGATATGCCTCCGTAATAAGGATCCGGTACTTCGCGATCGTCTGTGCTTACAAAGTCACAAAAGGGGCGCATCTTCTTCTTGAGGGCAGGGGCGGGAGCAAGTTTACTAACTTCGGAAAAATTAAAATCGTCCATGGTTACAATCAGATCGGCCTTTTGATAATCCTGATCATTGATCATACGGGCTGAGCCGGCAATGGTGAGCCCCCGTGCCTGGGCTGCCTGCCGCATACGCGAATCGGGCGGGTTTCCCTGATGGGAGCCGATCGTACCTGCAGAATCGCAGGTAATCTTATCCGAAAGTCCGCTTTCATCTAGCAACTTTCGAAAGGTGCATTCAGCCGCGGGCGAGCGGCAAATATTTCCCCAACATACAAACAAAACATGCATAAGGGATAAGGATGTGCCAAGGAATGGGGAGATTTACAAGACGTAAACTTTGGGGGCTGTACAAGTAGGTGGCTTGACATTCCATCCGCTGCCCATTGGATACGCAATCGTGAGTAATTCAGTAATTATTTTTGGATGTGGCTATGTGGGCATGGAATTGGCCCGCCGATGCCTGGATTTGGGATGGTCGGTTTCCGCCTTAACCCGTAACCCACAAAAAGTGGCCGAGGCCAAAGATCTTGGTCTACACACAATACAGGGAAACTTACATGAAAGTGGTTGGTGGGATCAATTACCGGGTAATTTTGATCATGTGGTCAACTGTGTGGGAGCAGCTTCTCCCAGTATTGATGGATACCGGGATTCCTACCTTAACGGAATGCACTCGGTGCTTGGATGGATCAAGCAGAATGGAAGCCGGGTAAATAACCTTGTTTTTACCAGCAGTAGCTCGGTTTATCCACAAACCGATGGGAGTTTGGTTAACGAAAAATCTGACACCAGTGGTGCATCTGAGCGTGGCCAAATTCTTGTCAATGCTGAGCAAGCCTGCCTGCATGCATCTGCAGAGCTTGCCAGGAGGCGCAGCGTGATTCGATTTTCTGGACTTTACGGGCCCGGTAGGCATCTGTTGGTGGATAAAATTCGCCGGGGGGATCCGATGTCTGGATGTCCTCACCGGATACTTAATCTTATACATCGTGACGATGCGGCATCTGCCCTGCTTGCTATTCTCAAAGCAGAGGATTCGGTAGATGGAGGAATTTTTAATGCCTGTGATGGACAGCATGCAGCCCGGGGAGAAATTGCGAACTGGGTGGCGGATCGGGTGGGGGTACAAGCACCCGAGTTCATCGGTGCCTCACAAGATCATGGGCCGAACCGACGTGTGGAAAATTCCAAAATTAAAAAAGTTTTTGGGTGGGTTCCGCAGTTTGCTGATTTTCAAACCGGGTACGAAGATTTTCTTGCCAGCGAGTAGTTGAAACCCTTTTATTCAAACCATGCCAGGCGTAGGAAAACTTCTTAAACAAGCACAAAAAATGCAAAAGCTGATGGAGGAGGCACAAGCCAAACTCTCCGAGGAGATTCTCGAGGTCAGTGGAGGTGGAGGTGCGGTCTCTATTAAAATAACAGGCCAGGGAGAATTTAAGGATTTGAAACTTGATCCAGAATTTCTCAAAGAAGACCCGGAGTTTGTTTCTGAAGCTATCCTCCAGGCAGTTGTAGATGCTGCCGAACAGGCAAAAAAGAAGGGAGATGATGCCATGGGCAGTCTTACCGGTGGGGTGCAAATGCCCGGCTTCTTTTAACCCTATTAGCTAACTTGACTCCGCAGTACCAAGCTTTGGTGCAGGCACTTAAAAGCTTGCCCGGATTGGGATATCGTTCAGCAGAGAAAGTCGCACTCCACTTAATTGTTGAAAACCCGAAGGCCAGCACTGGTCTGGTTGATCGTTTAACCCAGGCGACAGAAGCTCTGGGACCCTGCCATACCTGTGGGAACTTAGCTGAAAATCAACTTTGCAGCCTTTGTGCTTCTGATGAGCGGGACAGTTCCCAATTGTGCATCGTTGAGGGAGTGACCGATTTATTCGCTATGGAAAGAGCTGGAATTTTTCGCGGACTTTATCATGTTTTGCACGGAAAATTGGCCCCAGTTCGCGGAGTCGGTCCGGAAAAACTCAATCTTATATCGCTCGAAAACCGCTTGGAGGATGGAAAGGTTAAGGAAGTTATTCTTGCTCTAGGAAATGATATGGAGGGAGAGGCGACTTGCCATTATCTGAATCAGGAAATTTTTGGCAAACGGGAGATTCAGGTTACCCGAATTGGATTTGGGTTACCCAGCGGTGGCGGAGTGACTTATGCTGATGAGGTTACTTTAAGAAGTGCCTTGGATGGGCGTAAGTCCATGTAAGCATTCTTTGCTTCCCGTAATTTACCAATCTTTCCAGCTGTTTGATTGGTAGTCAAAAAACCTGGGGCCGGATGTTCCTTCCGAATCTAAATAAATCCAGTTTTCAATAGAAGATTGCCACAGGAAATTCTGGCTGAAAATTTCTTTTTGCGTCCATAGCCAGCCAAGTCCTTCCTGCCATATCCAAATTCCTGATTCATCCAGTTGGGGAAAAAGCCAACCTAAGGGCCAGTGATAAATCCATCCGCTTGAGCTCTGATAGATCGATCCTAACCAAGAAGAGAACCAACTGTTATTCAACTCTTCTGCTTCAACATACTGAGAAAAATCGGATAAAGAAAAAGAAGCGGTGATCAGGGAGTCACTGGTTAGCAAAATCCGAGTTTGTGGATTCAGGGGTTCTTCAATCCCCGATCCTAACCAATGAGAGAAATGGTATCCGGGATTGGTGAACGCAGCTATCGGGATATATTCAAAAGCCTGATAAAAACCGCCCCCTGTAACCGTACCCGCATTGCTAAGATTTTGGAGAACAATTAGTGAAAAATCAACGGTTTCAAAAGAAGCAGTCAGGTTGCGGTCCTGAGTGATATGAACCGTCGTGTTATAAGCATCCGGGTTGGCTACGCCTAGCCCCGTCCAACCAATAAAGGTGTACCCCGCGTTGGCTGTCGCGTTAATGGATACATTACTATCATACGAAAAAGGATTGGTTCCTGAAAAGGATGCACTTCCACCTGATGATCCATTGATAGTCAGAATGTAGGGTAGAGGAGAAAAAATGGCCTCGAATGAAAGATCTTGCGAAACAGTTAAGGAAAGAACGGGTGCCAATGGATCAGGGATTTCCGTACCATTCCAATAATCAAATTGATAACCGGGTGAAGCCTCGGCAGAAAGATTAGCTTCACTTCCAAATGTATATGTGCCGGAACCTGTAACCGTTCCCCCGCTAGTGCTACCCAAGTTAATTGAATAGTTTAAGCGGGTAAAATGGGCGGTAATTGTAATGTTTGAATCTAAGATTAAAGAAGTGTTGGAATCTTGAGAATTATTGATTGGGTGACCGTCCCAACGATCGAAGGAATATCCAGCGACAGGCTCCGCCGAAATGGAAACATTTTGATCTTGTGGATAGTTTCCACCACCCATGAGTATACCAGAACTTTGAGGGTTTGCTTGCAGAACTAATGAAAAAAGAGATTGTTCGGATTGGGCAAACTGGGCGCTAATCGTTTGGTCGCTGTTCATTATTAAGGTCGAGTTCGGGGCAGTAGAATCCGAAATACCTGCACCCACCCATTGAATAAAAGAATATCCTGCATTGGGAGTCGCTGATACATTGACCAATGACCCATGGGGGAAAGACCCACTGCCGGTGACTGAACCACCAGATTCAGCGAGTACAGTTAGGTCGTATGAGTTCAGAGAAAAAGAAGCGGAAAGAGTCCGGTTCTCGGACATATCCACGGTGGTGGAACTGGCATTGGAGTCAGCGGTACCTTGGCCGTTCCATCCGTCAAAAGTATATCCAGTGTCTGGAGTTGCAGAAATGGATGGATTGGTACCATGGGAAAAAGACCCATTACCTGTGACCGAACCACCGGATCCGGAGAGTACGGTTAGGTCGTATGAGTTCAGAGAAAAAGAAGCAGAAAGAGGCCGGTTCTCGGACATATCCACGGTGGTGGAACTGGCATTGGAGTCAGCAGTCCCTTCACCGTTCCATCCGTTAAAAGTATATCCAGTGTCTGGGGTTGCGGAAATGGATGGATTGGTGCCATGGGGAAAAGAACCACTGCCGGTGACTGAACCACCTGATCCAGCGAGAACGGTTAGGTCGTATGAGTTCAGAGAAAAAGAAGCGGAAAGAGATCGTGCCTGGGACATATCCACGGTGGTGGAACTGGCATTGGGATCGACTGGGTTATTATCTGACCATCCGTTAAAAGAATAGCCGGTACTTGGAGTTGCGGAAATGGAAGCAGAAGTACCTTTATAAAATACTCCGCTACCCAACGTTGAACCACCAGATAAGGGAGATGCCTCAAGGGAAAGGCTGAAACTTGGCCAATCACCGTTCCGTTTACTGGATCTTTTGAACATCGGCCAGTTGGAGTCTAATCGACTAACCCCAAGGTCTAGGGAGTAAAGTTTTTTGTCAAAACAACCAAAATAAAGAGTACCGTTTTGATCCAGTAGAAGCGACGAGTCTACCACCGCATCAATGGAGAAAGGAGGATTGCTTGTATTGCTATCCCACGCCTTTGTCCCATTTGCATCGTAGGCAAAGAGATGATTCTCCCCTCCGCCGGTATATCCAATTACATAGACCCTACCATTGGCATCAACTACGGGACTACTGTAGAAGACATCCCCCACAAATTCCTCCCAATTAGCCAAGTTATCAGTGGTGGCAGAAAAAAGTGGCAGGGACCTTAAATAACCATCCCGGGAAACAAAAAAAACTTCATCCGTAGAACCTAATACAGGGGAGGCATCCACCCGGTCGCTAGTCTGGTACTTCCAGTTAAGAGAGGCTTGATCACCGTCGTCTGACAAGCTGTAGCAATATCCGTTACCACTGCCAAAGTAGATATTTTCAGAGGCGTCAATGGCAGGGGATGAAAGAATCGATTTGTTGGTGTCTGCTACCTCTTCCACCTCATAAGTCCACTTAACCGATCCATCGGGGTTGACTGCATGAAGAGTGCCGTTTTCATCACCAAAATAAATGGTGCCTGCCTGCCCGATTGATGGAGATGAGAAAATGGGCTGCCCCGCAAAATATTCCCAGGCTTTTGTACCGTTGTTTTCCAGAGCATAAAAGATTGAATCCATCGAGCCGAAATAGATCCGCCCATTTATACCAACTGCGGGGCTAGAGGTTACATAACTATTGGTCTCATACGACCAAACTTCTGAACCATCTGTGGTTGAAATGGCGTAGAGTTTGTTATCCCACGACCCAACATAGACATGTGTGCCATCGTGGCTGAGGGCAGGGGATGAGTCCACCCAGTTTCCGGTTGGAAAGGTCCATTTTGTGGAACCGTTCGAATTTATAGCCGTGAGGTTATTATCATTCGATCCCACATAAATCACCCCGTTCTCATCAATCGCAGGGGAAGAAAAGATCACCCCATTGGTCGACGCCTTCCAGTTTAGAGAAACTGGGATAGACTGTGCTTGAACAGAAGAGGAAAAAATAATGCCCAACACCAATGCGGGTATAAAGATATGGAATAGGTCTTTGGTTAATTTCGAGCGATTCCCATTCATGAGCTTATTAAAAAATAACTTCAAATGCGTGCAGGCGTTGGGGATGGTGAGCTTTCAAGTTTGGGGACAGTCAACCTGAAGCATGAACCTTGCTTGCCCGAGGATAACAGGCTGAGCGAACCATCCATACTTTCGGCCAACTGTTTGCAAAGAGCAAGCCCGATACCAGAACCTCTCGGTTTCCGGCTAACCATGGGAGAGAAAAGTTGCTTTCGTAAAGCCGTGGCGATTCCTCCGGCATTGTCGGTGAGCAAAATAATCCAGTTTCCATCTTCTTCGAGACACTCAATGAAAAGGGAGACATCTTTCTTTGCGTCCACAGAGTTTTGAAAAAGATTGCCCAGAATGGCAAGGATGAGGTTACCCTGTAGGTTGTTAAACAAACCTGAAAGTGAGGATGATTCGTTAAGTTCTAAACGGGCAAGAGCGAATTTTTGGGCAAATTCTTGCCGGGCTATTTCAAATAATTCTTTGATGGAGAGACAGTAGGAAATTTCTCCCTTCTCGGTTTCCTTAATCGTTTCCAAAGCCTGATAAACCAATCCTTCCATTTGTTGAATGGTGAATCGGATATCTGCTATGCTATCCTCTTTTATCAGGGTATTTGGGTCACGAGCCAAGTCATTGAGTGCAGTAAGCGGACTTTTCAAGGCGTGCATTAAATGACCGGTCAGAGCTCCCAGGCTGGTAGTTTTGTACGCCCTCGATAATTCCTGGTTTGTCTGTTTAAGAACTTCGGTTTTTTCGATAAGTAATTTTTCCTTGGCCTGAATCCGACGAATCATCATCAGAAAAATAGACCATAGCAGAACAATGGAAAAGATCATCAATCCCGAACCCTGTTTGATCAAGGTTGTATCAATACGGTTCCACGCATCTTGTAGAGGTTCGCCATTTAATTGAAATTCAATGTAGTAGGATTCTTGCTGATCGAGCAGGTGAATCATTAAGGCAAATGAACCACTTGGGAGTACTCGTAATACCCAACCCTCCAACCTGGCATCTTGAAAAATTTCATTACTTGAAACGGGCGAGCCAACCGCAGTTGGTAAAGGAATGGGAATAAATTCACGGTTGTAAGCCTGGACACCTTCAACTTGGGG
>JAQXCL010000007.1 GCA_029251885.1 Opitutales bacterium | reverse complement strand
AAAATCACTAGTTCTAGTGACAAAACGACCTTTATCGACTTCTGGGCTCCTTGGTGTGGCCCTTGTAAGGCTCTTGGTCCAATCCTCGAAGAACTTAACGCCGAAATGTCCGATAAGGTGGCCATTTATAAAGTTAATGTAGATGAGAATACTGACCTTGCTCAGGAACACGGCGTTCAATCAATTCCTACCATATTAGTTTACAAGGGCGGAACTTTATCCCAGACCATAGTTGGCTTAAAAACAAAAGAAGAATTGGCTGAAATTGCCAATTCATAGTTGCTTATTTAGAGTTTCTTGCTCCTCCGCATATCCTACAATCTTTCCCCGTAGGCCTTCTGCTCAGCTCACCTCTTCCACGCTCGTAGAAAGTACATTCTGGACGATGAACCTTCCCGAATGTTGTTACCCAGTATTGTATGCTAGCAGAAAATGGGTTTTGCCCGATCATTGAACGAAGCATAGGGACTGGGATGCTTGGTTGTATCTCTTGTTGATTGTAAGCGTTTTCGTGCTTCCATACACCTAAGTTTTTCCTCTTAGCCTTGATTTGTGAAATGATAAAAACTCCGTGGCGGTTAGTCTCTTTTTCTAAGTGCCAACCAATTCCCTGTGTTATAGCTTCCTGTGAAAAACTGATTTGATCTTCACCGATTAAGACATCTACCACTTTCAGGTTCTGTGCATCGAAAGCACTTTTTACCTTTATCCTGACTGAAGCATTTAGGAGTTTTGTTTCCGTAAAATTCATTGCTTCGTTAAAACCTGGTTGATCTCGAGCAGGAAACCCGACACCCCAAGTCCGCATGCGAATCAAATATTCATTCGATTGATAATCAAATATGCCTGGCTTAATAACTCGAATAATGCTTTTTATTTGTTGTGAGGAGTTACTTTCAACTTGCTTCACTGCTTCTCCGAAAGTTGGCAGTGCCCCAACGAATAAAAATATCAACAGAAGAAAATAATTGCAGAGACCTAGAGTGACTAACGGAAGATTGAATAATTGCATTTATCGCTTATCATCACATAGAATGTTGGGAATTGAAATTTCTTTTAAGTCGTTGTGAGTTTTCCCCAAAAAAATAGTTTAAGAAAAAAGCCGAGTTCGACGTCCTTGGCCACTCCAATTTATCATAGGAGGCGAAGAGATTGGAGGGATGATCAGTATCTAATAGAGGAAATAGTTAAAAGCCTTAGCGAAAGTAATGAAGCCAAAAAAAATAAAGTTTCTCTTGTAAAAGAATTTGTAGGACTAACCTCGGAAATTGGAGGCGAAGGTTATCAGTCCAATAAAAGAGCTGCCGTATTATGCATGTGGATTCGGGAGCAAATTGCTAAGCTTGCGTCGACTCAAGCTAGTTATGACTTAAGGGTACACACGATCAAAATTCCACCTGGTATTTCTAGAATCATCGATGAACGAAACCAAGTACTGTCAAAGATTAAAGCTAATGATGAAGATTTGCCCCCACTAGAAAAGCTATTTCCCGACCCAGGGATTCGTGGGTTTGTTCTTGAACGTGTTCAATTGCTTCACAAAGGAAACTTGCTTTCTTACCTTAATTCATTGGTGTCAAAGGAGAAAGTATCTCTACAAGGGGAATCTGCTACAATTTCTGACCTTATTCATATTTGCGAAGAAAAGCTAAAGCGGAGGAAGTTAGAAATTGTATCAAATTTTAATGCGAATGAAGTCGATCTTTGGGTGCCTAGTCTAAACTTGGGTGTCGATGTGCGCGAGACTCTCTCGAGTTCCTGTACGAATGAGTTAGTGAATTTATTAAAAAATACTAATTCTGCGAAAAAGACTAAGTTTTTGGCTGTAGTTTGTCCGGACGAATTATCGGATTTAATCTTTCATTCATGGCGGGATGTTGAAAGGTCCAATGTGGTGCCAAACTTGTCCGTTTTACGAGTTGGAGACTTTGGTAGTTATCTCGACAGAATATCCGAGTTCACGAAGGCAGATAAGGATTCTACCTGACTGTCTCTTCCTTTATCACTCTACCACTAACATCCCAACTTTTTTTACCTCTGTAATTCCCACCATCCCAATATTCTTCCTCCCGTATTTGACCATTCTTCCACCATCTTGTTTTTATCCCAGTAAGTACCCCACGATCGAAAACAGCTTCCATAGAAATGGAGCCGTTTGGGTGTCTCCTTACTTGCTGGCCATGGGGATGACCGTTCAGGAACGATGCTTCCAGTGTTGAAATACCGAGGGAGTTACGCTCGACTAATCTTCCGCTAAACGGGGTCGGGATGCCCTTTCGATAAAGTAATCCGTCATTTTCATATTTCGTCATGGAACTCTCGACCAGCGGATAGGATTGTAAAGGTTTGGCAAAATCTTCAAGCAATTGCTTCTTTCTTGATTCGTTTGCCGCCTTATTTTGAAACAAATTTGCTGTTGGGCCTATTTCATGTTGAGCATACTGAGGGCTTGACGAAAAATTTGTCGAGTTTTGCTCGGGTCGTTCTTCGACCATTGATGGGGAGCAGGAAGTCAAGGGCACCCAAACCACTACCCAAGCACACAATACAAGCTTTGACACAGGACTAAACAATTCCCTTCCTTACTAATTGATCTGCGAGTTTTTGACTGACATCTATGTTTTCGTCAAGATGGACAGGTGATAAAGAGTTGGAGCTCCATTCTTCGACTTCATTTTTCATTAGTTTATCCACCCACTTTCCTACTTCTTCATTTATGAACTTTGAATCTTGAGAAGGGAATTTAATGAGGTTTTCCGAGTGAGTACCAGGTTTTGGTAATTGGTCAGCTAACTTAGATTGAGAACATTCGTTAAAATAAATCACAGCAATAAAATTTAATTCCTACAGCGGAATACTTGCTGATTCTAATCAACCTCCTGTGGATCGAATCAAGTTTCGGAGGCCACGTCCCTGTGGCTACTATGCATAGTCGGAGCTATAAATGATAACTTTAATCACAAATCCATATTTTCTTTTACCTTTTAAATTTATTTTCACCTATCATGATCTAATAAATGACAAATAACCCCTCTAAAGCTTACGATAATAAAAAATTCATCAACAGTCATGACGCACGGTCTGTCCGTGTATTGTGCGAACTATTGGAACCTGATAATAGGCTCTCTTCGCAGGGAGTTGATAACACAATTGTCTTTTTTGGGTCTGCCCGCCCGAAGCCTCATAATATTGCCAAGGCTGAACTCAAGGATTTTGCTTCTCAGTTACCAAGTCGCGAAAAAAGATCTGATGAAGAGATTGAAAAGCTGAATAAGCTAGAATCTATTGCTCGGCTTTCCAAATACTACGACAATGCCGTTGATTTATCTCGTATGCTTACTAAATGGTCTGATGGCAATCCAGCGGATGAAAAGTATTTTATCTGCTCAGGTGGTGGTCCGGGCATGATGGAAGCTGCAAATAAAGGCGCTAAAGAGGCTGGAGGTAAATCCGTTGCACTAGGGGTAAGCCTGCCATTTGAACAAGGTTTGAATTCTTATGCTGATCCTGAGCTCTCGTTTGAGTTCCATTACTTTTTCCTCCGGAAATTTTACTTTCTTTACCATGCAAAAGCTATTGTCGTTTACCCAGGTGGATTTGGGACGATGGATGAATTATTTGAGACCCTTACCCTCGCTCAAACAAATAAACTGCACAAGAAACTACCTGTATTTCTTTACGGCAAGGAGTTTTGGGATGGGTTGATCAATTTTGATCATTTTATCAAATGGGGAGTGATTTCACCTAGTGATGTCGAACTCTTCCAAATAGTCGACGATGTGGATGACGCGTTCTCCCGTATCACCACTACCCTTACACATAAGGACTAACTATTTATTCGTCGACCAATGCCTTTAGCTTGCCAAGGCATTGATCGAAGTCATTGGGAGGTGGAGATATAAAGCTTACTTGTTTTTTGTGCCCTGGGTGAAAAAAACTTAACTTCCATGCATGAAGCATAACCCGAGGGAAAGCGATGGGCTTTGCCTTAAGTTGCTTATATCCGTATGTTACATCTCCTGCTATTGGGTGCATGGCCGCGGAGAAATGAACCCTTATTTGATGTGTTCGGCCAGACAAAATCTCACATTTTATATGGCTGAATTCATCTCCAAAAGAACTTATTCTTTCCCATTTGGTACAGGCTGACTTCCCTTTTTCGGAAACTGCCATTTTTACACGTACTTTTGGGTGGCGTCCAATCGGTTGATTAAACTCCCCATGTTTCCTAATCTTCCCGCAGATAATTGCCTGATAAAGTTTTCCCGTTTTACGACCCGCGAATTGTTCAGCAAGTGAAAGGTGTGCTAGTTCAGACTTAGCCACTGCGATAACACCGCTTGTTTCCTTATCTAACCGATGGACAATACCTGGGCGAAGCGGTGCTCCAATAGGAGACAAGGTATCTGGGCAATGATTCAAAAGAGCATGAACCAAGGTTGTGCCATCAGTGCCGTCTCCAGGGTGTATTACCATGCCTGCTGGTTTATTGACTACAATGAGATGATCATCCTCATGGAGGATTGATAGGTCATATTTGTATGGCTCAAGTGCATTAATTTTCGGGCGAGATAAATCGACTAATAATTGATCTCCCGAATTGATCTTGGACTTGGGTGCGATAAGGGATCCGTCAATATTAGAGATCTTACCAACCTCAATAGATTGCTTTATAAATTCCCTGCTAAAATCTGAATACTTATCGGCAAGAATTTTATCTGCTCGACCACTTTGGTTGTCGGGACAAGTGAAGATGTCTTTCATTTACAATCTATCCCCCTTTTCCAGGGATAATAAATGATCAATACGATTTATCCATTTTTTCTTCTGATACTCCTGAAGGTCAGCTGTATGAAAACCAGTTCGGGCAATTCCGGCGATATCGGAGGCTGAGAAGCCTAAATATCGAACCAGATATTTGTACTCGTCATTCAAGCAATTACCAAATGAGAAAGGATCGTCCGTGCTAATTGTGCACCGAATTCCTTTATTTAAAAACTTACGAATAGGATAATCATCCCAGTTATCAAAAACCCGCAATTTATAATTACTTATCGGACAAAGGTCTAAAACCACACCCTTCTCTAGAAGTAATTCCATTACAGTATCATCATCCGATGCACTTATTCCGTGTTGGATTCTTTTTACGCCGAGGCTCTCGACCGCCCATTTGACATTTTGCGCAGAGCCAAACTCACCAGCATGGGCTTTTAGCATTCTTCCATTTGCGTTAGCAATGGACCATAATCGAGGCATCCAATCTTTCGTAGGTAAATCTTCGGGTCCATGAAGATCGATACCATAAAGACCTTCCCAGTTCTCGACTGCTTCTTCTAATAATGGGCCGAGGAATGAGGAATAAGAATCCCGGCTCATACCCATAAAAATACGAACTTCCAAGCCATCAGGGACTACTGACCGAATTGCTTGAATAATACATTCCCCACTGATTTTAAGGAATTCAATCATGCCCGCATGAAAACTTAGTTCAACATAAGTAATATTTTGGGAAAGTTGACTCGCGAACAGCATCTTCGCAATCTCTGCGTAATCCTCAGGGCTCTTAATTACTCGCAATGCATGACCAATAAGAATCTCTTCAAACTGTTGGAAGTCATCATAGCGGAAATCGGGCTTTCTAAACTCTGGAACCTGGGGGAATTCTCCAGGAAAACGAATCTCAAAGAGTTCCCAAGGTATTGCTCCCTCAATATGCAGATGAGTCTCCGTTTTGGGTAGAGACTCGATAAAGCGATCCATCTTAAAATGGTTACCCGTTGGACAGCAGGTTATCCGGATTGAGTGACTGTAAGTTATCGGGAATAAATAGACCGTCTTTTCTAATCAATTCCCCATCAAAATGAATTGCCCCACCACCCCATTCCGGACGTTGGACACAGACCATATCCCAGTGAACCTGTGACTTATTCCCATTATTTGCCTCTTCATAAGCTTGGCCAGGAGTAAAGTGGAATGATCCAGATATCTTTTCATCAAACAAAATATCCAGCATTGGTTCTTTAATCATCGGATTAAACCCGATTGCAAATTCTCCGATATAACGAGAGCCGTCATCAGAATCCAAAATTTCATTTAATTTATCTTCATTTGAAGATGCCGTTGCCTTTACAATCCGCCCCTCTTTAAAAGCTAATCTAATGTTGGAAAAAGAGGTCCCCTGATAAATAGTGTCTGCATTATAGGTAATGTAGCCTTCTACACTGTCTCTCACCGGGCATGAGAACACTTCTCCGTCAGGAATATTGTGAGTCCCTGAACAACCGACTGCATCAATGCCTTTAATTGAAAAAATCAGATCAGTTCCAGGGCCAGAAATGGAAACCTGATCGGCGTTACGCATCCGCTCAACTAAACCATTCATAGCCAAACTCATTTTGGCATAATCCATACAGCAGGCATTAAAGTAAAAATCTTCAAACCTTTCCGTGCTCATCTTTGCCTGCTGTGCCATTGACGGGGTTGGCCAGCGCAAAACACACCATTTTGTTTGATTTACCCGCCAGTCGAGTACTGGCTTTAGGGTTTTCATGGCTCTCTGTAGATCATCAGAAGGGAGGTCTGAAGTTTCAAAAACATTAGATGAACCGCGTAAAGCGATATAAGCATCCATTTCCTTCATTCTTTCAAGTTCCCACTTTAATGATGATTCAAATTGTTCAATCTTTCCACCAAGTAAACACTCTCGCTCTATCCTCCCAGATTGGAGTTGGACAAAAGGATGTGCCTGGCGTTGCCTTACCGCTCGCACCAGGGCAAGGGTAATTTCTTCAGGAACATCAAACGCATGAATGAGGACCTTTTCGCCTGCAGATAAATTAACCGAGTGAGAGACCAAATTACTGGCCAGCTTATGATACCTGGGGTCCATATATGTATAAGAATTAAATAAGTGAAGTGTGATTAACCGCGACGGATTTTCGAACCAGAGAAATTAATTCTCACACGATAGACATTTTTTACCCTATTGATTATCTCAAATGATTTTGGATCAATCCTTGCGGGGACTTCCATCTTACGAATATCCACGACTGCAGTAAACCCTCGCTCAGTAAAGATATCTATCAGCATTGCAATGGCTAGAGGATCATTAAGCACAGCGTCCTCCGAATTAATGTATGCTAGCCCCGAAA
Source organism: Opitutales bacterium (assembly GCA_029251885.1). GTDB lineage: Bacteria > Verrucomicrobiota > Verrucomicrobiia > Opitutales > Seribacteraceae > Chordibacter. The sequence continues at coordinate 12,411 of JAQXCL010000007.1, read as the reverse complement.
TCGAATGTTTCTCAACAATCGGAATAAACTTTGACTTAATTAAGCCGACCACCTGTTCAAATAATTCACAATGGAATTTCTCATAAGAATCCAAACGATTGACCAAGATCTGCCTGGCATGCAAAGATAGTTGTTCAGCAAGAGGAATGGAGGATATTCGATCGTAAGTTGGTTGATCAAGCTCGAGGGAACTCTGATACTTTAACTCACTAATAATACGTTGCTGGACTTCAATAATGGTCCCATGGGCATTAATGAAATGATAATGGAAAACCTCCCTTAGTGTGGTTAAGGAGTCGTAAGTGGATTCCTTAAAGGTTTTGTAGCGTTTGTGAGCGGATGCATCGTCTAGGTCCGTCTTGCGCGTCTCCCATTTGACACCTACTCCTGAGGCTTCAACCTCTTTATTGTGAGCAATTGTCCTTTCTCCTCGCAAAAGTTGTCGGCGCACACTCTCATCCTCATCAATAAAGAGCATGATGATATGAAAGCGAGGTTTGGGAAACTGAGACTCTTGGAATGTCCCTAGATACTTGCTTCGCAAATCGCTTAAACGTCTGTGGAAACGTTTTAAACACTCCACCTGAGTTTTAGTACGGGGATATCCATCCACTACTGCGCCACTTTCGTACTTTGGATCAAGTAATTCTCGAAGTACTAGTTTTGTAACCTCGCGATCACCGGCCAGTAAGCCAGCATCAATTTTTTTCTTGGCTTCCGGGGACTGTAAAAGTTCACTCACCACAATCGGTCTCTCGGTGAGGTCACGAAATTCCATAATGAAGGCGGTTTGTGTACCTTTTCCTGCACCTGGAGCACCATTAAGCCAGAAATTTTCCGCTGGGAACTTGAGGTTTTCCGTACCCACCTCCTTTTCCAGTTCATGCCAAACTGAATCGAAAATCATCTGTGCGTCTTTTACTTCGATATCTTCAACTGGTTTACTTGAGCCTCCACCAGTTTGTTCATCATTTTTAAAGGACACGATATCGGGATTAGAGATTTCTGACATGTTTGTTTTTTTTAAATACTAGATTCGTTTTCGTCAATCATTGGGGCTCAAATGAGGAAATTTGGTTCATATACCTCCCCCCGCTTCGTATACCTTCATGTTAATTAGGGTGTGATCCATACCCAAAGAAGGAATCGATTCATCTGCAAAAGAACCAAGTATCTTCGACGGTACGCCAGCTACTGATACATGAGGAGGAACATCTGCCAATACCACACTACTTGCACCTACGCGTGCCCCTTCACCAATCTCGACATTACCAAGTATTTTTGCACCTGCTCCAATGAGAACACCAGAACGGATTTTGGGGTGCCTGTCACCACGATCCTTTCCTGTTCCGCCGAGAGTAACTTCATGCAAAATAGACACATTGTCCTCGATTACGGTAGTTTCTCCCGCTACAAAACCAGTGGCGTGGTCAAGAAGTATGCCTTTACCAATTAAAGCAGCAGGGTGAATATCAACTCCATAAACGACCGAAATTAGACTTTGCAGATAAAGAGCGAGGTCTTTTCGACCTTCCTTCCAAAGCCAATGAGATACTCGGTAAGCAGACAAAGCTTGGAATCCTTTAAAGTACAAAAAGGGGCTAAGGAAATCATCGCATGCCGGATCTCTTTCTTTAACTGCTTCGAGGTCTCGTTCGATTGACTTAATAATAGTAGGTACAGAGTCATAAGCATGAAGAAGGAGTTCCCTTAAATCATTACTAGGAACTGCACCTTTTGCTAAGCGGGAAGATAAACGCCAACTTAATGCATCTTCTAAAGATGACCGCTCTAATACATATTCAGTTAGTACCTTGGCAAGTATGCGTTCCCGCGAGGCTACTGCAGTAGCTTCGTCACGAAGGGATTGCCAGACCGATGAATTGTTCATCTCAACACATTAATGAACAAGCTGAAATATTACGAGTTTGATTCTTGCTTGGTTTCAGTACCATAAAAATTTTTACCAATTTCTATCTCTTTCCGTCCCTTGGACATCCTCCATTCGTTTGTATCCCGTAAAGAATAAACACATCCACAATACTCCTGCTGATAAAAGTTTTCCCTTTTGGAAACCTCCAGCATTCTTTGTGAGCCTCCACATTTCCTCCAATTGTAAGTCCAGTAAGTCATCCCGTCGTAACGGGACGCAGCACGCTCTCCACAACCATTGATTTGAGCCATATTTTTCCAGCGAGAAATCCCCAGGCAACTCGTGAAGACTGTAAACCCATGCTCTTTCGCAAATAGAGCAGTACGTTCAAAGCGCATATCAAAGCAACTGGTACATCGGATTCCCCGTTCAGGCTCCGATTCCATGCCTTTTATCCGCTCAAACCAATTCCTAACATCGTAATCACCATCGTGATGGGCAAGACCGAGTTTTTCACAAAATCTTTTATCTTCTTCCTTTCGCAGTTCGTACTCTTTTTTGGGGTGAATATTTGGGTTGTAAAAAAAAACTGTCGGCTTGATTCCAGACTCAAGCATTGTCTCCAGAACCTCCCCCTCACAAGGAGCACAACACGAATGAAGTAACAACTTGCTTACGCCACCTGGGGCTTCTAACTTGGGTCGTTCCGCTGTATTCATGGATGGGTCTTTATAAGGTTATCAAGATCCCTCTGCTTTTAACCCGCGTGACATTAATTCAATTACTGAACTCCTAGGGTCACTCCCCTCGTAAAGAGTACGATATACTTGTTCCAAGACGGGGGCGGTTGCACCAGCTTCTTTACTTTTTCTATAAAAACATTCTGTAGCCCAGTAACCCTCGACGACGGTTTTTTGACCCTCAATCATTTCCTTTGCTGATTTTCCGCGAGCGAGCGATTGGCCAAAAGTTCGATTCCTACTCCATTCACCCGTACAAGTTGCAATAAGGTCACCCACTCCGCTTAACCCAACAAATGTATCCTTCCTTGCACCAAGATGGAAACCAAGTTCGATCATTTCATTCAGGCAACGAGTAATTAATGCGGCACGGGCATTATCTCCTAACTCCAGTCCATCAGATAGGCCAACCGCTATGGCATAAACATTTTTCAGGCATCCCCCGATGGCTGCCCCGACCAGATCATCAGAGCGGTAAATGCGCAAAGACGATGAACTAATTGCCTTTTGCAGGTTAAGAGTATCTGCTTCAAGTTGATCAAGTGCCAGGCACATTGCAGCAGGCTTACCCTCTGCCAATTCCTGGGCATGTGAAGGCCCTGTTAAATATCCACAATTTATGGATGAGCCAAACACCTCGGCCATTACCTCGTGAGAATACTTATTGGTCTTTGGTTCAAGGCCTTTGCATAGGGCAAGAGCACCTTTTAGTTGAGGACTGGTAACAAGGTGCTCAACTGCCTTCAATGTAGTCTCCCGTAATGCGTGAGAAGGACAGGCAAGGAAGATATAGTCGGCTTCCATGATTGCCGGAGCCACCTCTCTGCCAACCTGTAGATCACAGGGAAATTCAACAGTAGGTAAATAATCAAGGTTCTTTCGGTCTGATGAGAGTTTTAGGGCATGTTCCATCCGCCGGGGGCAAAGAGTGACTACATGACCGAGCTTGGCTAAATATACTGCCATCGCTGTACCCCATGCCCCTGCTCCTAATACAGAAAAATTCATAAATTCAGGCGGGGAATTTCCTAGACTTGACCTCAGTTACATACTGAGAAAGAGCTTTAGAGATCACTTGGTTTAAATTGGCATAAGTTTTCACAAACGAAGGTGCCTTCCTGGTGTTGTACCCCAGGATATCGGTGCTTACCAAAATCTGCCCGTCACACCCTGCCCCGCTACCTATGCCGATCAGTGGTGGAAGGATCTGCTTGGTTAATTCACGAGCAACCACTTCCTCGATCATTTCCCCGACCACCGCAAAGCAACCTGCCTCTTCAAGAGCAATTGCATCAGTGTATAAATCCTCCGCTTCCTGACGGTCGCCGCCAAACTTTCGGTACCCACCAATTGCTTTTACAGTTTGGGGTAGTAGTCCGATATGTCCAAGCACCGGCACACCAGTGGAGACAAGTTTTTCGATATCATCGGCGACATCGCGACCTCCCTCAATTTTGACCGCATCCGCACCGCCCTCTTGCATCAACCGGCGGGCCGATTCAAGCAGTCGATCAAAGGAAAAGCTCGCCTCCCCGAAAGGGAGATCAGCAACCAGTAAGCATCTTGGTTGGGCACGGCGAACCGCGGCGGTGTGACGCACCATATCGATGATATCCACCGGTATGGTTGTGCGGTGCCCCAATAAGGTTGTTCCCACCGAGTCGCCCACCAAAATAAAATCAACGCCCGCGTCGTTAACCAGCTTGCCCATTACTGCATCATATGCGGTCAGGGCAACAATGGGGCGCTTGCCCTTCAGGTTTGCGATATCACGCACATTGCGTGCCTGGTCATCAAAATGCTTATTGCTGTGTTCATTAACCCTGCGCTCGAGTTGCCTTTGCGGTCTTTGGGAAGGCTTTGGCCTAATCTCTGAATTACCCCCTTCTTCTGTCTGCTTTATTTCAGGTTTATGCGTTGATTTCGCCTCAGTCGCTGGCTCGTTTACTTTTTTGGGAGGTTCTAAATTGTTGGGTTTCTCCTGAATTTCGGCTTTGGCAGAGGTTTTACCTTTTTTCGTAATCGGTGAGGCAGCTTTGGTTGCAGTAGCAACTTCCTCTACTTTCTTTACTTTGCTGGCAAGAGGCTTTTTGCGACTTGCGGGGGCGCGGCGCTTAGGCTTGGGCTTTTCCTGCCCAAGGTCACTTGGTTTAGATGGAGAAGACTCTTTTTCTTCGTCGGACATATAATTTTAAAAATAAAAAGTTTACTCTAGTTGATGAAGCTTGTTCAAAAACAAAGAGATTTTTTCTAGTTGTGTTATAAACAGAATCCTATCACCCACCACCTTCTTCGTACAGAGCGAAAAAAGGTAAGATTGAGAGTTGGTAGTTTAGGTAGGTGAAACTCGCACCATCAGAATTTGAAAAAAAGATATGAGCTGTCAATCCCTACACCATCTTAGCTGAAAAATATTACGATACATCCGCTTGCCTGCACCCACTCTTTAAGGTTGTATGTACAATTTATTTCATGAAGAACTATTTTATCAGCGGAGCAAGTCGGGGCATCGGGAAGGAATTGTGCAAACAGTTACTCACCCGGGGAGATCGGGTGATTGCCGGGTGCCGCAACCCGTTAAAAGATGGCTTTTTATCCGACCTCCAAAAAACCTGCTCACACTTGGAGATTGTCCAGCTTGATGTGAACAATGAACAGTCGGTAACTGACTGCTTTGAAGAACTTGAGCGCAAAAGTATTACCATTGACCGACTCTTCAATAACGCAGGTGTCATCGACTGGCGAGACCTGCATGAAGTAAGCTCAGATTCCTTCTCCCAGGTACTACAAACCAATTTACTGGGTGCTTTTCTTGTACTACGTCATGCCCTAGCCTGCCTGCGACCATCATCAGATGCGTGGATCTACAATATGTCCAGTCGGCTAGGCTCGATTGAACTGCGTGGCAATACCCAACTTGGCGGGGCGATTGCCTATGAGTGCTCCAAGGCTGGACTCAACATGTTGACCAAACAGGCAGCGATCGACTTAGCAGAAAACGGGATCAAGGTTGTATCCTTAAGTCCTGGTTGGGTGAAAACCGAGATGGGTGGAGAAAAAGCAAAGTACTCGGTTGAGGATTCAGTGAGCAAAATGCTCGATGTTACAGATCATTTAACCCACCTGCAAAATGGCAGATTTTGGGGGGAAGACGGAAAAGAAATACCATGGTAGAAATTAAAGGAAAAGAAAAACGGGACATACGGGGAATTCTCAAAACAAGACCCATTGATTTAAGAGTGGGCAAGCGGGGATTAACTCATGAATTCATCCGGGAATGTGAAAAGATTTTAAATAAAGAATCCATGATCAAACTAGGCCTACCTGGTGACAAGGAAGTGCAAAAGAAATTAATTGAGGAATTCTCAAGCGAAGTTTCTGTCCAGTGCATCGCAAAAGTAGGGAAAACCGTAGCTTTCTATCAGCCTTCTGAGTAAACCAAATCCATTGGAGGTTGGAACGGATTGCCCGAAGTTTTGCACCATAGATCAGATAGGCAGGAAGTGGGATAATCAATCTCTCCTTGGGAAGCGTTGCTTAATTTACTTTTACCCGCGCGACATGACTCCTGGTTGCATTACTGAAGCCTGCGGGCTCAGGGATTTACACATTGAATACAGGAAGTTAAATATCTTAATTCTTGGAGTCTCTGCAGACGGAGAAAAGTCTCATCGCAAATTTATCACCAAGTATGATCTGCCTTTTCCTCTTTTGATTGATCAAGATCATAGTATGTCTGAGGCTTTTGGGGTATGGGGAGAGAAGCAATTTATGGGCAAAACCTTTAACGGTATCCACCGAATGAGTTTTCTTTTGAGCGAAAGTGGTAAGATTGAAAGGGCCTACCACAAAGTAAAACCTGCCGACCATGCAAAGCAGGTGTTGAGCGATTTATCGAACTAGGCTGCAGGCAACCCAAGCATCCCTGTTTAGGCGGAAAGAGCAGCCTCGATTATATCGCAGAAGGATTTTGCTGATAACGAAGCTCCACCGATTAAACCACCATCAATATCAGGCTGTGCAAGCAAACCTGCTGCATTTTCAGGCTTCATTGAACCACCGTAAAGGATTCGAATGGATGATGCCGCTGATTCGCCAAAGAACTCGGACAAAATCTTCCTTACCTCTTGGTGTACTTCTTGGGCCATCTCGTTGGTTGCAGTTTTCCCAGTTCCGATCGCCCACACCGGTTCATAGGCAACGACCAACAGGTCAAGTGCAGTTGATGGATAATTAACTAATCCCTCACGGACTTGTGTCCCCACAACTTCCATAGTCTTGCCTGCTTCACGCTCCTCGAGGGTTTCCCCGATACAGAAAATTGGACGAAGGTTAGCATTTATAGCGGCGATAACCTTTGAGTTAATAGAAGCATTGGTCTCACCAAAATATTGCCTCCGTTCACTGTGACCGAGGATTACATGTGAGACATATAGTGAACGAAGCATCTCCGCAGAAACCTCACCGGTAAAAGCACCAGAAGGCTCGGCATGCATATTTTGAGCACCCAGGTGAACTTCCGATTGCTCGACCTTAGAGGAGACAACAGGGAGCGATGTGAAGGGCGGGCATACACAAACCTGAACATTGGTCTGACTTCCAGTCAGGGAGTTAACTTCATCTACCAATGCGGCAGATTCATCTGGAGTGAGATTCATCTTCCAGTTTCCAGCGATAAGAAATTTTCGAGTCATAATAAAAAAGGGCTAGGGTAAAACAATAAATTATTGATCCAGTATGGTTACGCCTGGCAAGTCCTTGCCCTCAAGGAATTCGAGTGATGCACCGCCACCGGTACTCATGAAGGTGACTTGGTCGGAATACCCACTTTGTTTGATAGCCTTAACACTATCCCCGCCGCCAATAATAGAGGTGGCACTTCCCTCTGCCACAGCTTTCGCTACAGCGAAAGTTCCATTACTGGCTCCCTCGATTTCGAAGACGCCCATGGGGCCGTTCCACAGAACAGTCTTTGCCTTCGCTACTTCTTCTGCAAATAAAGCAATCGTCTTGGGACCGGCATCGACGCCCTCCCAGCCATCTGGGATGTTACCTTCAACTACTTTAGTTTGACCAAGAGTTTTGTTAGCAAAATCAAGTGAGTCTGTAACGAGATAATCGACGGGAAGCATAAACTTCACCCCCTTCTCCTCTGCTTTCTTTAGTGCATTTCGGGCAAGTTCTACTTTATCAATTTCGCAAAGACTATCACCAACAGTCTGACCCATCGCTAATGCAAAGGTGTAAGCCATTCCACCTCCGATGATAATGGTATCAGCCTTATCGAGAAGGCGATCAATCACTGTAATTTTATCGCTTACCTTGGCACCACCTAAAATAACGATGAATGGACGCTCAGGTGATTCAGTTTTGTTGCCAAGAAACTCGAGCTCTTTTTGAATTAGGTAACCAGCTGCACGATCTTTGATTAGTTCTGCTACGCCATGGGTTGATGCGTGAGCGCGATGAGCTGTACCAAATGCATCGTTCACATAAACATCAGCAAGCTTGGCTAAGGATTTAGCAAAGGCTGGGTCGTTATCAGTCTCACCCTTGTGGTAGCGCATGTTCTCGAGAAGAGCGATTTGCCCAGGATTCATTGAGTTAACTGCGTCCTCAACCTTCTCACCTGCGCATTCGTCCAAGAACAGGACAGGTAAACCGATAAGCTTAGCCAATGCGGGAGCAATTGGAGCTAGGCTCATAGACGGAACTTTTTCCCCTTTAGGCCGCCCAAGGTGACTAGCTAGAACAACCTTAGCTCCAGACTCAGAAAGTTTTCGAATGGTGGGCAAGGCCGCACAAATCCGGGTGTCATCAGTAATGGTACCATCGGTATCGAGTGGCACATTAAAGTCTACGCGAAGAAAGACACGCTTGTCCTGCAAATCCAAATCGTCGATAGATTTGATCATAATGAAAAGATGGTAGGAAGTTGTACGAGAGCCATGTTAGCCCACGCCAATGAATTTAGGTAAAAATGGTATTAAAGAAGTGCAGCAACACGCTTAAGTAAGTCAACGCAACGGTTGCTGTATCCCCACTCATTGTCATACCAAGAAATTAACTTAAAAAATGTATCACTCAGTGCGATTCCGGAACCTGCATCAAATATAGAAGATGCTGGGCAGTGAATAAAATCAGCAGACACAACTTCGTCGTCAGTATACTCAAGGATGCCTTTAAGGGGACCCTCGGCGGCTTCTTTCATCTTGGCACAAATTTCTTCGTAAGAGGTGGACTTTTCCGTCTTAACTGTAAGGTCCACAACGGAAACTGTTGGTGTAGGCACACGGAAAGCCATCCCAGTGATCTTGCCTTGAACCTCGGGTAAGACCAAGCCTACTGCTTTAGCTGCACCGGTGGTAGAAGGGATGATATTAATGGCAGCCCCACGACCGCCCTTCCAATCTTTAATAGAAGGTCCATCTACTGGTTTCTGTGTGGCTGTATAACTGTGAACAGTCGTCATTAGGCCTTCTGCGATTCCGAAATTTTCAAGTACCACTTTTGTGATAGGAGCAAGGCAGTTAGTAGTACAAGATGCATTGGAAAGGATATGATCGTCTGCAGTTAGCTCGTTGTCATTAACCCCAAGTACAATGGTTTTGACATCTCCTTTAGCAGGAGCGGAAATAATAACTTTCTTGGCTCCCGCTTCTAAGTGACCAGCTGCTTTATCTCGATCGACAAACAAACCAGTAGACTCAATAACCACATCAACGCCAAGGTCTCCCCATGGGAGTGCAGCTGGTCCTTCACGTACAGCCAAGCACTTTATGGTATGTCCATTAACTACAAGAGTGTCATCTGTGGGAGCTTCAACTGTACCATTGAAACGACCTTGGGTTGAGTCGTATTTTAAAAGATAGGCTAGATTGTCAGCAGGAACCAAGTCGTTGATTGCAACAACTTCAAAATCCTTTCCAAGTAATCCCTGATCGACAAGAGCGCGAAAGACCAAACGACCAATGCGGCCGAATCCATTAATTCCAATTTTAGTAGACATTTATATGATTTTGTTGAGTGAGAAAAATTGATTGCGAAGAAATACACATGGGATTTGACCGGGAAATGGCAAGGATAAGTTTATTTCAACTTCGGAGAGTTCAATTTAAGTCATAACTGTATAAAGATTTAAAATCTAAACTTCAGCTCTATTTTCCGGGCTTACTTTAAAATAAATGATTAAGATGATCGAAAGTACGCTACAGATGTAAGCAAATTGATCACCCATTGATCCTAAACTTGGTGCATGTCGTTGTGGAATACTTACCTCGATTACAGCGGCTCCTTCAAAATACACTCGATCCCTATCATCAAGAAGGACATCGCGAACGCCACCCATTTGATCAATCCAGCCAGACCACCCAGCATTACCACAGCGCACGACCGGAACTTTATTTTCTACCGCCCTTAAAATTGAATGGCTTGCGTGTTGCTCAGCACAGCCTTCCTCTGCAAACCAAGCATCATTTGTTGATACGATTAATAGCTCAGCACCTTGCTCCACTGCCCTCCTGGACAGACTTGGGAAAATATCCTCATAGCAAATCAAAATTCCGGCTCGGACGAACCCCGAAGAATTTCCATCGCTAGTTGGTAGGTCAAATAGGTAAACCTGATTACCCGGAGAGAAATTACCAACTGGACCGACCAACTTTTTCAGTCCGGGTATCACACCAAATGGTTTTGGAATATACTCTCCAAAAGGTACAAGTACCTGTTTGGCATACCATTCAGGTCGCATGCCCTCCTGTGGATCGATGTAGACCATAGCATTGTAGGAAGCACCCTCTTCACGAATTACCGAACCCGCGAGTATCGGAATGCCCGTCTTTTTCGCTAAATCTTCGACCCATATTCGATCGAGATTCAATGGATAAGGCGTTGATGCCTCTGGCCAGAGAATGATATCGGGGTCTGCAAGGGATAAAAATTCGGTTTGTTTACGTAAGGTATCTTTGTGCTCAGTTGCCCTTCCTTCTATCCATTTATTCAGGAGGTAAGGCTGACAAATACCTATTTTAAGAGTTTTAGTTTCACGAGCGACACTAGATCCTCGCTCGATAAAAAATGGATATATCATAAGGAACAGAAGCAAAATACCTAGGTATAGTTCAGGACAGATCGAACGATTGAAAAAACCTACAGCCTGGCGCCTTCTGACAAACAAATGATGCAGGTAAGACCCAATGCATAGGTTGAAAAAGACCAGGAAGAATGACACTGCCCAACTTCCTGTAAAAAAGGCGGATTGTAAGAGGATTGGTCTCTCCCATTGCGTAGCTGCGAGCGGACACCATGGAAACCCAAGGGTAAATAAGGTCCGTAGCCATTCGATACTTACCCACAAGGCAGACAGACCGACGATAATAAGTAATCTCGAATTAAATCCCCCCCTTGAAAAACGCGGGTACCAGGCACGGGCAATTAAAAACCAAACTAATTGATAACAGGAGAGTAAAAAGGTCGCGGTACACATGCCACCAAAGCTCACATGCCTCATCCATCCGACCATTGCAATATGATAGATCCATCCGCACACAAGCATGCCAATTAAAACTTTTCTAAAACTCGGCCGAAAATGAATCCATATTAAAAAAGGAAGCAAAAATACATAAGCCGCCTCTGGAGTTTCTCTGGGGGCATGAGCCATCCAGAGCATCCCCATGGGGAGGGCGCTGGCCAAGTAAGTCCAACCCCATTCTCGAAACCAAGCAGAAATACTCAGTCGCTGAGAGTAAAACATAATCTAATTTTTAGCATGCCGTACCTGTTTCACTTGGCCTAAAAGCCATATTAGATATCGGTTCAAGGTGCATAGGTTGGTCGGATCTGCCATCATTAAGCAGGAAATATCTGCAAACCCGATCAAGTTCAGATCGCGTTCGTGTTCTCCTCATTTGGAAAAGAAATTCACCTTTTAAATCCACAGAAAGCCCAATGTAATTTAGGAATTTTTTCAGTCGGGCAACATGCTTTTCGTCAGTCATTGTATCTTTTGATAATACATCGCTGAGTTGATTAATGTATAAATATATGTCCCCAAGGCTTGGCCGATCCATCTCCTCGCCATTCTGAAGTTGCCTAATTTGTTTAAAGATCCACGGATTACGAATTGCACTACGTCCGATCATTACTCCTTTTGCACCTGTTTCCTTAACTAATTTAATCGCAGATTTTGCAGTATGAACGTCTCCATTAAGTAAGACAGGGCAATCCATCTCTGTAACTGCTTGCTTCACATAATCGTACTGGGGTGTCTCTCGATACCCACCCTTTACAGTTCGAGCATGTAGGCTGACCAGTTCGACCTCATTTTTGGCAAAAACCTTCAAGATTCGATCAAAGTTCTGATGGTCCTCGAAACCAATTCTCGTTTTAACGGTAAGAGGACAATTGCAACTATCCCGCAACACATTCAAAACACGATCGATTCGATCGGGGTCGCGCAATAACCCACCCCCTACATTCTTTCGGTATACTCTTGGAGCTGGGCAGCCCAGGTTTAAGTCTATCCCTGCAATACAATATTCTTGCAACTCCATGGCGAAACGGGCGACATGCTCCAGGTCCTCACCGATTAGTTGGGCAAACACGGGTTTACCTGATACATTCTCAGTAATAGAGGAGAGTATACAAGGATCAATTCTAGCACTGGAATGAACTCGGAAATATTCGGTGAAAAATAAGTCGGGTGGCCCAAAGCCTGCAATTAAGTTCATGAACGGAAGCCCAGTAACATCCTGCATGGGTGCGAGTGCAGTAGGAAAACCGACTTCAGGGAATAACCCT
>JAQXCL010000003.1 GCA_029251885.1 Opitutales bacterium | reverse complement strand
AACTTTTTCGAGAAGCAGCCCATTGGCTTGTTGATCGCTTGTGGAAGAGTCTGCAAGCCCGGAAAGACGAGCCAAATCGGCGTAGATCTGAGCAGAGTCCAAATCTTGCCGATTATAGGCCATAACTGCAGGCAGGCACAAACCAACCGCCTGACCATGAATAACTCCTTTTTGAGCGGTTAGTGGATTAGCAAGGGCATGGGCAGCTCCGAGCATGCTTCGTTCAATAGCCGCCCCCGCATGGGCGGCTCCCAATAGCACATGGCCACGTGCCAATAAATCTTGAGGGTCTTTCCATACTGTTTCCAAATTCTTTACCAAATGGACAAAGGCTTGCCGGGCATGACGACCGGACAAGTCATTTCGACGCGAACAAACCGCCGATTCTAGGGCATGAGCCAGGGCGTCCATTCCAGTTGCGGTACAAACTGAAAATGGTTGGGAAAGCGTAAGCTCGGGATCCAATAGCGTAACTTTGGGCAAAGCACTAGGATCTCCGCAGGCCATTTTCCGGTGCGTGTGATCGTCAGAAATCAAGGCATACGACTGGCACTCACTTCCCGTCCCTGCAGTGGTAGGAATTGCGATCATCGGGAACAGCGGCTTGGTTGCCTTAGACAGCCCCCAATAATCTTTCATCGAACCACCATTGGTCAGGATAAAATTGGCCCCCTTGGCGGTGTCGAGTGAACTGCCTCCGCCCACACCAATGATTAGATCAATCTCCAGCATACCAGCTTTCTGCGCACATTCCTGTACACTTGAATCCGTAGGGTTTTCCACCGATTCCTCAAATAAAAATGTACGAATACCAGCCGACTCCAAGGATTCCATGACCTTATGGGGATGACCGGCCGAACTTACACCTAGATCGGTGACCACCAAGGCACGGCTGCCAAAGTGCTTAGCATATTCACCAACTTTTTTAGAAGATCCGGGACCATAAATGACCCGTTGTTCAGTTGGGTCACCTAGTTCAAAAAAGGGAGAGTCCAACGATGGAGAGCTGGCACTTCCTGTCATTGAAAAGGGAGTGGAAGTCGAATCAAGCGGCCAATCCTATGGATCGACGCTTGTATAAGAACTCGAAAAGGTTGCCTTCGTGCGGTTGATCCCATGATATTTTCATCGTTGAAATAGGCCCAACATTTAATCGTTCAATTCTGGGGTCCATTAGCAGTTCTCGCTTAAATGATTCACATTTAGTTAGTGCAGAAACGACCAAAGTTGGTCCGATCTTATCGAGCATTTCCGATTGTGGAACCTCCACCACGCTAGCATAGGGGCAGAGAAATTCCCGATTAGCCAAGGGATGTTCGATCGATTCGCAGGCAATAATCGTTGGGCGCAAATAAGTTCCCCCCTCCGCTTTAACCTGGCGGGGACCATCACGATAGGGAGCAGTTGCCTCATAAGCTCCGGCTTCCAAAAGGTCTGCATCGATTGCAGCATCTATCCATTCTGCCATCTTGGGGTTGGCAAACCCAGATAGGACGGCATTAGGATCGTTCATCGCTAAGGGCTTGATCGGGCCGAGTCTCTGCCCAAGGGCATCAGCAATTTCCTTTGCATACTTGGGCACAATAATAGCGGATGCATTGATACAACTGCGTCCACCGTTATCCGAAATGGAAGCTACCATGAGGTCTATGTAGTCTTGCCAGTTTTCGATCTCATCTTCCCCGATCAAAACCTTACTAAAACCGGGACCATGGACCTGTACACCTGGATTCCCGGCATATTGATCGGTGGTTGATTTGTCTCCAAAGATGAGTGCCCGGTCGCAAAGACGCAAAATATCAGCAGCTCCTTCGTGATCTGTGGGGTAAAACCCAAAGGCTTTCGCTGGACATCCCGCTTTAATAAAGGCCTGCATTAATCGATAAGGTGTCCATGGCTCGTCCTTGCCGGGTTTCATAATCACCGGTATTTTCAGGGGGATTGCGGGTAGCCAAAGTGAATTAACCGCTGGAGAGTTACTGGGCATGACCAGACCAAGTGCCTTGGTGGTTGGATGAAAACAAACCGGAGAACCCGATTGTTCGCCATAACCGCGGTCTAATACCTCCACATCCAACCCACGGGTCAATCCATTAAGAATCGTATCCATATGAGTAAGGGCGTGATGGATTTTTTCCATATTCCGACTGACCATAATATGGGGAAGCCCGCTGGTGGATGAAAGAGTCTCTAAATATTCCTGAGGGCTTTGCAATTCTCCAGCTTTTCCAACAGGTAATTCCTCATGAAGAAAAAATTCTCCTGCCTGCCTAGAAATTTCCAGAAGTTCGGCAGTCGAAAATTTTTGTAACGCGGCTCTGGCCTGTCCGACTTCTTTGAGGTCTCGGCGAATCACTCCTGGGTTTACCTGGCTTAGGGTGGCCCGCACGGACCCATCCCGATAGTCGAGCACTTCAGATTGATTAAGGCTGCAGTAAGGCTTGCCTAGTCGCAAACTTGGTAAGTGGGGTACTTGTTTCATATCTATTAATAGACTCCCTCTACAATTTTCTTCTCCATCGCTCCAAACGGGCGGATTTCTGCGACCCCATCCCATGGTGCTTCTTTCCATGGTTCTCGGCGAATGGCTTCGTCACGCTCCAAAAAACGGGGCATGAAAAATTCTTTTGTCAGGGTAGTTAATTCCACCCTGCCCCAATTATCATATTCCACGGGTTTTCCGCTAGCTGTATCGATCACCCGAAGGACTGCCCGTGGTTGGGGAGCGTAATAAGCAATCGAATAGTCATTTTCAGGCCCAAATGGATGGTTGCGTGCTAAGCCCATCAAGGTATTCCCATAGGTAGGAACAAATCCGATCTTTCCTCCTTCGCATACCTCTTCTTGAAGAAAACGAGCATATTGACGGTCCATGGTTGTTCCCCCGCAAAATACACCTTTGATCCCGGCGCTTACCAAGTCTCGACGCTCGGCCAATGCTTCTAAAAGTTTGGGAGTGGTAAAAAGAGCACTAATCTCGCGATTTTTGATTATGGTCAGGGCCTGTTCAACCACGTGATCCATGTAGGCACGGGCCTGATCAAATTGTTGGGTAGCGATCAATCGTTTTACCCAGCGCGGATCAAGGTCGACAAAATAACAGGAACAACCTCTTTCATTAGCCAGGTGTTCAATAGCCAGGCGCAATCTTCGCGGCCCCGTTGGGCCGACCATCAACCAGTAGTGATCGCGAGGAAAATGATCATCATTTAGAGTCTTCGAAAAAGAGGTATAATCGATGCGAAAATCATCCCATCCAATTCGTTGCTTGGGCATACCCGTAGTCCCACCCGTTTCAAAAATGTTAAAAGGTCGATCGGCAAATGCCTGTGGTACCCAAACTTTATTGGGAAGATCCCGTAACCATTCATCTTCAAAGTATGGAAATTTATCATAAAGTTCTGCCAAGGTACGAATCTCTTCCAAAGGATTGAAATCTTGTTCCTTCGCCCAGTTTAACCAAAAAGGACATCCGCTTTCCGGGGAGAAGTGCCAATTGATCATTTCCTCGACATGTTGATCGAGATCGTTAGCCGCATGTTTAATTTGTTCTTCGCTTACCATAACAGGGATAATTTCTAGTCGCATTCCCAGCGATTCGCAATCACGACCGAGAGGGAAAGAATTGATCGATAGTTGATTGAGCCGGAGGCGAAGTTAAGAGAGATACGACCACAAGAGCACTCGCTGATACAATGAAGCAAATTGCCGCTGGTACAATTCCCGGTCCCACAAAATATTCTCCTCCATATCCGGATTGATGGAAAAACCATGCCCAAGAAATGAGGGCGGTTAAAACGGATGCAATCGCACCTGCTTTGGTCGCCCGTTTCCAATAAAGAGCAGAGAAAATCAAGGGGAAAAGAGCAGCAAATCCACTAAAGCACCAAATTGCCAAATCGAAAACATTGGCATTTTTGACCGCCATGGCCAGCAAGTAGGTTACTGCTACGATGACCACAATAAAGGAGCGCGCGATTTTTAATTTTTGTGGATCAGAATAAGCCTTACTTCCTGCACGATGAACTACGATGTCATTGGTAAATACAGTACCAAGGCAGAGGAATTGAGAATCCATTGAAGACATGATAGCCGCCAATACACCAGCTGTGAGCAAGCCGGTAAGCCAAGGGTCGCCAACGAGCATATTTAGGGTGGCAGATAAAACCGCAGGCGGAGGTATGCCTGGCGGGAGCAAGCCGGTAGCCCAAGAACCAATGAGCACACAGGGAACCCAAACAATAAGAATACAAAGGGGGTGAGCAATTACGGTAAGTTTAAAAGCCCGGGCATTCCGGGCAGTCAACCAATGTTGGAATAGATGAGGGAACATTCCCACACTCAAGGGAATGAATAGGTAAGTCACAAAAGTGATAAAAGGTATACCCAGTTCGCGTTCAAAAGGAACGAGCTCTCCAGTTTTTGGATTTTTCTTTTTAAATTCCACCACGATTGGATCACGACCAAGATGGGGGTGACGATCGGTCAAATTGGAATTAGTAAAGTTGAGAACTTGACCAATTTTTTTTGGTGGGTCTTGTTCCAATAAAATCCCTGCCTTTTGTTCAAATCGATAATCCTGAACCAATGAGCCGTCTTCAGTTATACGCATGGGCACCTTGCCAGCCTGCTCAAGACCACCAAGGGATTGGACGACAAAGTAAAAGGCAACTATTCCCATCGCCATAAAAACGACTGTCTGAAAGGCATTAGCGAGGGCAGCTCCCCGCGAACCGCCGAGAAAAACATAGGTTAGAACCACAATACAAATGACTAAGCCGGTTAACCAGGGAGGTATTCCGCCGACCCAGGCGGGAATCGTAGGGTTAATGAATAAATCGGGGAAAGCCCCTGCGGTTACGGGCTCAATTACTTTACCCGCTCCTATAATCCCGATCAAAAGATAGGGAACTACCAGGAGAACGAGGATCGGAAATAAGATGTAACCAAGCCCATCACTTTCAAATCGTGCCCGAAAAAACTGGATTTGAGTTAAGTAACCGTGCCGTTTTCCCAAAGCCCATAAGCGAATACCGATAAGAAAGAAAATCGCCATGTGTATTAAACCACTGATCGATGCCATTAAACCATAGGTGCCAATGCCACGCTCAAAGGATTTTCCTGTCGAACCAACAAGAGCAAAGGCAGTCATAGTGGTGCCAAATACACTCATCAGCAGGAGAAACGGACCGATACTGTGACTGGCCACAAAGAAATCACGGCTTGTCCCCCGAAACATTCGCCCACTTCCCCATCCTAGAAGTAACAGTAAAGAAAGATAGCCTGAAATGATTAGTAAAACATTCACTGCTCAGAATCCCCCTTTCCTGTGTGGTTGGATTTTATAGAAGGTACGGTTTTTTCTTCAGCGTATTTTTCCCATTCGGTCGGCCATGCACGAGTGACTGCCCAAACTCCCAAAGCCGAACAAGCGATGGAAAATAAAGCATGATAAAATAATCCAGCGGGCATACCCAGCGCGACCAAACTTTCATCAGACCAATTCCAAAAGTCTTGATGAAGAAACAGTAAAACCAAAAAGAATAACCAAAAGGTTCGCATCGGTACAGTTTTGGAATGGACTGACATTTGCAAAAGCCTCCGCTACTTGCCTATGGCATAAAGATGGGTCTGGGTGGCAACATAAAGGGTCTGGTTGGACACAACGGGCGAACTATAAATAGGGGCACCCAAATTTATAGTCTTAGGCTCAGGCTTTTCTTTTCCATGATCAAAGATAAGCAAATCGCCATCCTCATTCCCCAAAAGTACCTTACCATCCACCAATAAAGTGGACCCCCATATCCTGCTGTACGAATCGTAGGTCCAATAAACCTCTCCAGTCTCGGCATCCAAACAATGAAGAATTCCCGCGTATTCAGCTTGGTAGACCAACCCGTCTGCGATCGATGGTGTAGAAATCGTCCTGCCAATGTCTGTATTTTTCCAAATAACTTCTCCGGTCTTTGCATTCATGCAGGAGAGACGCCCTACCCCGTCTCCATGCTCTGGATCCTGACCGATTGAACAATATATCTTGTCTTGGTAAAGAACAGGTGTGGCAATCAATTCACTGGGACCTGGAGGGGTAGCATAAGGAATTTTTCGACCCTCTTTGTCCTTCCGGTAAGTGGGTTCGTTACAATCGACTTTCCATAAAGGTAAGAAAAGATCAAAGCCCTCCTCGTCCTGTTCAGTCTCGTTGGGATAGGCGTAAAGAAACCCATCAGTTCCTCCCCAAAATAATAATTCCTGCCCGTCAATCTTGCCATATGTCAAAGAAGACCAAGCCGCATGCAAGGCATGTTCACTTGCCCCAGAACCATCCTCTCCAATAAGTTCACCCGTGTTTTTATCGAGAGCAATCCAACTCGGAGAAAGGGGGCTGGGGATATTGGTATGCGACCAGTCAACTCCATTAGAAGTTGCGACGAATAATCGGTCCTCAACGATCAAAGCAGATGAACTGGTTACATTGTGAGGAAAGACGCCTAGCTCGTCTCGCATATCATAACGCCAAATGATATCGGCATCCAATTTGAGGTTCAATGAATCAAGCGATCCTTTGGGACGAACATATGATTCCTCTTCAGTGTAAGGGCCATCGTTTCCGTTCTTAAAACCGGATAGGTCCAAGCATACCACTTCGCAACGATTGGTCACAACATAAGCCCGACCATTTTCGATAGCTGGAGAAGAACAAACCCCTATATATTCCCAATCGCTTACCTTACCGGCTCCAAGTTTAGGAATGACTAACTGCCAATCAAAGGCACCGGTTTTTTCATCTAGGCAGATTACCACCCCGCGGTCTCCCTGTTTCTTCGGGTCACGAGTTGATTCGTTGTTGGTTCCAACCAGAACCTTTCCCTCTCCAATGGTCACATTTCCGTAGGCCTGCGACCCAAGTTTAGCTACCCATTTAACATTCTGAGTGGTTTTCATATCCACGACTTCATCCTCGAGCATTTTGCCCGGATCAAATTCCAAAGTCAGACCAGTTTCAGTGGAAACCATGTTTCGCGTTCCATCTTTTCCCCAAACAGGCCAATCTTCGCCATGGACAACAGATGCTGCCATAAAGGCATTAAGGAATAAAAATAAAATGGATGGATATTTCATCGCTTGATTAAGATTCGGTAAATTTTCAGGGTTTGGGATAAATGGAGAGATTGTCAAAATAGACTTTCTTTTTGCTTTGGGGCGAAAGGGCATATACTCCAGGAGCTCCCCGCTTATGGGGTTGTACATGCAACTCTTCCAAAGTCCATGCTTCAGGTTCAGGCTCATCTCTTGGCCATGCTTTTGCCCGGATCAATCCTGATCCATTTTCCTGCAAATCAATTTGAGTTTTTAAACGGTACCATTTGTTGGCCTCGATTGGAAAAGGGACAGACCTCTGAAAACGATCGTAATTTGAAACAACTTCGAGTTTGTTTGAATTACCCACAAGAGCAAAAATATACCTCTGATTCACCACCCCAATCGTAGACTTTATTCTTCGATTTCCATCCACCTTGGCGTCCATCTCCACGATGTAATCACTCGCCTGCCAATGCCCTACAAAATTCATGGCTCTTTGGAAAAGTACACGGTCCAAAGTGTTTCCCGCTATACGTTCGCCATCAAGGTCCTGTACTTGCCAACGCATGCGAGCACCCAACCAAGGCAATGGTGGATAAGAAAAAGGCACCCCATCGCTTGCCTGCTGGGTAAGCTCATAGCTGTTTTCAAAGTTTTCTTCGTAAGGTAAAACTGGCAGTATTCTTCCACGGGCAACCCCATGTAATCCTTGATAGGAAGCTCGTATTGCTCCGGCAGAAAGCTTTGCCTGCCGGGAGGCAATCAAATTACCTGGTCCCACGGTTGAAAGGTTTCCATCTAATTTCGCCTTAACTTTAGCAGTAGGTGGAATCCACTTTTCCCAAGTTAACCCATCGCCTAGTTGTTTGATCCGGTGACCTGCGGAGTCCAAGGCAAAAACCCGAAAATTCATTTCTTTGCCCGCGGGCAAAGCGAACTCAGAGGGTACGATTTGCAAAGAAGCAATTTTGCCAGAACTGGGGCTTTCATCTACTTCTTTTTTTCTAAAAGGTTTTGCTTTTATATCCTGTCCAAAACAATAAAGTTTCTTTTTAGATTGGATAAGAATTCTACCATGAGCTACTGACGGTGAGGCTAAGCACGCACTACCTAGATCAAGTTGGCTAAGAAGTTTAGCTTCAGCACCAAGGTCCCTCACCACGGAAACCTGGCCGTCGAACGTAGGTACATATAGCTTACCGTCTGCCCATGTAGGGGCTGCATGGATCTGATCAGGCGAAAGTTTTAGAGTCCAATTAGTTTCGCCACTCCGTGCATTATTACAAAATAATTCGCCCGTTTTAACGGTGGTATAGACACGGTCTTTGTAAATAGCCGGTGAACTGGTAAAAGATTCAAGTTCGTCGTTTCGCCAGGCTTCACTTTGCCTGTCAAGTTCCAGAATGGATTCTCCGAGTACAGGCACCTTGAACGGTTTTCGAATACCCACCATCCTGCCAATACGCGAACTGTCGATATTTTCCTTACCGTGCACAGCAATGACTAAATCTTCATGCAGAACTACTCCTGCATTCACTCCACCGTGAGACATTTTAAAACGCCAAAGAGGTTGTCCGGTTCGGGCATTCACACAGACCACATGACCGCAGCCAGTACCGCTGTAAAAAACCCTTCTGCCATCTTCTAAGTTTTCAAAAACCAATGGCGCAAAAGAACTGTCTTTGGGGGTGGTACCAGGAGTGGAAATCCAGACGAGATCACCGTTTTCCTTATCGAATGCATAAAACCTGTCCCTCGCTGGTCCATTAGTTCCCCAGTTTGCAGTAATGGCGTGTAAAATGACTAATCCCTCGTCAACACAAGGACCCCCTGTTCGGCCGTTTGGAAAAGTGAGTCGGGAGAACTCCTCCATTAAGGAGCGCTCCCACAACAGAGAACCATCGGTTGCATAGGCAAGAAGTTCACCTGCACTTGTTTGGAAATAAACATTTCCAGATTGGGGATCAACGCAGGCTGATCCTACCCCATATCGATCATAAACAATATCACTTATAAAATCTTGCCGCCGCTGGTCCCAAATCAATTCACCACTTTTTAAATCTAAACAAGTTAGGCTTTCCTCCACCTGTTCTCCGCTTCCATAATATCCAAATTGGTAAACTTTCCCTCCTGCCACTACCGGAACTCCCCCACCCTGTATTTCATGAGTCCAAAGAATTGTACCAGCTAATTCATCAGGTAATCCTTTTTCGGTAGAAACTCCCATGCCCTTATCACCACGGGCAAAGAGCCAGTCGGACGATTTATTTTCCAAACGAAGCGTACTCGTTGCCTTGATGGTGGTTTGCTGTGGAGAGCCGAGGCGTATGCATGAGCTTACCGAGAGCAACAAAACAATAGCTAAGAAAAAATGCAGTTGGGATTTCATGAATCAGTATTTTAAAAAAATAAGAATTAAGCAGACCTGAAATTGGTAACCTTAGGAACTTTTAAGTCAAACCCGCTTGAGCTAAGGTCAGTAAATTTTTAAGTGACACTTTTAATTAGAAATTTATCAACTAGTCACTTCCCCATTGATAAGCATACCCAACTTCCAGAACTCGACCTACAATGCATGCGGCCATTAGCATAACTTAGAGGAGTCCAATTGTTTTTACCCCCAAGAACATGGAAACGAACAAGTTCATTAAAGCCATTTGAAGAAGCCTTGACTAAGGCAAGCTCACCTCGATCACTCAGCACAGCCAAGGTCTTATCAATTAGTATAACCGTACCCACACCAAAACCGCGCTCTTCCCAAATTTTCCGGCCATCACTAAGTTCCAAACAAAAGAGAGTGGCACGTTTTGCATTGGCGCCTGTCTGACCATGAACGCCATAAGCATATCCATTTAGATGAATCAAGCTGGCCATTTGACAAGCCACCCCGTCAGATTCCCAAAGTACCTTGGGCTGAGAACTTTTAAGATCTAATAAAGCAGCACCCTTTCCATATCCACTGGCAACCAAGACTTGATCACCAAGATCCATTGGTTGGGCAGCATTGACCTCGTACCTGGTTTTATGCTGGTAGGAAACTTTTTCCTCCCCTGTTTGCAGATCGTGCAAAGATAAACCATATTGATTGAACACAACAATTTCAGAAGGATTACTAGCACGTAGGTAGGGGCTGGCATAACCCGCTTCCGCGGTTCCGCCTCTCCAAACTTCATTTCCAGTTGTTATGTTCAATGCAACTAAAGATCCATCGGATGACCCAGTTTGTACAATTACTTTATTTTCCACGACTAGGGGTGATCCAGAATACCCCCAAGTAGGGCAATTTCCATCAAGTTCATCCACTAGATGCCTTTGCCAAATTACTTTCCCCGTGTTTGCATCCAAACAAAACAACGGACCCTCGTGCCCCTGTAAATAAACCTTACCCTTAAAAATCGTTGGAGTGGATCGAGTACCTCCCTGGAAATATTTGTCTCCGAGTCCAGATTCATATGTATGAGTCCACAACACCTTACCGTTTTGGGACTGCACGCAATAAAGTGTATTTCGGTTATCTTTGTAACCCTGAGTGTAAGCAAGTCCGTTTGCCTCCACTACAGATGAATAGCCCAGCCCGACTTCAAGCTTCCACAAAATCTGAGGCTCTTCTTCGTTACCCCAGTCCAATCGCAAAGTTTTTTCTTGAGATTGATGGTTTCGATCAGGACCGCCATAAGTTGGCCAATCCGAACCTTTAGTAGAATTAAGAATGAAGAAAAGTATGGATGAGACGAAAAACAACTTCATCTGTCAATTCATTGACTTGGACCACATTAAAGTCAATCTTGGCTAACTTTTAAAAACAAAAGCTTTTCGGAAAGAAAATTACTAAATGAAGCTTAGATAGGTCCGATTACTGATTGATCACCAAGTAAAAAAGATAATTTCAGATCGTCAGAATAATAACTACTGGTATTTGCAAGTAAAGAATCCGGTCCATACTTCTTGGCACTTAAAGAAACAACTATATAGTCAGCATTGGTCGGTATTTCGAATTCAGAACTTATTTCATTCCATGTATTTGGGTCTCGGTCGGAAGGTAAGTTTTTTTCAACTCTCGCGAGAGCTTGTTCACTAAGATTTCCTCTATCTTTAAATGCCTGTAATGTTAGACCAAATTCGGCTCCTTCTTGGGTTGATCCAAAGCTTTGGTTAAATTTGACCGCAGCAAATATACGAGCTGTAGTTCCCCCGTTGTTTTTAAGTACTTCGCGAACATCTAAAACCTGTACAGTTTCTTCAACATGAGCGAATTGAGATTCTACATTTATCGACATCTTTTCAAAACTTAACATTTTTGACCCCGATGCAGGCAGAACTCCCTTCTCGGAAGGTATGTCAAGATACGGTTCACGATTCCATCTTTTGACTAAGCCGTGTAATTCAAATGCTCCACCTTGGGCCGTGCGATCGTTAGAGCGCAAAATTTCCATTCCCTCTCTTGCATGCTCTTGAACAGATGGGCGAATACTCAATTCGTTAAAGGGTTTAAATAAGTTTTTTTTATCTAAAACTCGTTTATTGGAATTGAAAGAGGGATTAGCAAGCTTGGCAGAAGTTACAGCGTCAGAAAAAGTAGACTGATGATGAATTTCGGCAATTTGAGATTTGTTGTCAAAGGATGAGCGAAATGCCCACCAAATACCAATCATAGCGACTAAGGTTGCTGCAATTGAACCAACCCAGGCAACCAAAGGAAAAGAAATTAGTTTAGATGATTTTTCTTCACGCTCATGCAGGTCCATACTACTAGGCTCCCAGTGCAACAGAGATTCGATGCGAACAACCTCCAAATAACGTAATCGATTACTGCGAGAACTCATTAACATTTTATTTAAATGTAAATGTTCTTCGTCGGAAATCATTCCATCCAACAGTTTGCTTGATAGGCGAACTAATTGGTCATCTGTTATTTCTGTATTCATTTTGAATCTATGCTTAATTAGCACTTATTCACAAAATGATACCAGAAATTTAACTTTTTCAGGATTCTTCCTCGATTTCAAGCTGAGGAATCTTCAATTGAACGCATTTAATAAGATTTTGACGGATACGAAAAAGAGTTCCTGAAATCGCTCCGATTGGACGGTTTAGGATTTTGCAAATTTCTTTCATAGGTGCATCTTCTTTAAATCTCATCTTGGCAATATCTCTCATATGATCGGGCAATAAGTCATAACAAATCTGCAAGGCTTTTTGAGTAAGTTGATGCCTTTGAATATCGAAATCCTCGCTGGCCAGAGCCTCAGTTAATTCATTACTAAAGCAAACTTTGCTTCTTCGCTTTTTCGTGAGATGGGCAAGAACTTGATACCTTGCAATATTAAAAGCCCAAGAACGGAAATTGCCATCAGGCTTATATTCCTGTGACTTTTTACAGAGGATTAAATTGGTTTCCTGAAGAACATCCTCTGCATCGCTTCGATTGGGAAGTAAGCTTAAGATAAATGCATAGAGGTTTCTTTGGATCCCAACAAGGTTTTGAGAAAATTCAAAAGAAACGGAGTTTTCAGACACAAACCCAAAGGAATGCGGTTTTAAGCCAACGTCAATGACGTTAGAAAAGGTATTAACCACGGGGTTGCCTTTCAACCTTTTCTTAGTTTTGATAATCTATCATGCAAACATGGCATTGTATCGCATTAATTATCATAAGTGTAGCTGTGTTTTTTTATGCCTCATTTATGGACGAAATCGAAGAAAGGTCTAAATCCTCATTGCTTGCACTATCTAATCAGCCCATCGAAATTTCTAAAGAAAGTGTCGAAGAACCCTTAGTGCCCACCTCCAAAACATGGGCCGAAACCTTTTTAACCCTAGAGTCGGACATTGCCGAACCATATGCACTACTACTTCACGAAGAAGCTTTGGAATCAGTAGGATTAATCAACACTTTATATACAGATTTGGAAAAAAGCCCCATTGCCAAAGAACTAATCTTCAGCCCCTTTACTAGCGAACTTTTAGACGGCAATGAACGGCAAATCTTATCCTCGCTTATCTCGATCCGGCCTAGATCCAAAAATTCATTAGAAGTGATTTGCAAAGGACATTCCAATCGATCCGCTGCTTTACTATCTGAAATGATGATACGCACTTACAATCAATTAATTCATTCCGAGACTATCGAATCTCCACTTCCGCTAAGCCTGAGTGAAAAGTTTAAAAAACATCAGGAACTTAAAAGCCAAATGGAGGAACTGAAAGTAAAGATCCAAGAAGAAACAGAAGGATCGCCAGAAGAAAGTGTTGAAGTGATGGCCATCCGTTCTGAAATCATGCAAGTGGAAGATGAAGTTAATTTACATAAAAACCATCTGGTAAAGATTGAAGTGATTCACCAAGATAAGCTTGATCCTATGGAGTATTTACACATTCCGCCTATTCGCGATTTCGGGCAGGTTTCTCAACTTGGCAATATTCTTGAACAATTAAAATCCATGCGACTCGATCAAACTCTCAATAAGTTTACCCGCGAAGAAGTCGAAAAAAACATTCTTGCCACCAGCCAAGACCTAGAAAAGCAAGTAGTCACTGCTATCGACCACCTTAAAAAGACTGTTTCTGAACTTTTGCTCAGAAAAAAAGACCTGCAAAAGACTATTTTTGATCATATATCCGAAGCGAAGTTAGCACTTTCCCAAAGTGAAAACATCAGACGGTTCAAACAAATCAAAATCTTGGCATCGAACCTTCACAAAGATTATGAAGATGAAACCCTGAGATGGATTGCCTGTAAATCTTCCTACACCCTTTACCGCACTCCTGAATAAGGGTCATCGAGGCTGCCAATTAAAATTATTCGGAAGACAATATGCAAAGGCAAAAGTTTACCCCCTTACAAAATCTATTCATTCCCAAAATTCCGGGAATTAGAAAGGGGCTTTTTTCGAATCCTTCATCCAATGATTTTAAAGCGGGTATTAATGTTGCCCTCTTGGCGATTCCTCAGGGTATGGCTTATGCTTTGGTTGCTGGGCTTCCCATTCATTATGGTTTATTGGGATCCGCAGTTGCCGCCTTGATCGGGGGAATCTTTGGCGGGGGCAGGTTTATTACCTTGGGGCCAACCAATGCAACTGCTGTGCTCTTGTTTGGAGCGTTTGCAAGCGTTGGCCTAATTGGTACTAATGGTCTAGCCAACTCTTCCGCCTTACTCCTACTTCCAGTGATTTTATTCACTTCCGGACTCTTTCTGGTTTTAGCCAGCGTTTTCCGAATCTCTTTCATCGTTCAATTTGTTTCCCGTACAGTGATTACTGGTTACATTACTGCGGCGGCTTGCCTCATTATTGCCAATCAAGGTCGACATGTTATGGGAATCTCGACAAGCGAAGATACGCCCCCTTCAACATTTTTGGGCATTCTTTTTTTCCTCATTACTCATTTGGATTTAATCGCTTGGCCAGCCATTATTCTAAGTGCATTCACTGCTGCAGTTTATCTTTTAATTCAGCTACGATCCCCAACACTTCCAAGCGTAGCCGGTGCCCTTATTGCCGCCTCCATCGCTGGGCACTACATGGAAAATGCCGGTTTTTCGATTATACGATTAGAAAATTTTTCGATTGGTAAAGATTTGTTGGTGTTACCCAGCTTCGATTTACTAATGGAGCACGGCCCACTCATTCTCTCAACCTCTCTTGCAGTTTGCCTGCTTTGCTTGCTCGAAGGATTATCCATCGGTAAGTCTCTTTCTGCCCGTGCTGGAGGTCGAATTGATTCGAATCAGGAAACTTTTGCCATCGGCATGGGAAATCTTGGCTGTTCTCTCTTTTCTGGAATGCCTGCATCTGGATCTCTCACTCGCTCGACCTTGAGTGTGGCAAGCGGTGCCCGCACCAACCTCGCAAATTTAATTACTGGATTGGTCATTTTTATTGGCATGTTCGCACTCAATGATCTCGTGCGGTTTATTCCAATCTGCTCTTTAGCCACTCTGGTCATTTTTATTGGTATTTCCCTGGTAAAGATTCGACAAATTCGAACGGTTGCGCGAGCCACACGTTCAGATGCTTTTGCCTTTGCCGTTACACTCTTGGTGGGCTTGGCTTTTTCTCTTCAATTGGCAATCTTTGCCGGGGTTCTCACCTCTGTACTTTTGTTTTTAAGAAAAGTTGCCCAGCCTCAACTGATTGAATACGGCTACACAAAGGAAGGTGATCTTGCTGAAGCATCAGCACTCACCAAGCGTGCTGAACCGGAAGTATTCATTGTCCATGTAGAGGGTGAACTCTTCTTCGCCGCGGCCGATTTATTTTATGAACAAATTCGCAGAGTAGGCGAAGATCCAAATCAAAAAGTGTTAGTTCTAAAAATGCTCAATGCCCATAATATGGATGCCACTTCGGTCTTGGCCCTCGAAGAACTTTTGGAATATCTAAGTGAAAAGGACTGCCATGTCATTCTCTGTGAAATTCGTAAGGATTGTCTGCGTATCCTAAAGAATTCAGGTGCTCTTACTCGGATGAATCGAAGGAATATCTTTCCTTTCGTTCCCAGTAACCCAACTTTATCGACCGCAAAAGCAATCAGGCGGGCAAAATCATTAGTGAAAGGGGGAACCGCAAAGGTCACTATCTTAGCAGACGAAAAAAAGAAGTTCTAGAGTTAGGTTTCTGACAGTCAGGTTAAATCATAGGAGGTGGATTAAAATCTGTTCTGGTCTCCGTGGGTTTCGGCTTTACCGCGGGTGTAATGCTTTCAACTGCTTCAGTTGCATCCGAGATATTTTCTACAACTACATCTTCATTTTCAATCAGTTCCTGCTGGGCTTCTTTCATTTCAAGAAACCTGGTATGGTTAAATTGGCTCAGAGCTTTTAGCTCTTGCTGAGCCTCTGCATGATCGGCCTTGAGCACCTCCAGTTTCTTGCGGACATCTTCATTTTCTTCTCGCACCCTGCCACCACCGCTCAGAAAAGCTTCACTCTCTCTGATATCTTTAGCCAAGGTGCGAATCTTAGATAAAATTTTGCCTTTTTTTGTATCAACATTGAACTTTGGAGAAATGGTTTTCTTAGCAGCCAAAAAGGTGGAATGACTACCTTCCTCGATAGAAATAAGCTCTTTTTTAAGAACCTCAACATAACCTTCAGCACCATCAATATCTTGGCTTACATTATGACCTTCTTTGTATTTTTTCTTCAGTAATCGAAGCTTAGTTTTATGATCAGCGATTTCTTGCCTAACTTTATTTTTGGCAAGTATACGCTTTTGAACTTCAGAGAGTTCTTCTTGGTCACTAGGAGTTTCCATTAAAATTTATTTCGCTGAAAATATAATGTTTTATACTAAAAATCTGTAATCGATTAAACCTATAACCAATAATGGGATTTAAGTGTCTTGAGTTGTCAAACATGAAGTTGATAAAAATTCATTGAATTTGCCCAGATTTTGTCGACTGCGTCTACATTCAACAAATTGCACGCGTACTCCCCAACCTTGTTAATGAAAGCGGGCTCATTTCTTTTTCCTCGATGGGGAACTGGGGCCAAGTAGGGGCTATCGGTTTCCAGCATCAATTTTTCTACACCTTGGTATTTTACCGCATCCCATAATTGATCATTTTTAGGAAAGGTGAGAATACCAGTGAAGGATGCCCTACCTCCACGCTCAATGAGTTTTTTTATCTGAGCAACACCTTCAGTGAAGCAGTGAAAGACCACCCTTTCCCAGTTTACTCCAGAACGATCAATTTCTTCCACACAATCATCGAATGCAGCACGGGAATGAATAATGATCGGACAATCGAATTGCCGAGCCCATAATAATTGCCGGCGCAACGCTTCCTTTTGCCAATTAATAATTTGCTCAGCAATCTCAGGTTCTTTGGGAAGTCGAAAATAATCCAATCCAATTTCGCCCAAAGCAACTGGGCTTTTATTGCTTTCCCAAAAGGTAGGAAGGCTCGAAATTTGGTCTGCCCAATTTGCATCAACATATCCTGGATGTAGTCCAACCGAGTAATCTATTTTCCCACAGTATTTTATCGATAATTCGAGGTAATCTGCCCAGTCTTCTGGAGAGGTCCCCACCGTGACCATTCTGCTAACTCCAGCTTCGTCTGCCCTTTGAAGAACACTTTCAAGTTCTCCCTTTTTATGGAAACTTTGCAAATGACAATGTGTATCAAACCAAGACATCTCCTCGACCTATACGAAAAGATTTGCCATCATAGCCACCTTAAATCCTTTTTTTTTAAACTTCGATCAACCAACAGAACAGAATTATGGAAAACGTTATTATTTTAGGAACCGGATGTGCCGGATTTACTGCTGGTATTTACACAGCCCGAGCAAACCTTAATCCCTTAATATTAGAGGGCAAACAACCTGGTGGCCAACTTACCACTACCTCGGAAGTTGAAAATTTTCCAGGATTTCCACAAGGAGTGGATGGTTATGATTTGATGGACAACCTGCGTAAACAGGCGACTAAATTTGGTGCTCGCGTGGAAAATGCCTTCATTGATCGCGTTGATTTTTCTGAAGATTGCAAAACTCTTTATTCCGGAGAAAAATCTTATAAAGCCAAAGTGGTAATCATTGCTACTGGAGCCGCACCTCGCCTACTTGAAATCCCCGGAGAGCAAGAAATGTACGGGGGCAAGGGTGTAACCACATGCGCAACTTGCGATGGTGCATTCTATAGGGACATGGAAGTTGTGGTGATTGGTGGGGGAGATTCGGCCTGTGAAGAGGCTTTGTTTCTAACTCGCTTCTGTTCAAAGGTTACCCTGGTTCACCGAAGAGATGAACTACGGGCATCTAAAATTATGGCAGAACGCACTCTGGCCCACGAAAAAATTGAAGCAGTCTGGGACTCAGCGGTCGAAGAAATACTGCCCGGTGAAGATGGAAGGGTCAAAGCGATCAAAACTAAAAATTTGAAAAGCGGAGAAGCTGGAGAAATTGCCTGTAAGGGTGTTTTTATTGCCATCGGACACCTGCCCAATACTCAACCCTTTCAAGGGATCCTCGATCTCGATACCAATGGCTATCTCGTGCCTGCAAATGGCAGCATGGTTAAAACTTCACTTCCAGGTGTCTTTGTTGCCGGCGACTGTGCTGATCATGTATACAGACAAGCCATCACCGCGGCTGGAATGGGTTGCCAATCTGCGATCGAAGCGGAACGTTGGTTAGCGGAAAGCAACTAAAGCGGAACTCATACCCAAAGGTCCATTAGATGAAAGACGTGGTGCAAAACGTTGCCACATATCTTTCATCCACGGCTGAGCAGCGACCTGACCAACCCGCCCTAGTCTCGGGTGCAGGCAGTCCTAAGTTTTCCCCACTTTCCTTTTCCCAACTTGACCATGCCGTTGACGGTGCGGTGAGTGAACTCGTAAATTCGGGCATATCCGCGGGAGATAAAACTTTGCTCTTTGTAAACCCGGGACCCGGCTTAATTATTTGGGCATTTGCTCTGTTTCGTCTGGGAGCCATTCCCGTCATTATTGATCCGGGGATGGGGGTCAGGTCCTTTCTTTCCTGCATTCAAAGAACCAAGCCAAACGCCATGGTTGGTATCTCTCGTGCCTTTTGGCTGAGCCGCTTACTCCCAAGTTCCTTTCGTACTGTTCGTTGCCGCCACCTGGTGCACCCCGGGTTCTATACTTTCAATAAAAAGCAGGAACAATCCTTCATTCCCAGGAGGACTTTGCCCGATGAATTAGCTGCTATCGTCTTTACCTCTGGGTCCACGGGAAACCCCAAAGGAGTCAGGTATTTACACCGCACCTTTGACGCTCAAATCTGTGCTCTTCAAAATGTTTTTGGTATGGAAGCCGGTGAGGTTGACCTTACCACCCTTCCGATTTTTGGCCTGTTTAATCCAGCTCTCGGCATCACCTCGGTTCTCCCTGATATTGATCCACGCCGCCCAGCTCAAGCCGATCCTGCAAAACTTGTACGCTCTCTGCTTGATCATAATGTCACCACTGCATTTGCCTCTCCGGTAATCGGGAAAAAAGTTGCGAATGAATGCCAAAAGTTGGGCACTTCCTTGAATAAAATAAATCGCTTTTTTCTCGCCGGAGCCCCCGTGCCCCCGAGCTTGGCTGAACAACTCAGTCAATGCCTACCTCATGGGCAGGTTATTGTACCTTACGGAGCCACTGAAGCCCTTCCCGTTTCCTCTACTGTTGGCTCTCAGATTTCCGAGTGCAAGAGCTCGACACTCAAAGGTAAGGGTTCTTTGGTCGGAACACCTATACCCGGTGCGAAGGTTCGTATTGTTAATATTACCCAAGCTCCATTACCCGATTATCCGGAAGGTTTTGACGGTTTGAAGAAAGGAGTAGTTGGAGAAATCTGCGTATCTGGAAAGATGGTAACCGCGGGATACGATCGAATGCCTGGAGCAACCTGTGACGCACGGTTTAAAATTGGCAAAGCAGAATACCACAGAATGGGCGATCTTGGATATATCGACGAACGCAAGAGGTTACGATTTCTAGGTCGCAAAGCTGAATGTGTACACACTGCAAATGGACTCATCGAGACTGAACGCTGTGAACCTGCAATCTCTCAACTTTCATTTGTTCAACGTTGTGCCCTGATTGGTCTTAGGGAGTCGCCCAAGCAGGAACCCTGCCTGGTAGTCGAGCCGGTCCGTTCACAAGTTCGTCAGCATGGCGAAATTGTATTGCGCCGGAAAATTCTTGATACCTGCCAAGATTCCTTTCCAGAGTTTCAGATTCAAAGAGTCTTTTTTGAGAAAAAGATTCCTGTTGATGCCCGACATAATGCCAAGATTCATAGGCTTGCACTCTCGCGCAAATGGTCCCGCTGGGTTGCCCGCAAACCAAAGTTGGGAAAATTAACATGAAAATTCTGGTTACCGGAGGAATGGGCTTTGTAGGAAATGCCCTGGTGCATACCCTCCTTAAAAGAGGCCATGAAGTTCATGCCCTAGGTAGGAGCGTTAATCCCCCTAGAGAAAAACTCCTGCCCGGATTAATTTATCACAGCCACGATCTATCCAGGAAACCTTTATCCAAAGATTGGTTTAAAAAAACAGACGTTGTTTTTCATGTCGCAGCCAAAGCTGGTGTGGGTGGAAAATATCTTGATTACAAACTGGCAAACTTGATTGCCACCGAAAAACTGCTCCAAACTTGTAAAGAATATGAGGTCTCAAAGTTTATTTATACGAGCACTCCAAGCGTTGTTTTTTCTCCCAACCCCATACGGGGAGGGGATGAATCTTTGCCCTATTCAAAAGAAAATTTTTCTCCCTACGCCTCGACCAAATCTCTGGCCGAGCAAGCAGTTCTTTCCGCTGATGATCCCGTGGGGATGAGAACGCTTGCTTTGCGACCCCATTTAGTTTGGGGACCTGGCGACCCCCATCTTCTTCCCCGAGTGGTCGCACGTCACCGTGCGGGAAGATTAAGAATTATTGGAAATGGAAAAAATCAGGTCGATCTGACCCATATTGAAAATGTGGTACACGCCCATCTCTGTGCTCTCGATGCCATGATCTCCAATCCCGCCCTGGGAGGAAACCCATATTTCATTGGACAAAACGAACCTGTGTGTCTGTGGGATTGGTTGAATCAGGTTTTTGCCGAACTAGATCTCGCACCGTTAAATAAATTCATTTCCTATAAAACGGCCTACAACATTGGTTGGCTTATGGAACATACATGGAAAATTTTGCCGCTTAAGGATGAACCGCCCATGACCCGTTTTGTGGCCTGCCAACTTGCCCACGATCATTGGTTTTCCGAGGTAGCTGCAAAAAGAGATCTTGGCTACCAACCCCTTCTCTCGATGGAAGAGGCGTTACGAAAAACTCTTCCATGGCTGCGTAATTTATAGGGATTAATTTTTACCTTGGTCAACTAAACACTTAGGGTCTTTTCAAATGCGAAAAAAGTGGAATGTATTTAAAATTGATGAAAATTAATTCGCTAGATGTTGTTTGATCGCGATGGATAGGGTCAGTAAAACAAATGCTCCATTTCCCCATTTTTTTACTTCCTCGTAATTTACTCTCGGCCTTTGGGGCGAAAGCATTAAGATTTTTATGTAATTGATTAGATCAAGTTGTGCAGGAAAATATTTAATATGAACAAGAAATTAATAGCTCCAATCCTTACAATTATAGTCGGACTGACTTGGTTGTTAAACACTCTAAACATTATCCCTGGAGTTGACTGGGCATGGTCAATTGGCTTAGCAACAGTAGGTATACTTAGTGTAGCGGTCGGAGGCTTCAATAAGGTATCAATCGTGACAGGTCCATTTTTGATAATCGCATCAGTATTCTCCGTTATGAGGCAAACAGGGAGAATAAACATAGATCTTGAAGTACCAATTTTAGTTATAGTTTTAGGTGTCCTGATGCTTATCTCGCAATTGTCTAAGCTTCAATTGCC
>JAQXCL010000162.1 GCA_029251885.1 Opitutales bacterium | reverse complement strand
TGAGTCTAAAAATGGGACTTACTGGCAACCCCCGAATGGCTGAAGAGTTAGCTGTGCAACGAGCTATAACCTTATCTCGACATTTGAAGGTGCCAATTCATATAAGCTCAATTTCATCTTTTGGATCAGTTAACTTAGTAAAAGAAGCAAAAAGGTTAGGTGCAAAGATTTCTACGGATGTATCAGCACACCACTTACTTTTAACTGAGGAGGCAATCAGTGAGTATAAGACACAAGCAAAAACAACTCCCCCTTTAAGAGAAGAAATCGACCGTTTAGCATTAATTGAAGGATTAAATGATGGGACGATCGATTCCTGTAACTCTAGCCACGAACCTTTCGCGGAACACTTGAAGCAAGTGGAATTTGATTTAGCACCTGGTGGTGTCATTGGATTAGAAACAGCTTTAGTGGCTGTAATAGAGGCACTTGGAGAAAATGATCCATTTCCTAAAATAGCCGAGAAAATGTCGACTAACCCTCATCAAATTATGGGATTATCCCCGCCATCATTTAAAGAAGGAAACATTGCAGATTTTGTTGTTATTAATCCTGCAAAAAAATGGACTTACAATACAGATAGTGGAATGAGCCTTTCAGGAAACTCTCCTTTGGATGGCCATAAATTTATTGGCAAAGTAATTTTAACGGTTAGCGGTGGAAAAATTGCTTGGTGTGAAGATTCCAGTCTAATTGATTGACTTCATTAGTAGTTCTATTTTTAAGTTCATTTTATAAAATAAGTAAAATGAGGATTAATGAGTCTGCTTGGATTAATTATGGAAAATATTTAGGGGGATTTTTATTTATATTTCCTCAGCTTAAGCCCTTATTATTTTGTTTAATTTTTTACTTTACCTCCAAGACAAAGTTAAAATTAGAAATTAATTTAAATAGAGGATACAATATTTTATTTATAATTCTATTATTTATACCAATTATCATAATAATAAATTCTTTGAGTTTTCATCTCTTGCATGAGTTTTCTCCGCAAAAAATTGTAACTACAATTTATGAAGAGGTCCATATTTCTTATTCTCAAATCTTTTCAATTTTAGTACTCTCACCTGTTGTGGAAGAATTATATTTCAGAAAAGTACTTCTTGAGGATTTGTATGAACGAATCGGTTATTTTTGGTCGATTATTTTCTCTTCCTTTTATTTTTCAATAATTCATTTAAATATATTATCTTTCCCTACCCTTCTAGTCTTAGGTATTCTTTTAGGAATTATTTACAAAACTACAAAATCTGTGACTTTGTGCATTATTGTTCATTCACTTTTTAATTTTATTATGTTATTTTTAATTATAACGAAATGAATAGTTTATCTTTCATAAATTACACAGACGATTATTCAATTATTGTAAAAGACATTTTTTGTAACTATACAGCAAAGGACAAACTAATTATTTTCTTAAATGGCAATATGGGTGCTGGAAAAACCTCCTTATGTAATTCTTTCGGGAATTTTTTTAATGTGTTTGATCTTTGTAGTTCTAGTTATGGTCTTGTCAATTTCAAGCAGGGAAGTCGTACTGTAATTCATTCTGATTTTTACAGAAATTCATTCAGTCACGATTTTTTCGATGAGGAAGTATTACCTCTATTACATCCCCCGTTCCTTTTATTGATGGAGTGGGTCCGCCCAATTCAACTTATTCGGGAAGCTGTTCACATATCTATTACCATAAGGGTCAACGATGATCAAAGTCGGGTTATTCAAGTTTCGAAACTTTAAACCATTATTTGATTTCATAATATCTGCCTAACTCCAATCTTGCATTATGATATAGTTTCTTTAAAGGTTGTAACATTGCTCAGGTGGCGGAATTGGTAGACGCGCTAGACTAAGGATCTAGTGCCGTAAGGCGTGGGGGTTCGAGTCCCCCCTTGAGCACCACTAGCCTTTTGTTTTATCGAAGATTCTATGTTTTATACGAAGGCCCCTCTTGTATTCGTCCTTGAATGTTTTGTTTCCAAACTTATCAAAACCTTCAAAGAGGCCATGGCGTACATTGTCCTGCCAGTGTTCCAGTAACCTAACGGGAAAATCCCCGCCTAGACTACGGTACTTAAATATAATCCATTCGTTCGCTTCATGGCTGCCAAAATTCTCTTTGAATTTATCTTTTGCTTCCTCTCGAGTCTTGATCCAGAGGGTTGGAATAATTTCACCGTTCTTTGTTTTTGTCGGTTGGTAATCATCTGGATCGTTTGCTTGGTCAAACCAATAAATGTGTGTTCCTTGTTTCTTACCTTTAAGGTAATCTTCTGAGCACATCGGTATTCCATATTCGTTCCATCTCTTGAGTGTTCCGTGTAACATTCCGGATAAATAAGGGGCTTGTTCAATAATTTGCCCACTTGGGAATTTATTTATCACAACTCCACTAAACGGGTATTTATCGCCTTCTGCGTAAACAACAGGCTCCGTATGCCAGTAGGATGTTTTCTTCAAGGGAAGTGAAACGATCCTACCTTTGGATATGATTGGTTTACCAAGTTTAAAAAGATCGGCACCTGCTCCGCTTACTCTCGCATAAACCAAGTCAGAATAATTTAGGCCTTTTGATGTAACAACAAACCTCTTAACTGTACCATCTTTTTGAAATATTGGTTTGAATGCTGCACCAGAGCCTTTCCAAAATAGGTGCTGATCCTCTAATATTACTTGGTTAGCAGCTTTTGTAATAATGGAGGGTTTTGCAATAACTCTCGTTTTATAAGGAGCAAAAGGAAGACTTTCACTATCTCTAGCCAATTCTTGCCACCAGCTCTTAAGCTGCATTGGATTGCCATCAAACATGATGAAGTATGATAGGCAAAAGGTTGCTACTAAAGCGCTAAAAGTAATTAAAAAGAATGTTTTCACAAAAAAAGACCCAGATGTTTAAAGATACTTTTTATGACCAACCTTTTGCAAGAGGCATTCGCTTTGCAAGACGATATGGCCAAGTCGGTCCTTCGTAAATAAATGAGGTATAAATTTGCAAAAGAACGGCACCAGCATCGAGCTTTCGTTGGGCACTGTCGTAATCGTATATTCCTCCAGACCCGATTACGGGAAATTTATTGTCAGTAAGTTTGCCAATGAATTTAATCATATCATTTGACTTTTTTTCTATTGGTTTCCCACTAATTCCCCCTTGTGGAAGAGACTGGGATAACATTGATGCTGGTGGAGTGATTGAGGTGTTACATGCAATTAGTCCATCAAAACTATTTTCCATCGCTTTAGCGACAATTGTCTCAAGGGACTTGTAGGATTCATCAGGAGAAATTTTTAATAAACATGGCGGAGAGGGTACATTATTAAATTTAGACCATTCTGACCTGTGATTCTTTATTCCGACCAACAATGGTTCAAGGTATTCAGATTCTTGAAGCTTTCTCAAATTTGGGGTGTTGGGAGAGCTAATGTTGATGGTTATGTAGTCTGCATCAGCGGCAAGGACATCAAATCCTTTGCAATAGTCAATAAGAGCATCGTCAATCGCAGTATGCTTGCCTTTTCCTAAGTTTACCCCGAGTGGAACATGTCGATTGCTTTTCGGAAAGGATTTAGAAATTTTATGATGAAGAGCTTCAGCACCAAAGTTGTTAAAACCCATCCGATTTACCAAAGCTGAATCATTTGGAAATCGAAAAAGCCTAGGTTTTTCGTTTCCAGGCTGAGGCAAAGGAGTAACGGTCCCAACTTCGATGTGTCCGAAACCTAAGGCTTCTGATGCAATTGGAAACATTCCATCTTTATCAAGACCAGCCGCTTGTCCTATGGCATTGGGAAACTGCAGACCAAAAGCTTCAACAGGTTTTTGTGTGCCTTGCGTCAAATTTCTCAGTAAACTAAGAATTGGAGGAAACTTACTTAAAACCCTAAGGGAAGCACTGCCAATTTCGTGAGCCCGTTCAGCTTCAAGCGAAAATAGAATTGGCCTTAGTAAATTTTTATAGATCATGTTGCTAAATCAGAAGAAATTTGAGTAGATTATGCAAGAAATTGCTTTCAAAATTTTTAAAAGAATTAAAAAAAAAGTCAGTATTGGTTGACATATAATTTGAACTCCTCTTAAGGCAATCGAATGAAAAAAACAAGTCCGAGCCTAGATTGGTGTATAGTTCGTTGTAATGAAGACAACAAATGGTGGGTAGATTCTATAAGCGATGAGGAAAATTGGGACATTGAAAACCTTGGAATCATTGATCCAAAGCAATTCATCCATATGAATGAACTACTGGATTCTATGACTGAATTTGGTTTACAATCTCAAATGGTTGATGAAGCTTTTTTTACTTTTGAAATTTCTGAAGAAGTTCCCGGCAAGAAAGTTAAATTGGAAAGAGTTAGAGACTCTTTATTGAAAGCTGAAGACATGTTGTTTGCTTTGCCTGATGTTTTAGATGAAGAAAAAGGCCCTTATGCAGACTTTATGAACCATGTGACCCAAGTTCGGGTTGCCATGCTAAATGATCTTATTGAATTCGCTGAACCATATACTATTGAAGAAATGGAAGAAGTTCTTTCTGAAAAACAAAACAATGATTTTTTAGAAGGGCGTAGAAGTCACTTTAGCGACGAACTAGTTTCTATTTTAGAATTTGTTCCTGATGGATTTGAAATTGATTCTGATCTCGATGATGAAAAAGATGCAGACAAGAAAGGCGAGGAGGACTATTCTGATCTCGACACTCACCTTGTGGAAGTATCTGACAAAGAGGAAAAGCTTCTACCCGATGAAGATTTGAAATGGGATGAGGACGAAAACCGAGAGAAAGAGGCTACTCCTTACCAAGGGGGAGCACCTGATGACGAAAAAAAGCCCTAATATTCAAAGGTTAATTTATCCCCTACAGGTCCTTGGCTAGTCGGTCAGCAAAATAACTGAATATGATGTTGGCCCCTGCCCGCTTTATTCCAATAAGTGATTCCAGGGCACAACTTTTCCAGTCAAGCCAACCCAATTGATTTGCGGCCATAATTCTCGAGTATTCTCCGGAGACTTGGTAAGCAGCGATAGGTAAATTTGATTGAGATCTAGCCTGCTTGATTACATCAAGAAAAGGCTCTGCCGGCTTGACCATCAAAATGTCAGCTCCCTCTTCGGCATCTAGAGCCAACTCTCTTTGTGCCTCAAGTAAATTGGCAGGATTTAGTTGGTAGGTACTTTTATCGATGATAACTGAATCCACGGATGAACCAATAGCTGACCTAAAGGGGCCATAATAAGAAGAAGAAAACTTTGCAGAGTAAGAAATTATACCGGTATTATGGAAAGAATTTCTTTCCAGTGCTTCTCGAATTATTTTTATGCGACCATCCATCATGTCTGATGGAGCAACCCAATCAAGACCAGCATTAGCATAAACAATAGAGGCCTTTGCAAGAATTTCGACTGTTGAATCATTATCAACTTCCCCTTTTGAATCAACGATACCGTCTTGTCCGTGTGATGTGTAGGGGTCAAGTGCTAAGTCTGCAATTAGCACAACATCCAAATCAAGTTGCTTTATGGCAGCGGCAGCACGACAAACTAAGTTGTTGGGGTTCAGGATTTCGTTTCCCCCTTCGTTTTTCAACTCAGGACATATTTTGGGAAATAGAGCAAAAGCTTTTAAGCCTTTTTGATGCCAATCCTTTATCTGTTCGCAAAGATTAGAGATTGGCCAGCGAAAGACGCCTGGCATACTTGGCACTTCCGAAGGTTCTTCTTCCTCGCTAATAAAAACGGGCAAAACAAAATCCGATGCCTTGAGGTAGTTTTCCTCAACTAAGGATCGTATGATTGGATTCGTTCGCAAACGGCGTGGACGATGTAAAAACTGATAGGTCATTTTAAGAATCAGGAAAAGTTCGACAGCACGAAGACTGTTATTAATGATTTGAAAAATTATTATTTTCGCAAACTTAATCACTAATCCCTAAGGTAGACGGCTTGGAAACTTATTTTCAAATCGAAATAATATTCGCTATTTTACTTTTGCTTTGTGCGGTTACCTCGTTCGCCATGGAAAAAGTTAGGATAGAGATAACAGCCGTGTGTTTGTATGGGGTAATTTTGCTATTTACCTCATTTGGTTTTGAAAACTGGCCCACGAGTCAGGAATTGATCATGGTTTTTTCAAGTGAAGCACCTTTGGCTATAATTGCTATGTTCATGGTCAGCGGGGCACTCAGTAGGCAGGGTGTCATTGAAAGACTCACGACTAATTTACAGCAACTTACCCGTCTGGGTTACAGGCCTTTTCTGTTCATTCTCCTTTTCTCAGTAGCCTTCTTTTCTGCTTTTATTAATAACACCCCTGTCGTTGTTATTCTTTTACCTGTGGCGATTGGTCTTTCCGGTTCTCTTGGGGTGCCTTCGTCTAAATTGTTAATTCCTTTATCTTATGCATCGATTTTTGGGGGATGCTGTACTCTTATTGGTACAAGTACAAATATCCTAGCAAGCGGTTTTATGGCTAACTCCAGTCATTATCCGGATATGAGCCCTATGAATATGTTCGAACTTTCGAAAATTGGGCTGCCATTGATGTTATTCGGTCTTGCATTTCTGATTATTTTTGGAAGGAGGTTGCTACCCGAACGCGAGGCATTAAGCAAAATTCTTTCAGAAATAGAAAGAAAAGAGTTTTTAACAGAAGCAATTTTGATCCATGACTCTCCACTGCTAGGCAAAACAATTAAAGACTCACCGATTTCGATGATCGAAGGAGTCCGTTTAATAGATGCTGTTAGGGGAGGAAAAAGCCTTACAACTCCGATAGATGAAAAAGTACTACAATCAGGAGATAGGCTTATTCTGTCTTGCAAGCCTCAGGGATTAATCGAAGTTCGGGAAGTTCAAGGATTCAAATTCTTTGATCAATCTTTCTTCGGTATGGAACCAATCAATACCTCTGAGGCAATTATGGTTGAGGCTATGATTAAACCTTCGTCAAGTTTGCTGTCATGTTCACTAGAAGAGGCTAACTTTCGCGGCCGTTTCAACTTATCAGTAGTTGCATTACACC
Source organism: Opitutales bacterium (assembly GCA_029251885.1). Classification (GTDB taxonomy): domain Bacteria; phylum Verrucomicrobiota; class Verrucomicrobiia; order Opitutales; family Seribacteraceae; genus Chordibacter. The sequence goes on along the minus strand of JAQXCL010000162.1, from coordinate 37,375 downwards.
GAAAAGGAAAAAACCTTCACCTTAGTTTAAATGCCCTTAAATTAAAGGTGGGTGATACACTATTATTGCTCGGTACAGACTCTGGGGTTGAAGAACTCAGAGAATCTGGCGAAGCGGTCTTGTTAGACAAACCGCCGATTAATGTAGATAAGAAAGCTGCAAAGACAATTCTCTCTATTGCAGTTTTGGCGGCTATTATTGTATCTGCTTCTATGGCTATTATCCCCCTTTACTTGGCTGCCTTGCTAGGTGCCGGCTTTTTAATGTTAGGCAATTGTATAAATCTTAAGGAGGCTTTTAAGGCAGTAGAGTGGAATTTACTTTTGCTAATTTATGCCATGCTTGCTCTTGGAATTGTAATGGAGAAAAGTGGAGCTTCTGCCTTAATGGCAGATTTAATAAAAAAAGTGTGTACTCAGGGTCTTGGTGAAGATTGGCAAATTATTGGAGCTTTAGTGGCGATTTATCTCTTTACCGCTGTTTTGACAGAATTACTTTCAAATAATGCTACGATCGCAATCATGACTCCGGTTGCTCTCGGTGTTGCATATCAATTTGGAGTTTCCACCGAAGTGGCTAGAGCCTTTGTTTTAACAAGTTGTATTGCCGCCTCTGCTAGTTTTATTACGCCCATAGGTTATCAAACAAACACCTTTGTTTATACCGTTGGTGGATACAGATTCAAAGACTTTGCTAAATTCGGAATATGGCCAATGCTCATTTACTTTATTGGCACTATTTTACTGGTTGGTTTTTATTGGAATCTGTTTCCTTAAGTCTTCAGGGCATAATATAATCTTATAGATTAGGCTTAAAAAAAGTTGATTTCCAAAATATTTAAAATGTAGTTCCTTGAACATTATAGAAATCAATTTATCAAAATCTTCTTTTTACAGATCAATAAAATTCATCAAACTTTAGGCAAGATGGAGAAACTTTTCTTAAGTCGGATCAAAATGTGTTATAAAGGAAAATAATATTTATATGTAAATCAATCAATATTAGCGACATAGGAAATTATAATAAAGAGCACCATCTAAAATCAAAAAAATCTCACGGTGAGAGAAAATCAAGATACTTACAGAATTACCAACTTGACCAAGTTGTAATAGGAAAACAAAATTAATCATGATCTTACTACTGCCACAAAGGCTTATTGCTTCCTTAAGTATGCGAGTGAGTCATAACCTAAGCTAATAAAAAATCCTTTTAAAAGAAGATTTTACCATGACAGAACAAACAAAAACTGAGCCCGAAAATTACGATTCCTCTCAAATTCAAAAATTAGAGGGATTGGAAGGGGTAAGAAAGCGCCCCGACATGTATATTGGGGACACAAATGAAAGAGGTTTACATCACTGTGTTTTTGAAATTGTTGATAACTCGATAGACGAAGCTCTAGCGGGTCATTGTACTGAGGTGTCGGTATCATTACACGGAGATGGGTCTTGCACAATTCAGGACAATGGAAGAGGTATCCCGGTTGATATTCACCCTAAGCACAACATGCCTGCCCTAGAGTTAGTGCTGACCAACCTTCATGCAGGAGGAAAATTTGGAAAAGGTGCTTATCAGGTGTCAGGTGGTCTTCATGGCGTTGGCGCCAAGTGCGTGAATGCTGTGTCAGAGTCCTTCATCGCAGAGGTGAGGAGAGGCGGTAAGATTCATCAGATGAAGTTTTCTAGGGGGAAAACAACCCAAGAGCTTAAAGTAGTAGGAGATGCATCTACTACTGGTACTAAAATCACTTTTATGCCAGATGAACAAATATTTGAAGAATCTAGGGAATTTAAATTCGAATTACTGGCTAAAAGATTAAGGGAGTTAGCATTTCTCAACCCAGGCGTCCGTATAAAACTTGAGGAAGAAGTTAACTCAAAAAAAGAAGATTTTATCTTTGAAAATGGAATTTCCGAATATGTGGAATATTTGAATAAAAATAAAACCTGCCTAATTCAGGTTCCAATAGCTTTTTCTGGTGAAGCACCTCCCGAGTCTGGGGATGGGACAATCATGGTAGAGGTCGCAATGATTTATAATGATTCATTTAATGACCAACTATATGCTTATGCGAATTCAATTCATAATGTTGAAGGTGGAACTCATTTGTCTGGGTTTCGCACCGCTTTAACACGAGTAATTAACGGCTATGCTAGACAAAATGATTTACTTAAAGAGAAAGATCTCTCACTGACCGGTGACGATGTCCGGGAGGGACTTACGGCAGTAATATCTGTAAAGGTCCCTGAACCACGGTTTGAAGGACAGACAAAAACAAAATTGTCAAACAGAGAAGTTGATGGAATTGTCCAAAAAATTGTAGGTGAAAAATTAAAACATTTCTTTGAAGTAACTCCAGATGATGCGAAAATGATCGTCCAGAAAGTTATACATGCTGCGAGAGCAAGAGATGCCGCACGTAAAGCAAGAGAAACTGTTCGAAAAGGAGCTCTATCTGGTGGCGGGTTACCCGGAAAGCTCGCAGATTGTTCTGAAAAAGATCCATCGCTCAGCGAAATTTATATTGTTGAAGGAGATTCAGCCGGTGGTTCTGCTAAACAGGGAAGAGACCGTTTAACACAAGCTATTTTACCCTTGAGGGGAAAATTATTAAATGTCGAAAAAGCAAGACTTGATAAGGTTCTTAATAACGCTGAAATAAGAAGCCTTATTACTGCGGTAGGAACAGGAATTGGTGATCATGAAGGTGAAGGTGCTTTCGATGCGACAAAAGCCCGTTATCATAAAATTATTATTATGACCGATGCAGATGTGGACGGAGCTCACATTAGAACATTGTTATTAACCTTCATTTTCAGACAAATGAAAGGACTTATTGAAAATGGATATGTTTATGTAGCTAAACCTCCCCTGTACAAAATTAAACGGAGGAAAACAGAACAATATATCCAGGATGATTTTGAGATGAGTCAAATACTTATCAAACTTGGAATTGAAGACATGCAATTAATAAGGGTGTCAGACAATTATATTTTTCCAGCTGATATTTTAGAAGAAATAAACGCACATCTTTTGAAAATAGAGCAAATTGGACGAAACTTGAGTCGTTACGGGTGCAATTTAAATAGAATATTTACTCATTACGACAAGACATTAAAGGTTTTACCTCGCTACATTGCTAGAATTAGAACTGGAAATGATGAAGAACTTAGGTTTTTAGCTGATTTTGATGCTAAGGTTGGTTTCATGGAGTCTCAGAATTTAGAATTTGAAGATACTGGCACGAATACTTTGCAGCGTGAAATTCAAAGAAATGGTGTAATATTTACTCAAAGATTTGATATATATGAAGTTTTTGAATCAAATGAATTGGAGAAGTTATTACAAGAAGTTGGTAATCTTGGCCTTGATGTTTCATTTTTCCTACCCAATGAAACTGATGTCCACCCCTATAAATTAGTTGATCCAAAAGATACTGAAAGCCCACCTATCGAGATTACCGGAGTAAATCATTATCTCCAGCAACTTCGATTATTAGGAAAAAAAGGACTTCAAATTCAGAGGTATAAAGGACTTGGTGAAATGAATCCTAAACAGTTATTTGAAACCACAATGGATCCCAATTCTAGAACTTTAGTAAAAGTAGAGATTGAAGATGCTGTAATGGCCGACGAAATCTTTACAACTTTAATGGGAGAGGAAGTTCCACCTCGTAGAAGGTTTATAGAAGATAATGCGTTAAATGTCAGTTTTTTAGACGCTTAATAAAATACAGTTAAATCGTTTTTCATATGAAAGAAAATATTACAGATATCATGCAAAAAGCATACATCGATTATTCGATGTCTGTAATTGTAAGTCGAGCCCTTCCTGATGTAAGAGATGGCTTTAAGCCTGTTCAGAGACGAGTTTTATATGCAATGCTTAGAGAAGGTTTGCTACACAACCGAGCTTATGACAAGTGTGCTGGTGTTGTTGGTGAAGTTCTAAAAAATTATCACCCACATGGCGATAGTTCGGTCTATGATACTTTAGTCAGGATGGCACAGCCTTGGGTAATGAGATATCCTTTAGTTGATGGTCAAGGTAACTTTGGTTCCGTTGATGGTGATTCAGCTGCTGCATACAGGTATACAGAGTGTAAATTAACTAAATTATCTGAAGAGCTTTTAAAAGATATCGACGAAGATACGGTTGACTTTGCTCCGAACTACAAGGAAAGCTCCACAGAACCTACAGTACTACCTAGCGCCTTGCCTAGCTTGCTTATGAATGGGTCAACAGGAATTGCTGTAGGCATGGCTACAAATATACCTCCTCATAATCTTGGCGAACTCATCGATGCTGTTTGCGCTATTATAGATGATCCTTCGATTTCGATTGATAACATTATGCAAATCCTGCCCGGTCCTGATTTTCCCTCTGGAGGAAGTATTTCTGGAAAATCTGGTATTGAATCTTACATGAAAACCGGTAGGGGAATTGTTAGAACTAGAGGCTCTTTAGATATTGAGGAATTACCTAGCGGAAAACAGCAGCTCGTCATCACCCACCTTCCATATAATACAAATCGTGCTACTTTAGTTACACGCATTGCTGATCTTGTGAAGGAAAAGATATTAGACGGTGTAAGTGATCTAAGGGATGAATCTACTGAGCAGACTAGAATTGTCATTGAGCTCAAACTTGGTGAAATTGAAAGAGTTACTATAAATAAAATTTACAAGCTAACTGCCCTTGAAAGTAGTTTTGGGGTAATTTTACTTGCTCTAGACAGGATGAGGCCTAGGCAATTAAACATTAAAGAAGCTATTGAATGCTATATTGAACACAGGCGTACAGTAACACTGAGACGTACGCAGTTTCGTTTAAGAAAAGCGGAAGACCGTGCTCATATTTTAGAGGGTTATAAAATTGCATTAGATAATTTAGACGATTTTGTGCGTACAATACGTGCTTCCTCAAATCGTCTCGAGGCTAAAGAAAAATTAAGCACAAAATATTCTCTCAGCGAAAGACAAGCTAATGCAATATTAGATCTTCGATTATACCAACTCACTGGTATGGAGCGTGAAAAAATTGATGCGGAGCACGCAGAATTGATGAATATTATAAAGGACCTTCGCAATATCATTGATAATGAAAGTATTCTACTCGAATTAATCAAAAGTGAACTCAATGAATTAAGAAATTCATATGCAGATGATCGAAGGTGTGAAATCTCTGAATTCGATGGAGATGTTCGTATGGAAGATCTTATCCCGAACGATGGTTGTGTTGTAACAGTAACCAAAACAGGCTTCATAAAAAGAACATCTGTTGAGGAATTTAAGGTTCAGCACCGAGGTGGAAAAGGAGTCATTGGTAGCGGTCAAAAAGATGAAGACCCCATAGATGTTCTTCATACTTGCAACGCCCATGATACTTTAATGTTTATTATGACTAATGGAAGAGTCTATGTGGAAAAGACTTATGAAATTCCAGAAGCAGCACGGACTTCGAAAGGTAGAAATATCGTAAATCTGCTAAATCTTCAAAAAAATGAAAAAATAGCTGCAGTCTTAAGTATGGACTCATTTGAATCTGATGACTCGATTATTCTTTGTACTCAAAATGGGGTTGTAAAGAAGAGTCTTATTAAGGAATACAGAAACCACCGTAAGGGGGGGCTTAAAGGAATTAATATCGATGAGGGCGATCGAGTTCTTAAAGCAATGCTTGCCAAAGCAGATGCTCATTTGTTGGTTTTAACAAAAAATGGAAAAGGACTTCGTTTTGCTTCTAGTCAGCTAAGAGATCAAGGTCGAGCAACTAGAGGGGTTCGCGGAATCAGGCTTAAAGGTAATGATAAAGTGGTTAACATGTTGGTCGTAGATGATGCACGCTTACTCCTTATTTGTGGAAAAAATGGTTTAGGGATAAGAACAAAATTTTCCGCTTTTCTGCCAAACGGAGGTGCTGAGGGCCCTGAAGATACAACACCCCGAAAACGAGGTGGTCAGGGCGTCACAGCAATGAACACCGACGGTGTTTGTGATGCATTAAGTGTAGCTCAGGATAGTGAAATATTATTGTTAACTAAAAAAGGGCAAGCCGTGCGTTGCGAAGTGACTAATATACGTGAAACCAGTAGAGGCTCAAAGGGTGTTAAACTTGTAGATCTAGCAGATAAGGACCATCTTGTCGGAGTATCAGAAGTTGTAAAGTTGGATGAAGGGGATGAAGTAGTAACTGTTGAAGCGGACTCTTTATCATCTCCTGATCAAGATTCATTCCAAGAAGAAAGCTAAGTCTACTTTATCCTTCAATCTTTCAATTAGCTTAAATGTTACTAAACAATCAAAGGTAGATTGGTGATAGGCTTTCTTCGACCTTTTGCAATACGCCTTGGTAAGAACTGCAATTTCTTCTTTTGTCAGAAAGATATCGCATAAATTTCTTAAATTGTAATCAGTTAAGTTTGGATAAAGCTTTTTGTATACCTTTAGTGAGTCAAGCCAGGGACCCCAAAAAATATTATCCTTATTGTAAGAAGTTTTTATCAAATAGGGCATTTGAGATGTAAGAAGGTTTTTCTCAATGGAAATGTTGTGGGATACCCAAAAATCATTGGGAGTTTTATTTATTAAATTTAAAATCCAATCATTAAAGACTCCATCGCCTTTTAAATATTCATGGGATCTAATAACCGAAAAACTTCTGAAATCGATGATAGAAGCTTGCTGAATTCCTGATTTTCTAGAACCTTCAAAGTCTATTACTCGACCAAATTTTTCTTTCAATGATTTCATTTAACGAATTTAGCCAGTTCTGTGTAATTTGTACTGACTTTGTTATCAGTAAATTGCAAGACCATCAATCTGGGAAAACTTCTTGGAGTTTTAAACAAGATGGAACGAGGGTAACTGAAGTTGATTTTCTAATTGAAGACAAATTACGAGAGCAAATTACAAGTGCTTATCCAAATCATGGAATATCGGGTGAAGAAAGAGAACCAATAAATCCAAATGCTGATTTTGTTTGGGTGCTTGATCCTATCGATGGAACATTTGGTTTCTCGAAAGGAGTTCCACTGTTTGGAAATTTAATAGGACTTACTTACAAAGGAAGGCCTATGTATGGATTTCTTCGATTGCCAATGATTAACGACACTTGGATATCGGGTGACTGCAAACAGTCGATTATTAATGGAAAGTCTCTTAATCCAAAGGCTTTTTCGGGAATGAAGGACTCTTTAATTTTAACCACTGACCAGCAAACAATAATTAATTCTCCTATTAACAAATACTGGCAAAAAGCAATTACTCTTGGAGCTATTGCAAGAACATGGGGTGATTGCTATGGATACTATTTATTGTGCTTAGGTGAAGCTGATTTAATGGTTGATACAGGACTAAAACCTTATGACATTCTTCCACTAATCCCTATTCTTCTCGGAGCAGGAATGAGAATTGAACAACTTGGGGATGAAGAAAATTTTTCAGATATTATGGCAGGAAAAAAAGAAATTTTTGATGCGATAATCTAAAATGGAGCGGGCGAAGGGATTCGAACCCTCGACATCCACCTTGGCAAGGTGGTGCTCTACCAACTGAGCTACGCCCGCAACGATTCAAACATAAAATTATAATATGTATTCTTATTCAAGCCAAATCGATTGATAAATGCAAAGTAGTCTTTACTTGACAGAAAGGTTCTACAATCTATTTTAAATCCTTTTCTCACAAATCCACCCCACTACGATTTCCCGCCCATGTAGCTCAGTCGGTAGAGCGCGTCCTTGGTAAGGACGAGGTCGGCGGTTCAAATCCGCTCGTGGGCTCCATCACAAATCATTCATAACTAGTCAAACCAATGGCCAAAGAACAGTTCGAACGCAATAAACCTCACGTCAATGTCGGTACCATAGGTCACGTCGATCATGGTAAAACCACCTTAACCACAGCTATTCTTCATGCTCAGGCAAGAAAAGGATTAGCGGAGGTTAAAACCTATGCAGATATTGCTAAAGGTGGAACAGTACGTGATGCCTCTAAGATAGTAACAATCGCCGTTTCTCATGTTGAGTACGAGTCAGATGCTCGCCATTACGCTCATGTTGATTGTCCTGGTCACGCGGACTTCGTTAAAAACATGATTACTGGTGCAGCCCAAATGGACGGAGCCATTCTTGTTGTAGACGCTACTACGGGTCCAATGCCTCAAACTCGTGAGCACATCTTGCTCGCCCGGCAGGTTGATGTTCCATATCTGGTTGTCTTCTTGAACAAGTGCGATTTGATGACCGGCGATGATGAAGAGTTACTCGAGTTGGTAGACATGGAAATTCGTGATTTGCTTAGCAAGTATGAATTTGACGGTGACAACGCACAAATTATACGTGGTTCGGCTACAAAAGCTCTTGATAATGAGGAGAGTGACTTAGGTTTAGGATCTATCCAAAAATTGATGGAGGCTATTGACTCCGTGGTTCAAGAACCTGTTCGTGATAACGAAAAGCCCTTCTTGATGTCAGTTGAAGATGTCTTTTCAATTACTGGCCGTGGTACAGTTGCTACTGGTCGTATTGAGAGAGGTGTTGTCAAGGTTGGAGAAGAAATTGAAATTGTCGGTTTAGGCGAATCCAAAAAAACAATCTGCACTGGAGTTGAAATGTTCCGTAAAGAATTGGGTCAAGGCCAAGCAGGAGATAATGTCGGAATTCTTATACGTGGAATTGACAAGGATGAAATCCAACGTGGACATGTTCTTGCAAAGCCAGGAAGTATTAAGCCTCACACTAAAGCGAAAGCACAAATTTATGTCCTCAACAAAGAAGAAGGTGGAAGACATACTCCTTTCTTTAAGGGTTATCGCCCACAGTTTTTCTTTGGAACTGCCGACGTAACAGGAATAGTTGAATTACCCGATGGCGTTGAGATGGTTATGCCAGGTGACAACCTGGCGGTAAACATTGAGTTGCAAAAGGCGATCGCAATGGAACCAGGTCAGCGTTTTGCCATTCGCGAGGGTGGTAAAACGATCGGTGCAGGCAACATATCTGAAATAGCCTAAATTATTCCTATTTTGGTTGCGTTGGGAGAATAGCTCAACTGGTAGAGCACCGGTCTCCAAAACCGTAGGCTGTGGGTTCGAGTCCCTCTTCTCCCGCCACCAAATCATTTATAACATTCTCAAACTTTGAACCCTTTTTCCAAATTCAGAACCTTTTACAAGGAAACCATTGCTGAGCTTAAAAAAGCTACTTGGCCTGATTTCGCTGAATTGCGTGGGTCAACAGCTGTAGTCGTTGCTGGTGTTTTTATACTTGGGTTATTCATCTCTGTTGCAGACTTCTCACTTTCTAATTGGATAGAGTACGCGACCCTTCTTTTAAGATCTAACTAGTCTTGTTGTTATATTCATGAGCGAAATTACAATATCCGAATACCAATGGTATGCTCTACAATGTTTGTCTAACCATGAAGACAAAGTACGTAGATACCTAGCTAAATATAAGGAGGAAAGCGAAGATTTTGCACAATGCCTTAAAGAAGTTCTGGTTCCTATTGAAACTGTTTCTGAAGTAAAAAATGGTAAAAAAATGCAACGGGATAGAAAGTTTTATCCCGGTTATGTTTTTGTGGAAATGAAGCTTTTTGATCGTCATGGTATGCTTCTTAAGGATCCCTGGTATAAAATTAAGGGAACTGATGGTGTAATTAATTTCATCGGAAAGGATAACCCTACTGCCCTCTCTAAAGACGAAATTGGTAGAATTTTACGCCAAGTCCAAGATGCTGCTGGTAAAGAGGTTCCCAAAGTTCAATTTACCGTTGGAGAGGTCGTCAAAATATTAGATGGACCTTTCCTTAATTTAACAGGTGATATTGATGAAATTGATCCTACCAAAGGAACCTTGAAGGTTTCAGTTTCTATTTTTGGAAGATTTACGCCTGTAGAACTCGAATTTTGGCAAGTAGAAAAAGCTGAAGAGGAATAATTTATTATGTCAAAAAAAGCTGTCGGACTAATCAAATTGCAATTACCTGCCGGTGCCGCAAACCCGGCACCACCTGTTGGACCTGCTCTAGGTGCCCAAGGTGTAAACATCATGGGTTTTTGCAAAGAATTTAACGCCAAAACCAAGGATAAAGCTGGGTTAATCTTGCCAGTGGTAATAACTGTATACGCAGATCGCTCTTTTAGTTTTATTTTAAAATCTCCTCCAGCATCTGTCCTTCTCAAAAAGGCTGCTGGTTTAGCAAAAGGGTCATCTATCCCTAATCGTGATAAGGTTGGGAAGGTTACTCGCGAGCAAGTTCTCGAAATTGTTAATACCAAAAAAGAAGATCTTAATGCCAACAGTGATGATGCTGCGTGTCGAATCATTGAAGGAACTGCCCGCAGTATGGGTATAGAAATAATTTAGCCCTCACGGAACACCATATGAAATCCCGAAGTAAAAGATATAAGAGTTCAGCTAGCAGCATCACTTCCGAGACCAATAACTTGAGCGACGCCCTTGTTGCTTTACAAAAGTTTGATCCAGTGAAGTTTGATGAATCAATTGAAGTCTCAGTTTCCTTAGGAGTTGATCCTAAGCAGAGTTCGCAAGCTGTTCGTGGAACGGTAAACTTGCCTCATGGTAGTGGTAAGGACATCAAAGTTTTGGTCTTCACAGACAACGCAGATGAAGCTTTGTCTGCAGGTGCTGATTTTGCCGGACTTGATGATATGATTAAGAAGGTAAAAGAGGGTTGGGTAGGCTTTGATGTTGCTCTATCCACAACTAGTGCGATGAAGGAAGTTCGCTCAGTAGCTAGAGTACTTGGTCCACGCGGATTGATGCCCACACCTAAAGCAGGAACTGTAACTGATGACCTTGCAACTGCAGTAAAGGATGTTAAATCTGGCCGTGTTGAGTTTAAGATGGATAAAACAGGTGCCCTGGCCGTTCTTGTTGGAAAGCGTTCTTTCGATCACCCCAAATTACTTGAAAATGCACAGGCTGCTATCGACGCAGTTAGTTCATCAAGGCCCGAAGGTTTTAAAGGTAAATTTATAAAGAATGTTCACATAAGTAGCACGATGAGCCCGAGTTTAGCCATTGATCTCAACTAATTTAAGGAAATACATAAATGAGACCCGAAAAAGAATATCTTATCAAAGAAGCTAGCGATCACTTAGAAAAATCTACTTTTTTCTTCCTTACCGATTATAAAGGTATTAATTCAGAAGAAACCTCTGAGTTAAGAGCAAAACTGGCAGAGCGTGGGGCTGAATTTCATGTTATAAAGAACACATCTTTAAGGCTTGCTGCTAAAGAAAAAAACCTTCCAGATTTTGATGAATTTTTATCTGGACACACAGCCATCGTTGTAGGTGGTGATGATGCATCTGGTGTTGCTAAAGATCTTGGTAAATATTTTAAATCTAGGCAAAAAGTTTCCGTCAAAGCAGGATTACTAGGAGACCGTGCCTTAAACGCTCAAGAGGTAAAGAAATTAGCTCAACTTCCCAGTTTAGAAATAATACGAGCTCAACTCCTTTCACTAATAAACACTCCAGCTACTCAAGTTGTTTCTATTTTAAATCAACCAGCCCGCGGTTTACTTAATGTGCTGCAAGCAAAAAGCAAAGATTCTTAATTTTGGGTCTCTTCTATTAGACCCATTTTCACCATCAACCGTTAACCACCAACCTAGAAGATATTAGGAGCACAGCTCTTAAACGCCGAAATGGTACTAATGCTATTCAGGCAAGGAGGTAACTAATTATGTCAGATATATCCAAAGAACAAGTAATCGATTGGCTTAGTGGCCAGTCAGTAATTGAAATTGCCGATCTCGTCAAAGAGCTCGAAGAAAAGTGGGGAGTTAGTGCTGCTGCTCCTGCAGCTATAGCCGTTGCTGCTCCTGCCGGAGGTGATGGAGACGGTGACGCTGCTGAAGAGAAGACTGAGTTCGATGTTATCCTTACCGAAATGGGAGGTAATAAAATTGCAGTCATCAAAGAAGTCCGAGCTATCACCGGACTTGGTTTAAAAGAAGCCAAAGAATTGGTTGAAGGTGCACCTAAGCCTGTCAAGGAAGGTGTGTCTAAAGACGAAGCTGAAGAAGTATCCAAGAAACTTGTAACTGCTGGAGCAAAAGCAGAAATCAAGTAATGTTTTTTCTTGCTTTAATTTAATTTGGTTTAGCCGTCCGGTAATCGTACCGGCGGCTTTTCCTTTTATATTTCTCTCTTAATCCCTTCTGCCCCTCTCCCCGTTATGGAATCATCGAAAAGACAAAACTTCGGAAAATTACAGGAAGTCATTGACCCGCCTAATCTCATCCAAAATCAAGTAGATTCATTTCATAACTTTTTGCAGCGGCAAGTACCTGCTACCCACCGCCAGCATGATGGTCTTGAGGCAGTGTTTAGGGAGATTTTTCCTATTTTAAGCTATGATGAAAAATCAAGGCTTGAATATGTTAGTTATACGATTGGAGAGTCAAAACTTACAGAGGTTGAGTGTATCGATCAAAAAAGTACATACTCAGCACCTTTACAAGTAAAACTCAGGCTTAGATTAGAAGTAGAAGGTCAAAATAAACCCTTTTACAGCGAAGAAGAAATTTTTATGGGCGAATTGCCCATCATCACAGAACGTGGTTCATTCATTATTAATGGTGCCGAACGGGTAGTTGTTAGCCAGCTTCACCGTTCACCGGGGGTGAGCTTTGAAGAATCTGTTCATACAAGTGGTAAAACTTTGCATGGTTTCCGCATAATACCGGATAGAGGCACATGGATAGAGGCACAATTTGATCAGCACGAATTGCTTTATGTTTACCTCGACCGCAGAAGAAGACGTAGAAAGTTTTTAATTACAACTTTTCTTCGAGCACTGATGGACTGGGATCCAGAAAAAGACAAGGATTCGGATCACAAAATTATAGACCTCTTTTATAATATAGAAACTTTATCTATCGAAGATCTCGTTAAGAAAGAAAATGTTTCTAATTATGTGCTGATTGAACCTATGTTCGATCGTGCTAAAGGAGTTGTTCTAGCCAAAGCTTTCGAGCCTTTAACTAAGACCTATCTTCGCGCTTTCATGAAGGCTGGTGAGAAATCTCTTCAAGCTATCGATACTAGTGTTGATGACGGTGCTATTATTCGTTGTTTAAAGAAAGATACTTCCAAAAATAAAGAAGAGGCGCTTAAAGAAATTTATAAAAAACTCCGCCCAGGCGAGCCACCGCACAAAGCTAATGCTGAGGCCTTGATTAATAGACTCTTTCTTGATACAAAAAGATATGATTTAGCCAAAGTGGGTAGGCATATGCTTAACTTGAAGTTAGGCCTTGATTCACCGCTGGAGGTAAGAGTTACAACTGTAGAAGATTTAGTAGCAGCAACCCGAAAGCTTACCGATCTAAAACGGGGTAAATCTGATGAACAAATGGCACGTGAAGATGCTGGTTCTATTTTCGATATGGGGATAGACGACATTGACCACTTGGGAAATCGTCGTGTCCGTACTGTTGGTGAATTACTTGCTAATGTTTGCCGTAGTGGACTAGCTCGTACCGAGAGAGTCGTTAGAGAACGCATGACTCTTTATGACCAAGGAGTTGAAAGTTTATCACCAGGCAAGCTCATAAATCCAAAAGCTTTAACCACTGTAATTAGAGACTTTTTTGCACGCAGTCAGCTCAGTCAGTTTATGGACCAAATTAATCCGTTAGCTGAGATGACCCACAAAAGAAGGCTCTCAGCGTTAGGGCCAGGTGGACTTAATCGGGAAAGAGCTGGTTTTGAAGTCCGTGATGTTCATCCTACTCATTATGGACGAATTTGTCCAATTGAGACCCCTGAAGGACCTAATATTGGATTGATTAATACCCTTTCTACATATGCAAAAATAGATCAATTTGGATTTCTTCAATCTCCTTATCACCGGGTCAGCAAAGGTGTTGTAGACAAAAATCCTAAAAATGTAGTTTATTTAAACGCTTTTGAGGAAGAAAAGTATATAATTGCACAGGCTAATAGTGAAATAGATGCCAAAACACTAAAGTTACAGGGTAGACCGACATGTCGCTACCGCGATCAAGTTCAGGAATATGATCGAGAGGATATAAACTTCATGGATGTATCCCCAAAGCAGGTAGTCTCTGTAGCTGCTGGGCTCATTCCTTTTATTGAGCATGATGATGCGAACCGTGCTTTAATGGGAGCAAACATGCAACGTCAAGCGGTTCCTTTATTAAAAACTGAGGCACCTTTTGTTGGAACGGGTATTGAAAGTAAAGTAGCTGAAGACTCGAAAACTGTTACCGTATCAGAATCTGAAGGAGTTGTCGCGATGGCTGACGGTAATCGTATTGTTGTATCTGATGATGGAACTTTACCACCACGTTTTCTCAAGGAACCAAGAAGCGATCATAAGAGAGGAATTTATTGTTATGACCTTCGGAAGTATCTTCGCTCAAACTCTGGGACTTGCTTTAATCAAAAGCCGATTGTCCGAAAGGGAGATAAGGTAATTCTTGGACAAGCTTTAGCAGATGGAGCAAGTACTGATAACGGAGAATTAGCAATAGGACGAAATATCCTCGTCGCATTCATGCCATGGAAAGGGTATAATTTCGAAGATGCTATCCTAATCTCAGAAAAAATCGTTAAAGACGACATCTACACTTCAATACACATTGAAGAATTCGAAGTTACCGCTAGAGATACTAAACTAGGACCAGAAGAAATTACACGTGATATCCCTAACGCTGGAGAAGAAGCATTACGCAATCTGGATCACTTGGGTATAGTCCGAATTGGTGCTGAAGTAAAACCGAGTGATATTCTGGTTGGCAAAATCACTCCCAAAAGCGAAACGGATTTGGCACCAGAGGAAAAATTACTTCGTGCTATTTTTGGAGAAAAAGCTGCAGATGTTAAGGATAGTTCCCTCAGGGTTCCTTCTGGAACTCAAGGAATCGTCATGGATATAAAAATATCCAGTCGCACAGATGCCGAGCAAGAGAAATTATCTCCATCTGATTTCCGTCGTCAATTAAAGCAAATTAAGGAAGATTTCAGAAATCAAACAGAAGACTTACGGGCTCAATTGACTGAATCGTTGTCTAACATTTTACTGGGAGAAAAAATACCCTTAAATGTAACAAACTCAGAAACGGGAGACATAATTATCCCAGCAAATCGCAAGATTACAAAAACCCTATTGCGTAGGCTGTCTTCCGTACATCGTTTTATCGATATTCCCCCTTCGCCAGTTAGGATTAAGGTTTTCGAAATTATTGAAAGTTACGAATCCAAGTTCCAAGATCTAGAAGATGACAGGGAGCGCAAAGTAGAGGCTATTGAGCAAGGCGATTCGATTGATCAAGGTGCAATTAAAAATGTTCGTGTGTTTGTCGCCAAAAAGCAAAAAATGCGAGTTGGAGATAAAATGGCCGGTCGTCATGGAAATAAGGGCGTAGTTGCTAAAATTGTCCCCGAGGAAGATATGCCATTTCTTCCGGATGGAACGCCGATAGAAATTTGTCTTAATCCGTTAGGTGTACCAAGTCGGATGAATGTTGGACAGGTTTTAGAAACTCACCTCGGTTGGGCTTGTAAAAAACTTGGACTTAAAGTTGCGACTCCAATCTTCGATGGTATGCCTGAATCTAAGATTCAAGAGTACCTCAAAGAGGCAGAACTTCCAGAAAATGGTAAGTCTACTCTCTATGACGGTTGTACAGGCGAAGCTTTTTATCAACAGATCGTGGTTGGTTATATGTACATGCTTAAGCTTAACCACCTTGTAACAAGTAAGATACATGCTCGTGCAGTCGGTCCTTACAGTCTTATCACGCAACAACCTCTTGGAGGAAAAGCTCAATACGGTGGACAAAGGTTTGGTGAAATGGAAGTTTGGGCATTAGAGGCTTATGGAGCAGCTTATACATTGCAGGAAATTCTAACGGTCAAATCCGATGATGTTCTTGGCAGAACCAAAATCTATGAATCCCTAGTAAAAGGGGATAATTCCTTACAAGCTGGTACGCCACAGTCCTTCAATGTTCTTATGAAGGAAATGCAAAGCCTTTGCTTAGACATTCGCGTACGTGGGGAAGATGGTTTGTAAGTTTACTAAGCAAAAGAATATCCCAAATTTAAATTTTAAGCAGTATATATTATGAGCGTAGAAGCATTAAACGAAGCACTTGGAGTAGATGTCGGACCAACGGATCGAGTATCCATAACTGTTGCAGATCCTGACATTATTCGTTCTTGGTCTAAGGGTGAAGTTAAGAACCCTGAAACCATAAATTATCGTACATTTAAGCCGGAACCAGGTGGATTATTTTGTCAAAAGATTTTCGGACCCGTCCGAGATTACGAATGTGCATGCGGTAAATATAAAAGGATAAAGTACAAAGGTGTTGTATGCGACCGTTGTGGTGTTGAGGTTACTGTATCAAGGGTGCGTCGAGACAGAATGGGACACATAGATCTCGCAGTACCAGTTTCACACATATGGTTCTTAAAGAGTATGCCCAGTCGCTTGGGGCTACTCATGAATATGACCGCTAAAAGTTTAGAGCGCGTTCTTTATTATGAGCAATATCTTGTAACTGATCCGGGCAACACGCCACTGGAAGACAGGCAACTATTATCAGACAAAGAATATCGTGAAGCTGTTGATGAATATGGTGACGAATTTGAGGCGAAAATGGGAGCAGAAGCAGTTCGTGATGTTCTAAGTCGTCTTGATCTTCAAGATGAATTGGATGAGTTGTATGACCAAATTCACGATACTAAGTCCAAGCAAATGAAGAAAAAGCTCGCCAGTCGTCTGCGAGTGATAAAAGGCTTTCTCCAATCTGAAGCTTCTCCTGAATGGATGGTTCTTGAATCTATTCCAGTCATTCCACCAGACCTTCGTCCGCT
The DNA here is from genome assembly GCA_029251885.1 of Opitutales bacterium. GTDB lineage: Bacteria > Verrucomicrobiota > Verrucomicrobiia > Opitutales > Seribacteraceae > Chordibacter. The sequence goes on along the minus strand of JAQXCL010000162.1, from coordinate 20,488 downwards.
CGTACCACTTGAAGGTGGGAGATTTGCAACAAGTGATTTGAATGATCTCTACCGCAGGGTTATTAACCGTAATAATCGTCTAAAGAATCTTTTACAGCTTAAGACACCTGATGTTATTATCCATAACGAAAAAAGAATGCTTCAAGAAGCCGTTGATGCATTATTCGACAATGGAAGGCATGGTCGTGCTATAACTGGATCTGGTAATCGTCCATTAAAATCATTGAGTGACATGCTCAAAGGAAAACAGGGACGTTTTCGCCAAAATCTCTTAGGAAAACGTGTAGATTACTCTGGAAGATCCGTGATTGTAATTGGGCCCGAGCTTAAATTGCATCAATGCGGATTACCCAAGAAAATGGCACTTATTTTATTCGAGCCCTTTATTATTCGGCGGCTCAAAGAACTTGGCTTTGTTCATACGGTGCGTGGTGCTCGTAAAATGATCGAAACACGTTCACCTGAAGTATGGGATATACTGGAGGAGGTTACCAAAGGTCACCCCGTTTTACTAAATCGTGCCCCTACCCTTCACCGGCTTTCGATTCAAGCTTTCGAACCAGTTTTAATCGAGGGTAATGCCATCCGTGTTCACCCGTTGGTTTGTACAGCATATAATGCCGATTTTGATGGAGATCAGATGGCCGTACATGTGCCTCTTTCAGTTGAAGCAGTCATGGAGGCTAAATTGTTAATGATGGCATCCCACAACATCTTTTCTCCATCCAGTGGTAAACCGATTCTTACTCCTTCTCAGGATATTGTACTAGGATCGTACTTTCTTACCATGAACCCCAAGAAAGAGATGCCTGCGGAAGATGTACGAGTTCCTATAATTGGATCTCTCGAAGAAGCGCTGTGTGCTTTGCAGGATGGAGCTCTAAACCTTCACGATTGGATTGATCTGCAAAATCCCGACCAAGGAAAGACGACGCATTTCGGAATTCCTGGAAGGAGCGTAGTTAGGTCAACTGTTGGTCGAGTACTTTTCAACACAATTTGGCCTGAAGAACTTGGATTTTTTAACAAACCTGCACTTAAAGGTGACTTAGGAGATTTAATCTTAGAAACCTATCGTTTAACCGGAAAACAAAGCACAATAAATGCTCTGGATAAACTCAAAGAAATGGGTTTTGAGATGGCTACTAAAGCGGGTATTTCCATCGGAATCTTTGATATGATAATACCAGATGAGAAAAAAGACCGTATTGTTGTAGCAAGAAAAGAAATTGATAAAATTGAAGATCAATTTAGGAAAGGCATTATCACCCGTGGCGAAAGACATAATAAGATTATTGATGTTTGGACAACTGCGACGGATGACATTGCAAAGAATGTATTTACTTCCCTTGAAGACAACCTGGGCAAAGATACCATAAACCCTGTATACCTAATGATGGATTCGGGTGCTCGTGGAAACAGGCAGCAGGTTCGTCAGCTTTGTGGAATGCGTGGATTAATGGCTAAACCATCTGGTGAGATTATTGAACAACCAATTTTATCATCATTTCGTGAAGGACTTTCGGTTCTTGAATATTTCATGTCCACTCACGGAGCTCGAAAGGGTCTAGCTGATACTGCCCTTAAGACTGCAGACGCTGGATATCTCACTAGGAAACTTTGTGATGTGGCAATGGATTGTGTTATTGCCATGAAGGACGATGGTCGGAGAGATGGCGTTGTAAAGAAAGCGATTATGGAAGGTGACAATGAAATTGTCCCGTTACGAGATCGAGTCATTGGACGTTACTCTTCCGAAGATATTGCTAATCCTTCTAATCCTAGCGAAATTTTAGTTTCTTCCGGATCTCTAATATCTGAAGAAATCGCAGATAATTTGGACGCTTCTGGAATCACTCGGGTCCGAGTAATGTCTCCTCTATCAACCCGTATTAAAAACGGGATGACTTCTCTGGAATATGGGATTGATCCCTCCACAAATGCATTGGTTAAAGAAGGTTCAGCTGTAGGAATTATTGCTGCACAATCTATCGGAGAACCTGGAACTCAGTTAACGATGCGTACCTTCCATATCGGGGGAATTGCAAGTGCTGGAAGAGAGGAACCTGTTATTCACATCAGAAAAGCCGGAAAACTTAAGTTTGTCGGTTTACGATTGGTAACTTTGGCTAATGGTCAGCAGGTAACTCTTAATAAAACTGGATCTATTCAAATTTTAGACCCTGACGGACGGATTGTAGATGACTATCCTGTTCCTGCCGGAGCACTTCTTCATTTTAAGGATAATGAAGATGTAGCAGAATCCACACTACTTGCTCAATGGGATCCATACAATATCCCTATTCTTTCTGAGAAGAAAGGAATGATTGGTTTTGAAGATATGCTACCTGGTGTAACCACTAAAGTTGAAAAGGATGCTTCAGGGGGTAAATCAATGGTTGTGATTGAGCACAAGGAAGATTTGAATCCCCAGATCATAGTCAAAGATTCTTCAGGTAAAGCAATCGCAACTTATTCGGTACCAACTGGAGCACAAGTTGCCGTTGATGAGGGTACGCGTATTGATGCGGGCTCTATTATCGCTAAGACTCCTCGTCAAGCTTCCAAAACCCAAGATATCACAGGTGGTTTACCGCGTGTGGCTGAACTATTCGAAGCCCGCAGGCCGAAAGAAGCAAATGTTGGTCAAATGGCGAAGATTGATGGTATTATTACTGAAGCAGGTACTTTGCGCTCCAAAAAGCGTCTATTAGTTACCAATGAAGATACCGGTCAAGTTGAAGAACATCTAATCCCGCACGGTAAGCATGTTTTAGTTCAACACGGTGACATGGTTCATAAGGGTCAATTAATTACTGAGGGAGCAAAGGATCCACATGAGATACTTGAGATTTTAGGACCTTCTGCAGTTCAGGAGTACTTGATTGAAGAGATTCAAAAGGTCTATCGTTTGCAAGGTGTTACAATTAATGACAAACATTTGGAAGTTATCATTTCACGTATGCTCTTTAAAATTCGTATCACTGATCCGGGTGATGCAGAATTGTTCTGGGGCGATCAAGTGGATAGATTCGCTTTCTTGGATACAAATGAATCTATTGCTCAAAAAGGTGGTAAGCCTGCTGAAGCCGAACCAATACTACTTGGAATTACTAAAGCATCACTAGAAACAGACAGTTTTATTTCTGCCGCATCGTTTCAAGAAACGACTAAAGTGTTAACTAATGCAGCAACTCTTGGAAAAGTTGACGATTTGAACGGGTTTAAAGAGAATGTGATAATGGGGCATTTGATCCCAGCTGGTACAGGCTTGCCGAAATGGAGACGCTTGAAAGTAGATACACTTGGTGCTGCTGCCACTGAATCGATGACTGCCTAATTTCACACACCATTCATTTATAGCTTGATCTTATTGAAATAAAATTTACTTTAGATCCTTTACCCTGAAATATCCACTATGCCCACGATCAATCAATTGGTTCGAAAAAATCGTCGCCTGCAAAAATCTAAGACGAAATCTCCTGCTTTAAAGGCTTGTCCTTTTCGTAGGGGTGTTTGTGTTCAAGTAACTACACGTACTCCAAAGAAACCAAATTCGGCTGTACGAAAAGTTGCTAAAGTCCGCTTGACTACTGGTTATGAAGTTATTGCTTACATTCCAGATGAAGGTCACAACTTGCAAGAGCACAGTATTGTTTTGCTTCGCGGAGGAAGAGTGAAGGACCTAAATGGTGTTCGCTATCACATTGTTCGTGGCACTCTAGACTGTCAAGGTGTTGAGAAAAGACGCCGCAGCCGTTCGAAGTACGGAGTTAAAAAACCTAAAAGCTAATTTATTATGTCTCGTCGTCGTCAAGCTAATAAGCGCCCTGTGCTCCCTGACCCCCGCCACGGAAGTACTTTAATCAGTTCTTTGATAAACATGGTTATGTTTAGCGGGAAAAAGTCTGTTGCTCAACGTGTTGTTTACACCGCTATCGAAAAGATGGCCGAGAAATTAGAAAAAGGAAACCCTGTTGATCTAGTTTTGGGTGCACTTGAAAATATTCGCCCAAAAATCGAGGTCAAAAGTCGCCGAGTTGGTGGTGCGACCTATCAAGTTCCAATAGAGGTTGCATTTGAACGCCAACAAAGCCTTGCATTCCGCTGGGTTGTAAATGCTGCTTCAGGTCGCAAGGGTACTCCAATGGCTGAAGCCCTAGCTAGCGAACTTATTGATGCTTACAATAACACTGGCTCTGTTGTTAAAAAACGTGAGGAAACACACAAGATGGCTCAGGCTAATCGTGCTTTTGCTCATTTGCGTTGGTAATTTTTACTATGACTGCTGTACTAGAACCGTCTCCAGCTAATTCTTCGATTCGTAATACAATCCTAGAGCACACTCGTAACATTGGAATTGCGGCACACATTGATGCTGGGAAAACCACATGTACTGAAAGAGTTTTGTTTTATTCAGGTGTTGTACATAAAATCGGAGAGGTCCATGAGGGTAACGCTACAACTGATTGGATGGAGCAAGAAAGAGAGCGTGGAATTACGATTACATCTGCTGCTATTTCTTGTGGTTGGACTACATCCGAGGGACCGTTTGCTGGAATCGATCACCGCATCAACATAATAGATACTCCAGGTCACGTAGATTTTACAGCAGAAGTTGAGAGATCTTTAAGAGTTCTGGATGGTGCCGTAGCAGTGTTTACATCTGTGGAAGGCGTTCAGCCTCAGTCTGAAACTGTTTGGCGGCAAATGGACAAGTACCATGTTCCTCGTCTTGCTTTTATTAACAAAATGGACCGTATGGGGTCTGACTTTTTGTCTGCTCTCCAGACCATGCGAGATAAGCTTGGTGCAAATGCCCATCCACTTTTTCTTTCAATAGGTGCTGAGGAAAACTTTAAGGGTTTAATCGATCTTGTGAAAATGGTTGCCTACATTTACGACGAAACGGATGAAAGTGGAGTCAAGTTTGATACTGTTGAGATTCCGTCCGATCAAATCGATCAGGCTAACGAGTATCGTGAATCATTAATTGGGGCTGTATCTGACTTTGATGACGATATTGCCAACAAGTACCTTGAAGGTGAAGACATTGCTGAAGATGAACTGCGCCTAGCAATTCGTAAGGCTACTGTTTCAATCAAGTTCGTTGGGGTAATTCCTGGCAGTGCATTTAAGAATAAAGGTGTTCAAATGTTGATGGACGCAGTTGTTGACTACCTACCCTGCCCTTTAGATTTACCACCAATGAAAGGTGAGGATTCTGACGAAAACCCTGTCGAAGTCGCACCTGACGACTCTAAGCAGGTTGCTGGGCTTGCCTTTAAGCTCATGACTGATCCATTCGTTGGAAAGTTAGTGTTTTACCGTGTTTATCAAGGTTCATTAAAAAAAGGTTCAACACTTTATAATCCTCGTACTCGTAAATCAGAACGTGTTTCAAGGCTTATGATTATGAAAGCTGATGCACGCGAAGATATTGATGTCGCTTATTCAGGAGACATTTGTGCTTTAATCGGAGTCAAGGATGTTGTTACTGGTGATACACTTTGTGACAAATCGTTAGACCTTCGGCTCGAACCCCCAACTTTTCCTGAGCCAGTGATTTCTATGTCTATTGAGCCAGCAACCAAGGCAGACCAAGAAAAAATGTCAATTGGACTGCAGAGGCTTTCCGAAGAAGATCCTACATTTGGTCTTTCAAGTAATGAAGAAACTGGTCAAACGATTATTGCGGGTATGGGTGAATTGCACCTTGATATTATTAGGGATCGCTTATTCCGCGAATTCAAGGTTGAAGCTACTGCCGGCAAACCTCAGATCGCATATCGTGAAACAATTACTTCCTCATCCGAGGGTGTTGGTAAGTTTGTTCGCCAATCAGGTGGTCGAGGACAGTATGGCCATGCAGTTATTCGAATCGAGAGTTTGGAAAAGGGTAAAGGTATAGAGTTGGAAAATAAGATCGTTGGTGGTTCTATTCCTAAAGAGTTTATTAAGCCTACCTTAGATGGAATAAAAGAAGCTGCACAAGGAGGTGTCATTGCTGGGTACCCTGTTATCGATTTTAAGGTTTCACTTGTTGATGGATCCTTTCACGATGTTGACTCATCTGAAATGGCTTTTAAGATGGCAGGCATTTTTGCTTTCAAGGATGCCATGAAGAAGGCTACACCAATTCTTTTAGAACCCATTATGAAAGTTGAAGTTTCCACACCTGATGAATATCAAGGTGAATTAATTGGTGATTTAAATCGCCGTCGTGGGCAGATCCAAGGTATGGAATCTCGTGGTACAGTTTGTATTATTGATGCTTTTGTACCACTTGAAAACATGTTTGGATATTCAACAGACATGAGATCACTATCTTCCGGAAGAGCGGATTACTCTATGACTCCATCGCACTTTGATCAGGTACCACAAAGCTTAATTCAGAATATTGTTGAAACCTCTTCTCGCGAACCAGCAAGAAGCTAAATTATGAACGGACACAAAATACGCATTAAATTAAAAGGTTTCGATTACCGTGTAATTGATCAATCAGCATCCGATATTGTAGACACGGCAAAAAGAACTGGTGCACGCGTTGCCGGACCTATTCCTATGCCAACAAGAATCGAACGGTACACAGTTAATCGCTCGCCTCATGTTGATAAAAAGTCTATGGATCAATTTGAGCTTCGTACTCACAAAAGACTCATCGATATAATCGAGCCGACAGTCCAGACTGTTGACGAACTTAAAAAGTTGAACTTACCTGCAGGCGTTGAAATTAGCATTAACGTTTAATCACTCTCCTCTCTATCTAATTAATTAACTCTAAACCCCTTTAAAGCAGGTCCAAAAGAACTTTAGTTCGCCTGCCGCTTAAAGAATGAAACTTGAACTTTTAGGAAAAAAGCTTGGGATGTCCCAAGTCTACGACGAAGACAATAATCTTGTCCCTGTTACCATTATTGAAGCTGGACCTTGTCCAGTGCTTCAAGTGAAGACAGTTGAAACAGATGGTTATGCCTCTGTACAAATTGGTTACAACCCAAAGGGTAAGAGCCCTAACAAGGTAAACCGTGCAACTAAGGGACATGCCGCCAAAGCAAACGCTGAGCCTCAGCAGATATCTAAGGAGTTTCGTCTCCCAACTGATCATCAGTTTGAGGCAGGTAACTCTATAACAGTCACTGATTTTGCTGATATTTCAATGGTTGATGTTGTATCAACGACCAAGGGAAAAGGTTTTCAGGGCGTGGTTAAAAGATGGAATTTCGGAGGTGGCCCTGCTTCTCATGGTTCTATGTTTCATCGTCGTGGTGGATCTTATGGACTTTGCCAATGGCCTGGTCGTGTTTTTAAGAATAAGAAAATGCCTGGTCACATGGGTGATGTGCAGCGCACTACTCAAAACCTTAAGGTAGTAAAAACTATACCTGAGAAAAACTTAATTTTAATCAAGGGTAGTATTCCTGGTCATAAGGGCGGAATTTTATCCATACGAGTGGCTAAAAAACTCAAGACTTCCAAGTAGAATTTTAAGATGAAATTAAAATTGTTTAAATCAGACGGTTCTTCATCAAAAGAAACGACTATTGAAAATTTCCCCTCTCTAGAAGACGGAAAAGGTGTTGATGCATTGCGACAATGTGTACTAGCAGTCAGGGCTAACCTACGACAAGGGAATGCATCTACGAAGACGCGCGCTGAAGTTGCTGGTTCTGGCAAAAAAATCTACCGTCAAAAAGGTCTCGGTACAGGTCGTGCTGGTGACAAAAACGCTATCCAACGTAGAGGTGGTGGAGTTGCTTTTGGTCCTAAGCCTCGCTCTTACTCCCAGAAAGTTAATGGTAAAGTACGTAAGCTAGCGCTAACTCGTGCTTTGGTCGATCTTGCTTCTGAGGGTTCGATTTCCCTTATTGAAGATTGGTCTGTAAAGTCACACAAAACCAAGGATTTTGCTAGTCTTCTCAAAACGATTGGTACCGATGGCAAAACACTTATCATTGATGAAAGCTTTGAAAAGAATCTTAGTTTAGCCGCACGAAACTTACCAAAAATTAAGCTTAGCAAAGCGATTGATGTAAATGCACTCGACTTGGTTGGAACCAAGCAAGTTGTTGCAAGCTTGCAAGGAATTAATTCTTTAGTTGCTAAAATATCTAACTCTCAAAGCGATAATTCATGAAAGAGCCTGTAACTATCCTCAAAGAAGCTTTGCTGACAGAAAAAGCTACCATGCTATCGGCAAATTTAAATCAGTATGTGTTTACTGTTTATCCACAGGCTACTAAGACTAATGTCAAAACTGCGATTGAACAGACTTTTGGTGTCAAGGTCACTAAGGTCAATACTTTGATTCAAAAGCCTAAAACTAAACGAGATCGGATGCGCAGAGGAAAACTTGGTTATACTGCTTTGAGTAAGAAGGCTATTATTACTTTGAAAGCTGGCGACAGTATTGATCTCGCTTAATAGGAGAATTATATTATGGCTATTTTACAACAAAAACCCGTTACCCCTAGCGGTCGATTTTACCTTAAAAATAAACAGGAACTTTCAAAGAAAAGACCTGAAAAATCACTTACTTCTGGACACCATAGAAAAAAGGGTAGAAACAGTTACGGCCGTATCACAAGCAGACGTAGAGGTGGTGGGCACAAACGCCTTTATCGTCAAATAGATTTTCGTAGAAATCGCGTTGATCAACCTTGTGAAGTTATCGCTATTGAATACGACCCTAATCGTACCGCTAACCTTGCACTTATTCAGTACAATGATGGTGAAAAAGCCTACATTTTAGCTCCTGAACAAGTAGAGGTCGGGCATGTATTATTGAGTTCTAATGATAGTATTGAGTTCAATACAGGTAATGCTATGCCCTTAAAATTCTTGCCCATGGGTACGAAAGTTCATTGCGTAGAAATGCTTCCAGGTGCTGGTGCAAAAATTTGTAGGTCCGCAGGAAGCGAAGCTCGTTTAATTTCTATCGATGGAGATTCTGCTTCATTAAAAATTCCCAGCGGTGAAATTCGTTTAGTTAAGTCAAATTGCCGAGCTACAATCGGTGCTGTGGGCAACAGCAATCACCAAAAAGCTACAATCGGCAAAGCGGGTAGAAACCGCTGGAAGGGTCGTCGTCCTAGAGTTCGTGGTGTTGCTATGAATCCCGTTGATCACCCTATGGGTGGTGGTGAAGGTAAGACTTCCGGTGGTGGTCATCCATCTTCTCCATGGGGTCAACTTTCTAAAGGGTTTCCGACCCGAAAGAAGTCTAAACAATCTAATTCAATGATCATTACTCGCAGAAATGGTCGCCGGGTAAAATAATTTATTATGACAAGATCTATTAAAAAAGGTTTCTTCGTTGATCCTCATCTTATTAAGAAGGTTCAAAAAGCCCAAGATAGTGGTGATCGCAAACCGATCAAAACATGGTCTCGCCGTTCCACAATTACTCCAGACTTTGTAGGGCTTAATTTCACTGTGCACAATGGTAAGAACTTTTTACCTGTTTATGTTTCTGAAAACATGGTTGGTCACAAGTTGGGTGAGTTTTCCGCTACACGTACCTTTAAGTCTCATAATCCTCATACACAAAAGTAGATATGGAAATAAAATCATACTCCAAATATATGAGGATTTCTCCTAAGAAAGCTCGTGAAGTTGCCAGAGTATTACCTGGTCGCAAAGCAACTGAGGGTTTGTCTCTTTTGAAATACATTCCCCGTAAAGCTGCTCGTATGCTCGATAAAACTTTGAAATCTGCTATGGCTAATGCCGAAAACAATGCCAACTTAAATGCGGATGATCTTTTTATTAGCGAAGCAATAGTCGAGGAGGGACCTGCATTAAAACGTTTCCGCCCATGTGCAAGAGGTTCCGCGCATCCATACAAAAAACGCATGAGTCATTTGCGTATAACTTTAACTGACGAGAAAATTTAAGATATGGGACAAAAAGTAAATCCTATCGGTTTTAGATTAAGCGTTCGTAGAAATTGGAGTGCTCGTTGGTACGCCAATAAGTTCGAGTACGCTTCTTTTATGAAAGAAGATAATGCTATTCGCGGGTTTTTAGAAAAGAAACTCCGTTATGCTTCTGTTCCTCGTATTGTAATCGAAAGAGCATCTACTCGGACTCGTGTTACTATTTGGTCTGCTCGCCCCGGTATCGTGATCGGCAGGAAAGGTCAAGAACTTGATTCTCTTAGGGATTCCTTAAATCGTACAGTTGGAAAAGAAGTACGCTTAGAAATTCAAGAAGTAAAGAAACCAGATTTAGTAGCTTCTTTAGTAGCTGAGAGTGTCGCTCTTCAACTTGAGCGTAGAATTGCTTTTCGAAGAGCGATGAAAAAAGCTGTACAAACGACTATGTCAATGGGTGCAGAAGGAATTAGGATTCAATGTGCAGGCCGCCTAGCTGGTGCTGATATTGCTAGAACCGAACAACAGCGTGAAGGGCGAGTACCTTTACATACTTTACGCGAGAATATTGATTACGGATTAGTCGAAGCAAATACAGTATACGGTATTATTGGTATCAAATGCTGGATATGCCTTAAGGACGAAGATAAAATTTTCTAAACCAATTGTCTTATGCCTAAACTCTTACCATCACGTACAAAATACAGAAAAGTCCACAGAGGCAGAATTCGTGGTTCTGCTTCAAGAGGCAACACAGTTGCTTTTGGCGAATTTGGAATCCAATCGCTTTCACGTGGAAGAATGACATCTAATCAAATTGAGGCTGCCCGTGTGACCATTAACCGCCACCTAAAGCGTAAAGGAAAAGTTTGGATTAGGGTATTCCCTCATAAACCTGTTACCAAAAAACCTGCAGAAACACGCCAAGGTAAAGGTAAAGGTCCAGTTGATCATTGGGTTGCTGTTATCAGACCCGGTCATGTTCTTTTTGAAATTGCAGGTTGCTCGCTTACTTTAGCCCGTGAAGCGTTGGGATTAGCAGATGCGAAACTTCCCTTTCGTTGCCGTTTAGTAACTCGTGCACGCTCCTACTAGATTAAGTATGAAAATGTCTGAAATTATAGATCTTTCCTCACAGGAAATTGAAAAGAAAATTAGGGAACTCGGTGAGGAGCTTCTCCAACTTCAAGTACGCAAACAAACTGGACAGGTTGAGAAACCTCATATGATCAAATCTATTAGAAGAGATCGTGCTAGACTGTTAACACAACTTCAAGTTGCTAAAAAACAAACAACTTAGAGACTTTAAATGACTGAAAATACAAAAAGAAACGATCGCAAGCAGTTGATCGGAATTGTTCGTTCAAAGACGGGTGATAAGTCCATCAAGGTGGTTTATGAATACAAAACCCCCCACCCCTTGTACAAAAAAGAAATTCGTCGGAAAACAACTGTTCATGCTCATGATGAAGAAAATCTTTCAAATGTGGGTGACAAGGTACGAATTGTTTCTTCCCGCCCTTTGAGCAAACTTAAGCGTTGGCGTGTATTGGAATTGATTGAAAAAGCACCCACTATCTAAAGCATCACCATGATTCAATTACTTAGCAGATTACAAGTGGCCGACAATACTGGTGCCAAACAAGTCCGTATGATTCGCCGCCTTGGTCAACTTAAGAATACAGCCGGTGTTGGTGACATAATCGTTTGTCATGTAAAAGAGAGTTCCGTGGATGCTTCGGTTAAAAAAGGTAGTGTTGTACGAGCTGTTGTTGTCCGCACGAAATCTCCCATGAGGCGTCGCGATGGTAGTTACCTTCGGTTTGACGAAAATGCATGTGTTATTGTCAACAACGATGGATCACCTAAAGGAACCCGTATATTTGGCCCTGTAGCAAGAGAACTACGTCAAAAGTTTATGAAAATCATATCTCTTGCACCCGAAGTACTTTAAAAATGGCTAACAAATTAAAAAAAGGTAACGAAGTCGTCGTAATTGCTGGCGACCACAAAGGCAGCAAGGGAAAAATCCTTGAAGTACTTCGTGAAAAAAATCGTGTTTTAGTTGAGGGAGTTAACCTCGTAAAGAAGCACGAAAGAAAAACTCAAGATAACCCCCAAGGTTCGATTGTCGAGAGAGAGGCATCTATCCATTTATCAAATGTCAAAAAGGCAAGCTGATCTACCGTCAAATCAGTCATGAATACTCCAGAATTAAAAGAAGTTTACACCAAAACTGTCGTTCCAGCTTTAATGAAAAAGTTGGGTTTTGTAAATGTGCACCAAGTACCTAAAATCGAAAAGATTGTGCTCAATTCCTCATTTGGTGCTGAAATGGATAAAAATGGAGTTAAGGACCTTAAAAATGACATTGCCAATATATCTGGACAGGCTCCAGTTGTTGTTAAAGCAAAAATTAGTGTATCTAACTTTAAGTTACGGCAAGGAATGCCAGTCGGGGTAAAGGTAACCTTAAGGGGGAATCAAATGTGGGAGTTTCTTTACCGCCTCATTGCCATTTCTTTACCTAACATCCGTGATTTTCGTGGAGTTCGTGCAAAACTAGACGGTAATGGAAATTATTCCTTAGGTGTTACTGATCACAGTATTTTCCCTGAAATTAATGTTGAGAGACAACGAGTCAATGTAGGCTTAGATATTTGCATTACAACGACTGCAAAAAATGATGAGGAAGGTATGGAACTCCTTCAACTTCTTGGCATGCCTTTTCGTAAACAGGCATCTCAATCCACTGAAAAAGCTGCTTAAACTACAAATTTTACTACTATGGCTAAGAAATCAGCAATACAAAGAAATGTGAAGCGGGCTAAAATGGTCGCTCGTTATTCTGCAAAACGTGAGGCTTTGAAAAAGGTTTTATCTAATCCTGATACAAGTGAAGAAGATTTTTACATTGCTCAGGCTAAGTTAACCAAACTTCCAAAGAACTCATCACCCGTGCGTTTGGTTAACCGTTGTTCTCTTACTGGCAGGTCCAGAGCGGTATTACGCAAGTTTGGACTATCTCGTATTTCCTTTCGTGAACTTGCACTTCAAGGAAAAGTTCCTGGTGTGATTAAAGCTTCTTGGTAACCCCTAATTATTTTTATATATTATGTCCGTTCACGATACCATAGGAGATTTCATTACAGTAATTAGAAATGCTGGGTTAGCAGGAAAATCTAGTTGTTCTTACCCGCATTCTAATCTTCGAGCAGGATTGGCCAAGGTTCTTAAGGACCGAGGATTTGTTGCTGATTGCAGTGAAACTGCAAATGAGAAAGGGTTCAAGTCGATCGAGATCCAGTTAAAATATGTCTCAGGTACACATGCAATAAAAGGCATTAAACGAATCAGTACACCAGGTCGCAGATCGTATTGTGGGTACAGGGACATTCCTAGCGTTTTAGGCGGTCTTGGCATCTCTATTATCAGCACACCACAAGGAATTATTGATAATCGTACTGCTCGGAATGAAAAACTCGGCGGCGAGCTACTTTGTAGCGTTTGGTAGGAGATTTTAATATGAGCAGAATAGGAAATTTACCCATACAAATTCCATCAGGAGTTAGTGTTACTACGGACAATAAAGTTGTTAAAGTTAAAGGGCCAAAGGGGGAATTAGAGCAGGACCTCAATGATTCAGTAAGCTTGGACATCTCCGAACAGGAAATCATTGTTATACCTAAGGATCAAAATAGAGGAACTCGCGCTCTCCAAGGAACAATACGTTCTTTAATAGCCAATATGGTCACAGGAGTAGTCACACCTTACAGTAAGGATTTATTAATCGAAGGTGTTGGTTTTCGAGCAGCAGTTAAGGGTACTGAAGTTGGCCTAGAACTTGGTTACTCCCACCCCATTAATCATTCAATCCCGGAAGGTGTTAGTGTCACTGTAGCTGATAACGTCAAGATTCATGTAGAAGGTTCTGACAAACAAAAGGTAGGTCAATTGGCTGCGGAAATTAAAAACTACTATCCTGTCGAACCTTATAAAGGAAAAGGTGTTCGTATTGTTGGGGACTATGTCCGTCGTAAAGAAGGTAAGAAATCAGCTTAACTAGTATATTATGAATTTAGGAAAAAAAAGAGAACTTTTACAGAAAAGAAAGTGGCGCATTCGCAAGAAAATTGTTGGTACTCAAAATCGTCCACGTTTATCCGTCCGATTTACCAATAAAAATATTCATGCTCAATGTATTGATGATGAATCCTCGAATACTTTGCTCGCTGTATCAACTAATGAAAAAGAGTTGAAAAGTTGTTTACCCAATTTATCTGGATCCGAAAAGGTGGGTGCTGTCATTGGTAAACGCCTTAAGGATGCTGGTTATAAAACTCTTGTTTTTGACCGCTCGGGAAGAAAATATCATGGTTGTGTTAAAGTTTTTGCTGATACGGTTCGTAAAGCAGGATTGGAGTTTTAATTGTAATGGCTGATAAAAGAAATAAATCTCGTAAGTCCCCGGATAAAGTTGTTTCGGAGGAGGATGAACTTTTTGAAAAAGTAGTGCACGTAAATCGTTGTGCAAAAGTCGTAAAGGGTGGCCGCAGGTTTAGCTTTGCTGCACTGGTTGTAGTCGGCGACCAAAAGGGTAATGTCGGTTACGGTTATGGAAAAGCTCAGATGGTTCCAGATGCTATTCGCAAAGGTACTGAGCAAGCAAAAAAGTCAATGCAGTCAGTTTCACTTACAGGTGAAACGATACCTCATTCCATACTATCTAATTTCGATGGCGGTAAAGTTCTCCTAAAGCCTGCTAGAAAAGGAACCGGTATCATTGCAGGTGGTGGAGTTCGTGCTGTCCTTGAAGCTGCTGGCGTTAAGAACATTTTATCAAAATCACTCGGTTCAAACAATCCATTATCTGTTGTTGCGGCTACCATGAAGGGCTTACGAGACTTACGGACTGCTGAACAAATTTCTTTAATCAGAGGCGAGACAGTTAAAGGACCTTCATTTACAAGTGAAGTTGAAATTCCTGTTCTGCCAGCCAGCTCCTAATCTTTTCTGTTTATATTTTTATGAAAGAACATAACTTACCATCTGGTGCAAATCGCAACAAAAGAAGATTGGGCAGGGGTGAAGGTAATGGACACGGGAAAACTTGTTGCCGTGGTCATAAAGGTGCTGGAGCTCGCTCTGGCTATTCTCTTCGAGCAGGATTTGAGGGAGGGCAAATGCCTTTGTATAGGAAACTTCCTCAGAGAGGATTCAATCGAGCTCGTTTTCAAACCGATATAGCTGTTGTAAACCTTAGTAAACTTTCTGATTTAAACTCGGACAAGGTTAATATTGAAACTCTTAAAGCCGCAGGTCTAGTTCGTTCGAATGCTAAGTTTGTTAAAATTCTCGGAACTGGAGACATTTCAAAAGCTTTACAAGTAGAAGTGAATTTTGCCTCTGGTTCAGCTACCAAGAAAATTGAAGCTGCTGGCGGTAGTGTGACCTTAGCCTAATTTCAAGATGCTCTCTGCTTTCACCAATTCTTTAAAAATACCTGAGCTTAGGCAGAAGATTTTCTTCACTTTAGCTTTGTTGTTCATTGCGAGAGTTGGAGCAAATATACCTTTACCTGGAGTTGATCCCTCTCCGATAAAGGAGTTTTTTGAACTTAGGGAGCAAACTCGTAGTGACACCGGTGGAAACGATATATTAGGTTTTTACAATATGTTTACTGGTGGAGCGCTTCTCAATGGTGCCCTTTTTGCCTTAGGTATCATGCCCTACATAAGTGCCTCGATTATTATGCAACTTATGGGAGCGGTATTCCCACACCTTGCTAGGTTGCAACAGGAGGGTGAGCCAGGCAGACAAAAGATTTCCCAATATACAAGATATCTCACAATTTTAATCTGCCTTGTTCAAGGTGGTCTTTTAGCTGTTGCTTTACGAGATAGTCCCGGGAGTTTGATAACAGGCTTTAATCCTTCTGAAATTGGTTTAGACGGCCAACCCCTTGGTCATATTGTGGTCGCTTCTTCTCAAAGCCTCTTTCTGATCAATACCATCATCTTTCTTACAACTGGTTCTCTCATCCTTATGTGGTTAGGCGAACAAATTACACAAAGAGGTATCGGAAATGGAATATCTTTACTGATAACCGTTGGTATTCTTGCTGATCTTCCCAAAGCTTTAGCAGACGCATATTCATTAGTTTTTCTTGCACCCGCAGAAGACAATATGGTTATTGTAAAAGCGGCACTTATGATTGGATTGTTTCTTTTGGTTGTAGGTGGAATTATTGCGGTTACACAGGCGCAACGGAAAATACCAGTACAATACGCTAAACGAATGGTTGGAAGAAAGGTCTTTGGCGGGCAAAGTTCTTTTCTGCCTTTAAAAGTTAATTACGCAGGTGTGATGCCTGTAATCTTTGCTAGTGCTATTCTTATGTTTCCAGCACAACTTCTAAGAACATTAGGTGCAGCAATCGCTGATTCACCTAATGAAACAAATTGGGCAATTGATTTAGCAAATGCGTTTGCTGGCCGTGGTTGGTTTTATTACTTAGTTTATGGTGGTCTGATACTTGTGTTCAGTTACTTTTGGGTATCAATAATGTTCAAACCCGTACAGATTGCTGATGATTTAAAGAAGAACGGTGGTTATGTTCCTGGCGTAAGGCCAGGTGAGCATACTGCAAAGTTCTTGGATTTTGTGATGACTCGGCTTACTTTGGCTGGTGCAATTTTCCTAACTATTATTGCCGTTTTTCCTGACTTTATATTTAAGACAGCCAATGTTTCTTACAATGTAGCCACTTTTTTTGGAGGTACTGGAATGTTAATTATTGTTGGTGTAGTGCTTGATACTATGCGTCAAATAGAGACATTTTTGCTACAGAGACATTATGATGGATTCCTTCGTAAAGGAAGAATACGTGGCCGTTCGGCCACTTCGAACAGAGGTATTGAATCTCTTGAATTAAAAGACTTTGAAGCTCAATGGAGACCTCTCATTATCATTTCGATTGCACTGTTTGCATTTGGGTTGCTCGCTTACTTTTTTAAGGGAGTCTAAAATTTGTAATCTTTAAAAAATATAAAATTATGGCCAGATTATTAGGAGTAGATATTCCAAACCGTAAAAAAATTGCATACTCATTGCGGTATGTTTACGGAATTGGACCAACCAGAGCACTTAAAATTCTTGAGGAAACAGGAATCGATCCTGATAAACGAACTCAAGAGTTATCGGAACAAGACCTTAGTCTTATAAGCAATTATATAATTGATAATAAAGTTATGGTTGAAGGTGACCTTCGTCGCCAAATCACCAATAATCTCAAGCGTTTACAAAGCATTCGTAGCTACCGCGGACTCAGGCACCAAAGAGGTTTACCTGTTCGTGGACAGCGTACAATAACCAATGCAAGAACTCGCAAAGGTGGCCGCAAAACTGTTGGCGTAGTCCGTAAGAGCTAAACCTTTTCAACCCCAATTTCCATGACCGAAGACGAAAAAAAAGTAATTAAAGAGGAACAGGACATTCCTGTAACTGCCGAAAAGTCAGCCAAAACAGCTACTGATAGTACCAGTTCCCCTTCAGACCAAACTAAAGAAGCAAAACCTGAAAAAAAGGAGGAATCTGCTGCAGATTTGCTTGGTGCCAATATAGAACAGGTAAAGATACGAAAGGCTAAAGGTAGTAAGAACATAACTTCTGGAATATGTTATGTTGTTGCTACATTTAATAATACCAAGGTTTCTTTTACTGACATAAAGGGTAATGTAATTTCTTGGTCAAGCTCTGGAAAATGCAATTTTAGAGGCTCAAGAAAATCTACCGCATACGCAGCTCAAATTGTAACTCAGGATGCTGGAAAAGTTGCAATGTCTCATGGAATGAAAGAAGTTTTAGTAAAGGTTAAAGGTCCAGGTATGGGTCGAGATTCTGCAATAAGAGCTTTGCAAAGTTTAGGTTTTAATGTTTCCGCTATTATTGATGTAACTCCTGTTCCCCATAACGGCTGTCGGCCACCCAAAAGGCGTCGGGTTTAATTTTCCCCCTATCTACCTTATTTAAAAATGTCACGATATACAGGACCTACCACACGCATAAATCGCCGTTTTGGAATGGCGATCTTTCCTGCGAATAAATCTTTTGAGCGCCGTACTTACCCTCCTGGACAACACGGAGCTAGTTTCCGCAGAAAAGCTAGCGATTACAGTGCCAGACTTTTGGAAAAGCAAAAGTTGCGCATGATGTACGGCCTTACTGAAAAGCAATTCCGTAATCTTTTTCAAAAAGCAAAAAGAAGGCCTGGTATAACCAGTGAAAACTTTCTTACTTATTTGGAAACGCGACTCGATAATGTGGTATACCGATCTGGTTTTGCCAAGACTCGCCAAGCAGCTCGTCAATTTGTAAACCACGGTCACTTACTAGTGAATGGTAGAAAAGTAGATATTGCAAGTTATGTCGTTTCTGTTGGTGATGTTTTGACCGTCCGGGAAAAAACTTCCTCTCGCCAAGTAGCAACCCGTAACTTGGATGGTTCACAATATAATAACACCCCACCATGGCTAGAGGTCAAATCTGACTCCTTGCATTGCACGGTGTCTAGGCTGCCTCAGCCTGATGAACTTGAACAAAGTATTAATGTACAACTCGTCGTTGAGTTCTACAGTCGCTAATTTTTTAACAATACCCAAAACCGACTATTACCATGGCTACAAGACTTGGAAAATTCGAACTACCAAACCGTTTAATCAAAGAGGAAGAAACTGCGACAGATAAGTTTGCAAAGTTTATTGCTGATCCTTTCGAAACTGGCTACGGACATACCGTAGGTAATGCCTTCCGTCGCGTTCTTCTTAGTTCAATAGAAGGTGCCGCCATCTCTTCAATAAAGATGGATGGAGTTCAACATGAGTTCCAAAGTGTTGATGGTGTCGTTGAAGATGTAACTGACATCGTGCTCAATCTTAAAAAAGTACTTATCATAAGTCACAAGGCAGAATCTGTAGTCATCACACTAGATGTTGAAAAAGAAGGCGTAGTTACAGCTGGCGATATTGCTCCAATCGAAGGCATTGAGATTATAAACCCAGAACAAATAATTCTGACCACCGACCGCAAACAAAAAGTATTTGCTGAGTTGAATGTAACTGTTGGTCGCGGTTTTTGCTTAGGTGAAGATAGTAAAGAGGATAACCAACCAATTGGTGTGATCAATGTGGATGCGCTTTACAGTCCTGTTAAACTAGTAAAATACGATGTGCAAAACACTCGGGTCGGTCAAATGACTGATTATGATAAGTTAATCCTTGAGATTCATACTGATGGTAGAATTTCTCCAGACGATGCACTTAAGCAATCTGCTGCCATACTTCGTCATCACTTGGATGTATTTGACCAAATAAGCGAAGAGCAAATTGAATTTGAGAGTAATACGAAACAAGTGAGCGAGGAACAAAATAGGTTGAAGAACTTGCTTGGTATGAGTGTTAATGAGATTGAGCTATCTGTTCGTGCTGCCAATTGCCTTAACAATGCTAACATTGTAACCGTTGGTGAACTAGCAACAAAATCTGAGCCTGAAATGTTAAAATATCGAAACTTTGGTAAAAAGTCTCTTAACGAGATCAAAGCCAAACTTGAACAACTCGGACTATCTCTTGGCATGAAGTTTGAGAATCGTCTTTTAGAACCTGCAACCAATTAATCAACTTCTCCCGTAGTTATTCCCCATGAGACATCGCAAGCACAATCATCAGTTGGGCGTCAAATCAGCCCACCGAGTTTCATTGGTGGCCAATTTATCTTGCTCGCTCATTGAGCATGGACGCATCAAAACCACTTTAGCTAAAGCTAGGGCATTACGTCCTGCAGTCGAAAAACTAATTACCTTGGCCAAGAAGGCTCACGGTTCTGAAGATTCTGCCCGAAAAATGCACTTCCGTAGGCTTGCGATTGCACGTCTGCGTAATAAAAAAGCTGTAGCTAAGTTGTTTGACGAGTTGGTTAACCAATTCGTTGCTCGTAAAGGAGGTTACACTCGTATCTATAAATTAGCCTTACCTCGTCTTGGTGATGCTGCGGATATGGCACTTATTGAGTTTGTTGAGGAAGCACCAAAGAAAAAGTCTAAGAAAAAGAAAGCACCTTCAAAAACGAAAGAGCCTCAAGAAAGTATTATTGAAAAAGATACTTCTGAAAAAGAAGCTAAAACAGTAGACGACACAACAGAGAACACTCCTGTTGAAACTTCCGAAACCGCCTCAAATATTGAAGAAGCAGGTAAGTCTAAAAAGAAAGCCAAGTCTCCAACTAAAAAAGCAGGTAATAAGTCAGAAGAAGCTTCTACCTCAGCAAAAGATAGTTCAGGGAAAGAAAGCAAAGATGATACTGCAGATGATTCATCTGCGGAAAAATAGAATTTTAATTTATTAGGTCACCATTTTTTCAATACAGTGGCATCAGTGTAACTTTTGATCAATTATCAGTTTGAGACATTGATCAGTTTAGAATAGGGATTGCAGGTTCTTGGGATTAATCTTATCAATCATCCCTTTTGTTATTTAACCCCCTTTTAAACATGCCTCAAACCATTTTGGTTCTCGATTTCGGTTCACAATATACCCAGGTAATTGCTAGGCGTATCC
>JAQXCL010000159.1 GCA_029251885.1 Opitutales bacterium | reverse complement strand
CCGTCATAAGTGGCAAGACAACCCCGATCCTCGCTTCCGCGCTTTTTAAAATCTTTGGAAACCTGCCAATGATCCGACTGGTCAAGGTGTTCAGCACTGGTCTCACCATTGTTGGATACGACCACCATACCCTGGGAAGTATATCCTCCTTTGCCATGATATCCTGGAATTGGGTCTTGGAAAAGTTTTGTGAAAGCAAGTGTATGTACATTGATTTCATAAAACATATTTTCCATATCGTAGAGATAAACAAAGTTTTCTGGATCCTTGAGGTGTCGCATAATTGCGGTTACCCGGGCGGGCATTTTTTTCGGACTAATCACCCTGATAGATCCTGCTTTATCTATTACATAGTGGCCAAGAAAGAGTTGTTCGGACTCGTGATGAATCATGCGTGCAGCAGGGGTCCCTCCCACGCTCTCTGGATGAAGAGTCATGGTTAAGTTTTCATCAATGGAGTATAACTTATGATCTGACCCACGAGGCATGTGCGGTGCATAAGTAATCATCCACAACTTGTTTGCCCATGGCACAACCGCGCCGATTCCGCATTCCTGATGACCCTGTTTGAAAAAGCGCCCATCTTTTCGGCTTTGGGAATAGGTGGTAAGATGAGGATATACCCCACTGATCTTACGAGTACCTAATATCTCGAGCATTTGCTCTACCCCATTCACTGCTCCAAATTTTGCCACCGAGGGAGACTCTGCCAAAAGAGTTGTTCCCAGACACATTAAGACAATAAAGTGAAGAGTTAAAATTCGGCTCATATTTAGTAGCTCCCGCAACTAAGAAAATTAAACGAAAAAATTAAAAGCTAACCCCTGCACGGATGGACTTACGAAAGGATGAAGGAGGTTTTCCAAGCACCCGATTAAAGACAACAGTCATGCGCTCAGCATCATTAAAACCACACAGTTCCGATACACCAGCAATAGAGTGATTGGTTTCGGCAAGTAACTGCTTGGCGTGGTTTACTCGAAGACGACAAAGCATTTCCCACGGAGTTATTTTGAAATAACCTTTGAAACGCCTTTCCAATGTACGCCTGGCAATTCGTAGGTCATGGCACATTACCCCTACCGACACTGGCTCTTGAATTCGTTCAGTAAGGTATGACATTGCCCGACGAAGGATAGGGTCTTCCACCGCAAGATGATTGGCGGAATGCCTTAAGGATACCCCTGTTGGCGGAATGCAAATGGGGGCATAGTTTCCTTTCGGGCTTTTGATTAACTCGTCCATAGATCGAGCAAGCCTTTCCCCTAATGCATCCCAAGGAATCGATACACTGGAAAGTGTGGGATAGGTAAGATTACAGACAAGAGGGTCATCATTTGCTCCAATTACCGCTACCTCGTGAGGTACTTCAATGCCCAACTGCGAACAAGCACCGCACAGAAAACGCCCAAGCGGATCATGCACAGCAAAAACTCCGACTGGCTTAGGTAGTTTTTGGAGCCAACCTTGAAGCTTTTTACTCGGTGGACGAAATGATTCACTATACCGAGCATCATCAAATCCAGATTCGGTAAAAACCGAAAATGGCATTCCTTTACCAACCATACCTTTCTGAAAACCTTCAATCCTTTGATCGGAATACGGTGTGCCATTACCAAGGCAAGCCAAGCTTCGAAAGCCGGCATAAGAAAAGGCCTCGGCAGCTTCACGCCCCACTGCCCAGTCGTCGACATCGAGAGAGACACATCCCGGAATTGAATCATCAGTGGCAAGCAGAACAGTTGGTGTTTTGCCGCATAACTTGATCAGTTCATCTGCACGGTTGGGCAGTCGTTCGAGAATAATCCCTCGAGGTTTTATCTGATCGATTAGTGCCTCAAGTTCCTCTATTTTTCGATGAATGCTTAAGATACGATAGTCCTGAACCCTCCCAGCAAAAGATGCGAGCGAAGGAGTTAGTCGACGAAGAAAGACTTCCGTCATAATAATTGCAATTGGTTGGCTCAAATAAATAATCAGACACTGATAAATGACGGAATTCAACAGAATTAATACGCAATTTGCGGATTTACCCAACAAGGCAAAGAATTATGGTGTATTTATTCCATCCCTTAACAAAACCTAGAAACCGATAGACATCATGGCTCATTTCCCCTGCGAAAAAATTCAGTACGAGGGATCATCCTCAAAAAACCCTTTTGCTTTCAAACACTACAACCCGGAAGAAATGGTTGCCGGGAAGTCCATGAAAGAACACCTGCGCTTTGCAGCTCCCTACTGGCATGTAATGCGCAATGTCCTAGCCGATCCGTTTGGCGGAGGAACTGCTCAGATGCCATGGGATGACGGAAGCGATTCAGTGGAAAACGCACTCGCCCGAGTGGATGTCTTTTTTGAGTTCCTTGATAAAATGGGAATCGAATATTATTGCTGGCACGATCGAGATATCGCCCCAGAACTCAACGACTTATCCGCCTCTAATGCCGCCCTCGACCAAGTGGTGGCCAAGCTCAAACAAAAGCAGACAGAAACCGGAGTGAAATTGCTATGGGGAACAGCCTGTCTGTTTGCTCATCCCCGTTATTCACAGGGCGCAGCCACTTCGCCCGACGCCAATATCTATGCTTACGCAGGTGCTCAGGTGAAAAAGGCTCTGGAATCAACCAAAGAACTCGACGGCCTGGGCTATACTTTTTGGGGAGGCAGAGAAGGATATTCCACGCTGCTTAATACCAATATGAAAAGGGAACTCGATCATCTTGCTGCCTTTCTTCACATGGCGGTCGCCCATGCAGACAAAATCGGTTTTGACGGCCCCTTTTACATCGAACCCAAGCCCCGCGAACCATCGACTCATCAATATGACAGTGATTCTGCGGCCTGCCTGAACTTCCTTCGCGAATATGGATTGATGGACCGCTTCACACTGAATATCGAAACCAACCATGCCACTCTCGCAGGTCATACCATGGAGCATGAACTTACCGTGGCAGCCAATGCCGGAAAACTTGGAAGTATAGATGCCAATCGCGGAGATACATTGATTGGTTGGGACACCGATCAATTCCCCACTGATTTGTATCTCACCACCCAAGTCATGCTCGTTGTATTAAATACTGGAGGCTTTACTACCGGGGGTCTTAACTTCGATGCCAAACGTCGCAGGGAATCACATGAACCCATCGACTTGATTCATGCCCATGTCGGCGGAATGGACACCTTTGCCCGTGGACTAAAGATCGCCCAGGCCATTCGCGAAGACGGTCGCCTGGCTGATTTTGTACAAGAGCGCTACTCCAGCTTTGATTCCAATGTAGGAGCCAAAGTTGAATCTGGATCCTGTACCTTTGAGGAATTGGAAGCCCATGCAATGGCTCATGGCGAACCTAGCCTTGCTAGCGGACGACAGGAAATGCTTGAGAATTTGATAAACGAATTTATCTAAAACTTTCGGCCTAAAGCACGAAGTTTGCCCAGTTTACAGATTCATTTACTGGGTCGTAACACCTCTTCTGCTTATTCACCTTTTCTGAGGACGACTAATATTTAGGTCTCTCTGCCTTGATTACATCATTAGGCGAGGTAGCCGAAATTAAGTTGGCCCATCTAAAGTGCTCGTTTTGACAACTAGCAAGACGGGCGGTTACTGGTGAGCCCTAGATTGCTTCTAATTTATCAAGGCACTCGTAAAAGTAACTCTGATCTCGATCCTACAAAGCAGGATGATCCTACGCAAATAACATATAAGGAAGAGTCTTACGATGGGTCTGCTGTGCCTAGAATACAAATCGATACTAGACTAAAGGTTTTGCCGAAAATATTTTAGTGGATCCTTAAGAAAGTAATTTTATTTCTTGCATATTTACATATTTACCTATTTAGTGTATTTATATCAATAAACATTCGACTATTATGAAGAAATTCTTATTCCCCCTCTCGTTCCTAATCATCGTTTCAATAATTCTCTTTGTAGAAACCCAAGAACATGAAGAACAATCCACAGCAGATATTACCCAACCCAAGGCAGCATTGGTAAAAACTTCTCCCAACAGGCAAGACCCACCGACACCAGACAAGTACAAGGAACCTGCGGGCAAAGAAGAAGTAGCGACTACTAAGCCGTTTAAAGCGAATGAAGAAGAGGTTTTAACGAAAACAAAGACGGCCCACCGAGCATTGGAGATACTTGAGGGTGTTACCATCGATACGATGGATACAAAAATTATTCCATCCAATCTGCCCGGTGGGCTTGAAACCAGACTAACCTTAATTGAAACAAACCTTAAATACCCTTTCATGATGGTCGAGGAAAAGGGCCGGTCATTTAATCATGCAACGGAGAGTGTTGAATCAGTCCAGGCACAAGTTGCGACTCATTTAATTCTTCAAGTCCGTCCAGATGTTGATCTATTTGAATTTGAAAACCGTCTGGCTTCTTTAAGTTTATCGATAAAAGAAAAACTAAGTGAAGGAAACTTCATCGTTTCTCTTAATAACCCCTCAAACTTAGACGAAGTAATTACTAAACAAAATGCGATCGAACAATTGGACGAATTTGTTGAAGTTGTAGAACCCGATTACTTCGTTTACGCCATCAAAAACACCAACGACCCAAGGTTGCTTGAATTGTGGGGCCTTCATAACACCGGTCAAACTGGTGGGGGTTCTGATAAGGATATAGACGGCCCCGAAGCTTGGGATCTTTTAACTGGTAGTAAGGATGTACTCGTTGGAATTATTGATACTGGCATTGATCGTAATCATGAAGACTTAAGTGAAAATATGTGGACAAACCCGAACGAGATTGCGGGCAACGGAGTTGATGATGATCAAAACGGTTATGTCGATGACATCCACGGATGGGACTTTTATAATAATGACAACAACCCACACGATGATAATTCACACGGGACTCACTGTGCTGGAACAATAGGGGCGGTAGGAAATAATGGTAAAGGAGTAGTCGGAGTTAGTTGGAAAGTTTCTATGGTCGGGCTTAAGTTCCTGGGAGGATCTGGGGGGGGATACCTTTCCGATGGTATCAAGTCCATCGCATATGCAACGAAGATTGGCGTAGACCTGACCTCCAACTCATGGGGGGGAGGAGGATATTCATCCTCTATGAAAACCGCCATTGATGAAGCTGCTGCTGCTGGCATTGGATTTGTGGCCGCTGCTGGAAATCATGCAGGTGACAACGATGCTTACCCAAGCTATCCCGCTTCCTATGAATCCGAAAATGTGATCTCAGTGGGTGCCCACGATCATTTTGCCAAGAGTGCCTACTTTTCTTGCTACGGTAAAACCAGTGTTGATTTGTTTGCTCCAGGAGTAAACATTCTAAGCACAATTCCCGGGAACGGATACGCCAGTTATTCTGGAACATCCATGGCTACACCCCATGTTGCTGGAGCCTATGCCTTGATCCTTGCGGCTAATCCCGAATGGCAGTCAGTCCAAGTAAAAGATGCTTTATTGGAGAATGTCGATAGTGAGGATTCTCTCTTGGAGAAATGCCTAACCGGAGGTCGCCTCAATGTCTTTCAAGCTCTCTCCAACGAGCCTCCTGAGGAAAACCTAATTTCTGCTACGCCAAGCTCATTGGACTTTGGAGTTCTGGGGAAAGAAGAAAGCCAAAAACTGGAAGTGGTTCTGAGCAACCGAGGAAATGCAAATACGACCGTTAATGATATTTCTATCTTTAATCAAAATGATGAATCTCTTCCTTTTGAGCTTTCCTTCCCTACTCCATTTGTACTTGAACCTAACACCGCAAAAGCAGGAACCGTAAGTTTCTCCGGCCCTGCTGAAGGTCAATTTACTGCAAATCTCAAAGTAACGAGTGATGCAAGTAATGAATCCAACCTAAGTATACCTTTGAGTGCCCAAGTGGTGACCACTCCAAACCTTTCTGTTCAACCGAACAGTTTACATTTCGGGCTCCAAGATCAAGAGATTCAAGAACAAATAATGGTCTTGAACAATTCGGGTGACGGAAATCTCATTTACTCGATGCATCAAAGAAATTCATCACCCTGGCTTCTTTTCGATGAAATTAGTGAAGCATCCTTAGCAGCAGGACAAACGATGGAAGTGCTTGTTCAAGTAAATGCCAGTCAAATGCCCTCAAATTTTGAAGAAACATTGATTGACATTGTTTCCAATGACCCCGACCAACCTGAGTTTACCATCAAGGTGTCTGCCGAACGATTAAGTGAAGATGGAGGGCTTGTATTTCGTCCTGCAAATCTTGAATTTGGTCGTGTTTTTGTAGGTCATTCCAGTGAAAAAATACTTGAAATCTTCAATGCCGGCACAAACCCAATTACAATTTCCCGGATGGCATTTGCCGATTCCTCTTTTTCTCATCACCTCGATTTTCCAATAACCTTGGCTTCAGGAGAAAAAACCTCTGCTAAAATCTACTTCACCCCTCTGAATGAAGGAGCTTTTGAAACAAATGGAATGGTATTTACGAATGAGAACGGGTTCACCGTGCGCAACCTACCATTGACTGGAAGTGCCGCAAAGGCTCCAAAAATCGTTCATAACCCGCAAAGCATTTCGGCAACCATCAATATGAATGAGCAAAGTCAATTTGCCCTAAATCTACAAAATACCGGAGGCAGCAGCCTGAATTGGTCCTTAAAGGGAGCTAATGGGCTAATGGGCAGTTCGTTTTCCCTAGGAACAGTTTTTTCATCTGATCACTTTGCCCCTTTATTAAAGGGAACTGATGACAAAAGGAACGGCTCTCCAGTTTCAACTTTAGGCGGCGGCCCAGATTACCATGGTTACACATGGAGCGACTCTAGCGAAAACGCCGGACCCAATCATATTTGGACTGATATTTCCACCACCGGTATATTACTTGAGGAATTGTCTTCAACTGATGACGGATTTGCTAGCCTCACACTCCCCTTCTCTATCGATTTTTACGAGAATTCCTTTGACCAGGTGTATGTTAGCTCGAACGGATATTTAACTCTTGGTCAAGGGTCCTCAGATCACAATCACTTCCCTCTGCCTACGAGCATGATGGCGGGTAATTTGATCGCAGCATTCGCCAGCGATTTAGATCCGTCTCGAGGTGGAAATATTTATTACTTATCCGATGAAAACGGATTAACCGTTCAATACGACAAAGTACAAGATTTTTCAGGACAAGGAGAATATACTTTTCAAATTAATTTAAATGCTGGGGGAGTTATTCGTTTAAAGTACGAGAATATGGACGGTCCAATCGATCGGGCAACAACCGGTATTCAAAATGCCTCTGCAGATATTGGATTGCTCGTTGCTTACAACAACCAACAAATTAAATCGGACTCAACCGTTCGCATCTCGACGTCTCCAAAATGGCTCCACACTTCCAAATCTCAAGGAACCATTGAATCCGGACAAGCTGAGTCCGTTAATTTGACTTTTAAAGCGGGTTCAATTCGTGCCGGATCCTATGAAGCCCAACTAGAGCTTAGCAGTAACGATCCAGATAAGAAAATAGTCACTATACCAGTCTCATTGACGATCGAGGAGGATCGAACTATTGCGATTGCTCCAGCAGTGATAGATTTTGGCACTGTGGAGGTGGGCTTAAGTAAAGGTAAAGAATTAGAAATTGAGAACTTAGGTAATGCGGAAGTTGTTTTGGAAAGCTTAACCATCAACAATCAAGCTTTCCAATCAAACTTTCAAAACCTTGCCTTACAACCCGGAGAGTCAGAAAAGTTTAAGGTAACCTTCCAACCTGGCAGTGGGGACAACTACGTAGCATCCGGAATATTAAAGTCTAATGCACAAAATTCTCCGAACACCATCGAATTAATCGGGAAAGGCTTGGCCACTCCAAAATTGAAAGTAGTTCCCGAGGTCTTGAATGTTTCGGTGGAAGCAGGCAATACAACGGTCAAACAAGTTGCCCTTGAAAACTACCAAGGTCTAGCCGCAGGCTCATACACGGTAAAAGAAATTCGTAGTAGCACTCAAAACTCAGCAGCTACTAAATTTGACGAACAAAATACAGGGTCCGGAGAAATTATCCCAGAAGATCCTTTTGCCAATGAGCATGCTCCAAACGAGTTAATTGTTGCCTTCAAAACAGGTAAAACAAACTTCGAAAACGCTAGTGGACTGGGAGAAAGATTCTCTATCCAAAAGACTTTGGCTTCGGCAAGAAAACCAGGCACTACTGCCAAAGCTCTTTCGGCAATGAATATGGTCTTAGTTAAGGCAGAAGAAGGCTTAGAACTGGCCGATTTAGCCGAGCAATTAAGCCAAGATCCAGCGGTAGAATTTGCTGAACCGAACTACCTTATCCGCCGTTCCGCATTACCAAATGACCCAGACTTATCCGACCAATGGGCATTAGAAAAAATTCAAGCAGAGCGGGCATGGGACCTGGCGAAAGGGTCTGAGTCTGTGGTCGTTGCAGTAATCGATACAGGGATTGACTATACTCACTCAGACTTAGAAGGAAATATTTGGAATAATCCTGGAGAGGTACCTAATAACGGAATTGATGACGACGGAAATGGTTATGTAGATGATATTTATGGTTGGGACTTTGTTAATTCTGATAATGACCCAATGGATGGTCATAATCATGGTACCCATGTTGCTGGAACCATTGCTGCGGCAACTAACAACAACAAACAAGTTTCTGGAGTTGCCTGGCATACTAAATTAGCTGCTCTAAAATTTCTAGCAGACGGTGGCTGGGGTTACACTTCAGATGCAATTGATGCAGTCGCCTACTGTGTAGCTATGGAAATTCCTATCAGTAATAACAGCTGGGGAGGCGGCGGATACAGCCAGGCATTGAAAGATGTTATTACTCAAGCCGGAGATGCTGGTCATTTATTCTGTGCCGCAGCAGGAAACAGTGGTTCAGACAATGATCAGACCCCTCACTACCCCGCAAACTACGACTCAGCCAACATTATCTCCGTTGCCGCATCGGATCCTGAGGACAAGCTAGCCTATTTTTCTTGCTTTGGAAAAAACACTGTCGATTTGGCAGCACCCGGAACCAGCATCCTTAACTTGATTCCCAACGGAGGTACAGCCTACATGAGCGGAACTTCGATGGCCACGCCCCATGTCGCTGGTGCCGCCGCGGTACTTCTTTCACAAAATCCTTCCTCAAAACATCAAGAATTAAAAAATATACTGATGAACTCGATCGATCCGGTCGAAGATTTTGAAGGCAAAATGGTTGCTGCTGGAAGATTGAATTTGTTTAACGCGTTGCAAGCAACATCGCCACATTGGTTAACCGTTAGTCCAGCTTCGGGCATTGTTGGTGCGGGTACAAAAACAGATCTCGATTTCTCAATTGATGCATCCGGTTTTGTCGCGGGTACAAAGAGAGCGATTGTGACTCTCGGAACTAACGATCCTTTGGCCTCTCATATCGAAATTCCTGTTAACCTTACGGTTACCGGAAGTCCTGAAATTGTGGTCAATCCATCTTCATTAGATTTCGGAGAAGTTTGGATTGGTAAGAATCGTACCATGTCCATAAAAGTTAAAAACCACGGCACAGATTCGCTCTTGATTCAAGAACTGACCTTTGATCACTCAGCCTTTTCTTCCAATACTGAAGAGTTCAGTTTAGATCCGGGGATGGAGGAAGTTGTCGAGATTTTTGGACAACCCAGAGTAAGTGAAACTATATCCGCTAGCTTAACGGTAAATTCAAACGACCCGAACTACCCGGAGGTTAAAGTCATATTGACGATGAAGGCAGTTACCCCTCCTGCGATAACTTTCCTTCCTGATTCGATTCAGTTAAACCTAGAACCTGGAGATGAGACATCGAAAACCATTACCCTGACAAACTCTGGGGAATCCCGCGGAGAATGGGAAGCCAGGGTCGTTGAAACTAATGTCAAGCGGTTACGGGACTTGGATTCCTCCAACCTATTATCTGGACTTAATGCTGAAGGAAGATCACCAGACTTCTTCAATCCAGGACACGCTTTGTTTCTTGATACAAAAACCTCGGCAAACTTGGAAGATGTACCGGACGCCATTCGTTATGAAGGGTCCAACAACGAAACGGGTTTAGAGGTTGGTGTACTCGGAGCAGATACTGCTACCACTTTGGAGGCGTTTGGCTTGGGCCTTTCTGCACTCGAGCATGTATCTGGGGTGACCACAATAAATGTGTCAGGACTGACTCCAACCTTGGATGAAGTAAGTGCTTTTGACGCTATTATCGTATACAGCAACTATTCCTATTGGGACAACCAAGCCCTTGGAGACCTCATTTCTGAATATGCGGCTTCAGGTGGTGGTGTAATAACCATGACCGGCGAAAATTTATTTTTTGCTGAGTCCCAAGATTGGTCCCTGACCGGAGATTGGAGAGCTCAAGAATTGGCCCTTTTTAAAATGCAAACTGAGTATTCTGTAACCCAGGGAATGCTTGGAGAAATTTCCTTACCAAATCACCCACTCGTAGAAGGTGTTAACTCTTTCTCCGGTAATGTAAGAATTCTACATCAAGAGCCAAACGCAGGTGGGACCATTGCTGCAACTTGGGAGGATGGTTCACCACTGGTAACCTTCCGCTCGGAGCCAAACTTGGTCGTCGACCTAAACTTCTTCCCTGCAATTGATACCTGGGATCAAGAAACAGATGGTTGGTCCTTAATTGGTAATGCACTCAAATGGACTACCCGCTCTTTTTCACCTTCTTGGATAACAGGTTCCCCTATGCTTGGTTTGATTGACGGAGGCACAGAAGGAACCATGGAGGTCAATCTTGACGCGACCGGACTGGCTGAGGGTAACTACAGTGCAGAGGTTCATTTCTCCACCAATGACCCAGAGAATTCATTCTTTGCAGTCGAGGTGTTCCTCGAAGTATTGGAAAACCAAGCACCCATTACCAATACTAAAACTTTCACCCTGAAAGAAGACGGACAAATTCAATTCAACTTGGAAGCCTATGATCCCGATGGGGATGAATTGACCTTTGTGGTGACTCAATTTCCTACTTTTGGATCCTTAAGTGGTGAGAATCAAAATCGTTCGTATGTACCCGCTAAAAACTTCAACGGCACCGACACGCTCACCTTCAAAGTTTCCGACGGTAGAAAGGAAAGTGCCCTGACCACCATTTCATTCGAAGTAGAGGCGGTTAACGATGCGCCCTGGGCTCAGTCGTTCGAGGTAAATGCAACGGAGGACCAATTCTTCTTCGTGGATTTCAAGTACGGGGACATTGACGGGGATAACTTAAATCTCCAGCTTAGCCAACTCCCCCAAAATGGTTTCATGTGGGAAGAATCTGGCAAGTGGCTCTACTTCCCCAATAATCATTTTAATGGGGAAGACAGCCTTCGCTACATAGTCAGCGACGGAGAACTCGAAAGTTCTGAAGCCACTGTTCAGATTCGTTTACAGGCTAGCAACGATGCTCCGGTAGCTACTCATTTTACTTTAGAAACAAAGGAAGACACATCCGTCTCCTTTGCCATGCTCGGTACTGATGTTGATCAAGACAAGCTAAGCTATCAAGTTGTGAAGGAGCCACTTCACGGTCGCCTTACTGAAAATGGTAATAACCAATGGACCTATGTACCCTTTGAACAATACGCTGGAGATGATTCGTTCAGCTATCGTCCATTTGACGGAACAGTCCATGGCAATACCGGCTTGGTTAGTATATCTGTTACCGATGTAAATGATGCACCTGTCGTTCAAGCATCAAGCTTTAGTCTGAAGGAAGATGGCAATATAGCCATCAAGTTAATCGCCTCTGACCCTGAGGGTGACCAATTGGTTTTTAATATCGTATCCCAACCAACCAACGGAACCTTAGTCGGAGAAGGACCAAGATACACCTACACTCCAACAACAGACTTTAATGGACAGGACTCATTTCAAGTCAGAGCAAGTGATGGATCCTTAAATAGTGAAACTGCTTTAATAAGCTTGTTTGTGGAATCTCAAAACGATGCTCCTTCCTTTGAATACAACCTAGCAGCGCTAAGCGGTGGAGTTCGTGAAACACCGTTTAGGATAAAACTCATAACCAAGGATGCGGACGAAGATACAGTTGCCATATCCTTAAGTAGTAGCCCAGAAAACGGAGACTGCTACCTTGAGGAAGATGAATTAGTCTTTTTACCAACTCCAGGTTTTACAGGTATTGAAAATATAAAACTAGAGTTAAACGATGGTAAGGTATCGGTTGCAGAACAATTGTCGGTCACAATAAATTCCCACGAGA
Source organism: Opitutales bacterium (assembly GCA_029251885.1). Lineage (GTDB taxonomy): Bacteria > Verrucomicrobiota > Verrucomicrobiia > Opitutales > Seribacteraceae > Chordibacter. Next base: position 12,626 of record JAQXCL010000159.1, on the reverse strand, counting down.
ATCCTTACAAAATATCCTTCGATGACCAAACGGATCCATCCCTTATCAATATGCTCTACCAAGCAAACGAGATTCTTTTACAAAACAAGAAACCCGTCTTCCAGTTGGAAAAAGCCGTCAATGATCAAACTATCTCTGCCAACTTGGCAGTAGAAGATGATGTTAATGCTCAAGACTTGTATGATTGGCTTCTCAATGTGGAAGACCTTCAAGGCTCGTCCTTTGCTTTCCACGCGGAAGAAATTGAAAATCGTTTGCACTGGAAAGTTTCCTCCTTTTTGGATCCAGTATCTAGTGTAGATACGGATGACAATACTAGTGGTAATAATTCAGGTAGTGAGGTTACCCAAGGGGATGAATCTGACAGTTCCCAGGAAGAGGAATTAAGTGAGGACCAGGAAAGCACCGAACCCAATGAAGAAAATGGAGGTAAAAACTCAGAAGAAGTAGCCGATAAACCCTCGGTTGAACAACTGCCCTTAATAGAAATTCTCGGATCAGATTGGTTTAAAGCACAAGGAATTGGCATATTTTATGATGCCGGAAACGGCTGGATTTATCATCCAGAAATGGGTTGGTGCTTCCTTAAGATTTGCACCGATAATAATTCATTCTGGATGTTTCACGAGTCTATCGGCTGGTTTTGGATGAGCCAAGAGCTCCCCAACATGCTTTATCTCTCTAATGAATCTGTAATTGGCTGGTTTTATTTCCCTAATGAAACCTTGGCAGAAAGTACCTTCATCTACGGATATGAAAATCAAGCTTGGTACAAATGGAATGACTAAAGAACACTCCCTAAATAACCCAATATAAAAAATGAATTCAAATTACATATTTATTGAATGTTATCTTCGAAAGAATGAAGCTACCAATTTGTCTAAAGAGAACCTGTTTAATTCTATAGACTCTTATTTTAATAGTACTGATATGGTTGCTTTCTAAAAGAAAAAATTCCGTTAATTTTACTTACTACCCGAATGACTATTTTGATCCGAATTATGTTTCTATCCCTATGCTTTGGGTATGTTTCATGTAGTTTGATTCAATCTCGTCACCACATCGTACTTGATCACAACATAACCATTAAAATCGAGCAAGAGGTAGAAGAATTTATCAATAATTTGTATCATGAGGAGCCTAAAGAACAGGTAAGATAATGTAATAAAATCAACAAGCCCCCATAGTTTCATTTGGGGGCTTGTTTGTTATTATTAAAATATTACTCGCCCGAATCAGTAATCTCCTGTGGAGTAAGAAATGTGCAATATAAACTGTCCGATTTTGGTAAACGCTTTGCTGGGAAGATAGGAATTGCGGAATTAATGGACGACTTAGGGTCTGCACTTTCCGCAGATCCCGCCCCCCTGATGCTTGGGGGAGGAAACCCCGCCCATATTCCCGAGGTACAGGAAATTATCCGCCAACGCATGGTGGGAATCCTTGATCAACCGGGCGAATTTGAAAGATTGATCGGAAACTATGATACCCCTCAGGGATCCGCACCTTTTCTTGATGCCTTAACCAATATGTTTAACCGGGAGTATGGGTGGGGAATTAGTCCGGAAAACATTGCTCTGACCAATGGCAGCCAGAACGCTTTTCTTTCTTTGTTTAATTTGTTTGCCGGCCGATTTGAAGGTTCCCAAAGAAAACAAATTATGCTCCCCCTTACTCCAGAATATATTGGATACACCGAGGTCGGGATGGAGACGGACTTTTTTCAATCCCGCAAGCCCCACATCGAACACCTTGATAATTCCTTTTTCAAATACAGGATCGACTTTGATACTTTATCCATTGGAAACGAAGTGGGGGCTCTTTGCCTATCCCGACCCACCAACCCCACAGGAAATGTAGTTACCGACGAAGAGGTTGAAAGGCTTAGGACACTCACTCGTAGTGCAGGAGTCCCGCTCATCCTCGATAATGCATACGGAGCCCCGTTCCCCAATATCATTCAGACCGAGATTACTCCGGTCTGGGATGAAAATATCGTCCTGTGCCTGAGCCTATCGAAATTTGGACTACCCACTTTGCGCACCGGAATCGTCATCGCCCGCAAGGAAATCATCCGTTTGGTCTCACGGATGACATCAGTCTTCAGTTTAGCTCCGGGTAGCCTTGGTCCCGCCCTTGCTCTCGAACTTGTGCGAAGTGGAGATATTATGCAGGTAAGCCGTGAAGTAATAAAAACCCACTACGGAAAAAAGTCTCAACAAGCTGTTGACCAACTCCAGGCAGAACTCGATGGCTTACCCTACGCCATTCATAAGCCCGAAGGAGCCTTATTCCTTTGGCTTTGGTTAAAGAATTTACCGATCACAACCGAAGAGCTCTACCATAGATTGAAAGCCAAGGGAGTCTTGATTGTTCCCGGGCATTATTTCTTTCCAGGACTGAATGAACCATGGAAACATAAGGACGAATGCATACGGGTGACTTTTGCTCAGGATGATGAAGTTGTTTCTCGGGGACTGTCCATTATCGCCGAAGAAATTCGGTCGCTCCATTAAGAATAAATTCCCGCGTTCCGGGCACCTTTGCGGGTGACAATTCACGGTGTATGCGCAAAAGCATACTTCTTATGATTCAAACCATTCATTTTTTTAGGATCTTTATCCTTGGCTTGATCCTCCCGTTTTTTCTTCAAGCATCAGACACCTTCACGCCATATTCCAGTAGCAAAGATGTGCCCGTAAATGTAGTTGAATTATGGGATTCTTATGATTCATCCAAAGAGGAACTTGATACCGAGGTGATTAATGAAACCAAGGAGGATGGCGTGATTAGTCGCTATGTTACCTATAAAGTTGGAACCTTTAAGGGGGTAGAAGCCCGCGTAGCCGCCTACTACACTTTTCCCGATAAACCTGGCAAACATCCATCGTTCGTATGGACACATGGTGGTGGGCAGAGAGCTGAAAAAGACCGGGGGATCTACTTCGCTAAGCAGGGATACGCCGTGATCGATATTAATTGGCTCGGCCGATCGTTGGAGAAAGGAGTCAAAGAAAATACCGACTGGGGAAAAGTCGACCCGACCTTGGGTCCAAGGTTTTATGCTAAGGCATTAAGACAGCAGTGGAAAAGAACCTTGATACCCGACGAATATTCAATTGATCCAGTACCAAGTCCGAGAAATTCCAATTGGTTTCTCTTGGCTGTTGCAGGGAAAAGAGGGATCACTTTTTTGGAGCAACAGCCAGAAGTCGACTCAAACCGCATCGGCTTTGCTGGTTTTTCCATGGGTGGAGTGATTACCGCAATGAATGCAATCGATCCTAGGTTAAAAGCAGTTGTGCCCTTTGTGGGAGGCTCAGGCTTTAATCATCAAGACCTCCCCGGAATCGAAGGGAGTAGCCAGCGTGCTCATTATAAAAATATCGAACTTTACCGGACAACCGTTGATGTGAGTAGTTATTGGCCCCGAGTTCAATGCCCGGTTGCTTTTCTCACTTCTTCCAACGATTTCCACTCACCTTATGAACGTATCCAAAAGTGTATGAATTTACTGCCCCATAAAAACTACCGAATCTCTGCAAACATGCACAGAAACCACGGTCCCGCTCCAGAACAATGGGTGCTGCTTAATCTGTGGTTTGATCGTTACCTCAAGGGCGAACAAGTTAACATTCCACCAACTCCCTCATCTTCATTGGAGATTAAGCAGGATACAGCATACTTTTCAGCCTACCCTCAACAAACTGATCATTTATTAGATGTCGAAATTTATTACAGTTACGACCCAAACGCACGCACTCGTTTTTGGAAGAGTGCAAATGCAATCAAGAAAAACGAAAAATGGTCCGCACAATTTCCTATTTATCCTAAACTCCCATTGTATGCCTTTGCTCTATGCAGGTATAACATGATAAAGCACGTCCCTCTTCAAAGAGGGGAATCTAAAACTTTTACTCTTAACTCTGTAGAACAAACCTACGAACCATCGGAAATTGACCTATCTACTTATTCTTTAATACCCAAAACACGACAGGTTGATAATTTTTCCACCGGAGTAAAGGATTGGGCCATCAGAGAAAACGGTAAACGATTGGAGACTTATAAATTTCAGGACCCCTCGATTGACCTTTCGAATGAGTTAGATCTTGCCCTGGGCATTGACCCTCAAGGTAAAGAACTGATGATTCACATGAAAACAAATAGCAGTTTTGTATCCAAGGGAGCAGGCATGGGGAATTTTCAAGCAACCAGGAAGATCGATGGAACGGGCGAAAGAAAGGTCGTCTTCAAACGAAAGGATTTTACCGATAAGAAAGAGGGGCAAATTTCATGGTCAAAAATCGGAAATTTTTCCATTTCAATAATCGACCTTAAAGAAAAACGCCCCATCGATCTTGCGGATATGGAACCGGCACGCCATCTCAAGTATATTGAAATGATTTCTATCGATTGATTGATCATTATGAGGGAGACCAAAGCTGATCTTTCTTTCAATACCTTAACTATTTTCAGGTTAGCCAATTGACTTTCAGTTTTTTATACCTAGCAGCATGAGACACCAACCGATTGACCCCCAGTTATTTTCAAAAAACAGAGAGAGGCTAATCAATTCCCTACCAATAAATTGCCTGGCTATTCTCAATGCTAACGACCTAATGCCAAGTAACGCCGATGGCACCCTGCCCTATCACCCCAATTCTGATCTCTTTTATCTTTCAGGCATTGAGCAGGAAGAGTCCATTCTTGTTATTCAACCTGGTGCACAAAAGCCAAGAGACCGAACCCACCTTTTTCTTCGTAAACCCAACCCAAAACTCACCCTTTGGGAAGGATACAAGCTTAGCAAAGCAGATGCCCGAAACGTTTCTGGTATTTATTATGTACATTGGATTGATGATTTTGCCGAAGTTTTTGCCAAACTAGCAGGCATACAGAAAGGGGCTTTCTTTCTAAATGACAACGAGCACCAAAGGGCAGAAAATCCCGTGGAAACCCGGGATCAACGCTTTCGAAATTCCCTCCGTAATCGCTTCACCAAAAGAAGGTTCCTCCGGCTTGCCCCGCACCTGCATACTTTGCGGTTTAACAAAGATGTTAGGGAAACCACCCTGATCAAGCAGGCCGTTAATATCACCGTAAACACCTTTAAGGATATATTAACCATGATAAAACCCGGTGTAATGGAGTATGAGATCGAGGCAGAATGGGCTCGTGCCTTCATCGGGAAAAGGTGTAAATTTGCTTACGGCCCAATTATCGCCTCAGGGAAGAATGCCTGTATTCTTCACTACCTCCAAAATGATCAGCCCTGCAAAAAGGGAGACCTTTTATTGATGGATGTGGGTGCATGTTATGCAAATTACAACGCAGACCTTACCCGAACAATACCAGTAAATGGAAAATTTTCACCCAGGCAAAAACAGGTTTACCAGGCAGTGCTCCGCGTATTACGTAAGTCCATAATTGGTGCTACGGCGGGCAAGGAGATAAAACAGTGGAACACTGAAGCACATGAGATGATGAATGAGGAATTAGTCGGCTTGAAACTCCTTTCCCTTAAAGACTTAAAGAAACAAAAACCAGATCGACCGGCCTGTAGAAAGTATTTCATGCACGGACTCGGGCACTCGTTGGGACTCGATGTCCATGATGTATCCAACGGTCAAACTCACTTAAACGAAGGTGCTATTTTCACCGTGGAACCCGGGATTTACATTCCGGAGGAGGGGCTCGGTATTCGATTGGAGGACAATATTCTTATTTCAGGTGATCAACCCATCAACCTAATGACCGAAGCTCCTCTCGAACCAAATGAGATTGAAGAGCGGATGAACCCTTGAATTCGTTTCCCTTCTTCCACATAATTACAACATGAACCTGAAACATTACCTATCCATTTTTTGCACCGTATTGCTTGGCTCAACTTATCTCTTTGCCAGCAAACCCAATGTCATTGTGATTATGGCTGACGATATGGGATACGGGGATGTCGGTTGTTACGGAGCCAAGCCAAAAAACCTCAAAACCCCGAACATTGACCGTTTGGCTAAAGAAGGATTGCGTTTTACCAGTGGTTACTGCTCTGCATCCACCTGTACCCCTACCCGTTATTCCTTTCTTACTGGAAACTATGCCTTTCGTAGAAAAGGTACTGGGATCGCTCCACCCAACGGGCCATCGATCATTCAACCGGGTGAGACTACAATTGGTGATCTTCTCAAAAAAGCGGGCTACAAGACCGCGGTCATAGGCAAGTGGCACCTCGGTTTGGGGGAGATAGGGAAAGGTCCAGACTGGAATGGACAGCTCAAGCCTGGCCCTAAGGAGATCGGGTTTGACTACAATTTTCTTTTACCCACAACCAATGACCGGGTTCCACAAGTTTATGTGGAAAATGACCGGGTTCTCAATTTGGATTCCAATGACCCCCTTTGGGTAGGGAATAAGAAACCCAGTGCGGAGCATCCAACTGGCAAGACTCATCGGGAAACTCTAAAGATGGATTGGTCTCACGGTCACAACTCTACCATTCACAACGGTATCAGCAGAATCGGTTTTTATACAGGCGGTCATGCCGCCCGTTTTCGGGATGAGGACCTGGCTGACAAATGGGTGGAAAAATCTGAAGAATGGATAAAGAAGAATAAAAAAGATCCCTTCTTTCTGTTCTTTGCCTCCCATGATCTGCATGTTCCGCGCATCCCCCACGAACGATTTCGTGGAACGTCTGCTCTTAGCTACCGCGGAGATGTGATCGTACAATTGGATTGGTGCGTGGGAGAAATTGTTCGTATATTAAAAGAGCAAGGACTGGATAAAAATACCTTGGTTGTCTTTTGCTCGGATAATGGACCGGTCGGGGATGACGGATACCAAGACGGAGCCCTTGAATATATGGGAGACCACAAACCTGCCGGTCCTTACAAGGGTGGGAAGTACAGTATTTTCGAGGGTGGTACCCGCACACCTTTTATTACTTGGTGGCCTGGTAAAATTAAACCGGGAGTGTCTGACGAAGTAGTATGTACTATAGATTTGGCCACTAGCTTGGTAACCCATGCAGGAGTGCCCATCCCCCAAGACTCTTTGATCGACAGCCTTAATGTCATGGATGTATTTCTTGGTCAGAAAGGTGCCAAAGGCCGAGAACATCTAATTCAGCAGGACAACGGAGGGAGGGGTAATTTTGGCTTCAGGAAAGGAAAGTGGAAACTTCTGCGCCATGCAAAGAAATCTGCACGTAATATAAAAGTAGAAGAAAAACTGGCTACTACTAGTGTTGATGCCATTACCTTGTTTAATTTGGAAAAAGACCAAGGAGAGACTAAGAATCTTGCCAAGTCCAACCCCCAAATGGCCGAGGAATTGAATGCGGAATTGCAAGCAATTATCGATGCTGGCCGCAGCCGTTAAATGCAGCTACATAAACACCCTTCATTGAATCTAAGACTCTCTTCTCCTTTTTTCTTTCTTCTTACCTCGCTTTATTGCCGGGGGGAACAGCCAAACATCCTTTACATTTTTACGGACGATCAATCGGTTCGTTCCGTATCGGCCTATGAGAAGGCACGCTCCTGGGTAAGCACTCCTAACATCGCCCGACTGGCAAAATCAGGCTTGCGCTTCACCCAGTGCTACACGGGTACATGGTGCCAACCTTCCCGTGCCTCCGCACTGACAGGACTTTTACAGCATCGATTGGACTCGATCAAGGTCACCAAATACCCAATGGCATCGTACGACCCCAAAAAACTGCCATTCTTCCCGTCTGTACTCAGAAAGAACGGATATGAAACCGCCTGTATTGGTAAGTGGCATCTGGGAGAAGATGTGGGGCATGGAAGAGACTGGGACTACTCGGTCATCTGGGATCGGGGTAACGCCAATGGGAGAAGAAACTCCATGGCTTATTACCATGGCACACTTGTACGAACCAATGGAGGACCCAGAGAACCTCTTGGCGGATACAGTAATGACAGGTTCACGGAAATCGCAGAGGAGTATGTTCGTCAAAAAAAGAAGAGTTCCAAGCCCTGGTTTCTTTGGCTTTGCTACCCTGGAGTGCACGGCCCCTACACCCCCGCCGATCGACATATGAAGGACTACTCTAGATCACCTGACGCCAAAGTTCCCGTTGATATATTTGGCCCCCGCCCGACCAAACCCGAACACCTCAAAGACTTGACGCGTTGGAAAAAGGATAGCAACGGGAACCCTCTTAAGTATGATAATCTTGTAAAAAAATATCATCGGGCGGTCAGGTCTTTGGACGATGGTGTGGGCAGTATGATCGCTGCCTTGAAAGAAACAGGCCAATTAAAAAACACGGTGGTGATCTTTACCTCAGACCAAGGCTTTGCCTGGGGAGAGCATGGCATGCAAGAAAAATGGGCAGCCTATGACGCGACCCTGCTGGCCCCCCTAATTTTTTCTTCACCAGGAAAAATAGAGGCAAATACAGTCTGCAAGGAACCCGTAAACGGAGTTGATATTACCCGCACCATACATTCCCTTACAGGAATACAACCAGCATGGCGCATGCACGGAAGGGATCTTTCAGACCTACTTAATGATCCATATTCTTCCCTGAAAGAACCAATGCTTCTCATTAATACAACCTATGAATATGGAAATACCGTCACCGAACGCCTAAAAAACAAAAATTACGACATCTTCCAAAGAAGAGGCCTTACCGCCTGGATGATGATGCGAGATGGACCATACAAATACATCCGTCATTTCGATGAAGATACGATCGAGGAGCTCTATGATTTAAACAAGGACCCTGAGGAGCTTAATAATTTGGCGGTTGATTCAAAATGGCGTAATCTTCTCATAAAATTGCGGACTAAAACGACCAGGGAGATACAAAAAAAAGATGGTGATTTTGTTCAATACCTACCGGAGCCAAAAGAGCGGTACTAATTTCTATCTGCCAGGTTTGATCGGCTCAATTTCATCGGTCTTGTGCTTAGCATCCTGTCTATGGCTTGGCGGGTGCGCCCAGCAAGATGAAACGAAAGTCCCCACCCTCACCAAGCTCTCAGGGAATGCCTTGGGTACGACCTGGATGGTCCAAGTGTTAACGGATCAAATTTTTGAGAAAGAAAAACTACAAAAAGATATCGTTCAAAATCTCGAGGCTGCTGATAAAACCTTTTCTCATTGGCGTCCGGACTCCGAACTTTTTCAATTCAACGCCAATCAGACCACGAACGATACGGTTATTCACCCCAAGTTACATGATCTTTTAAAGCATGCCCAATGGATGCACCGTGAGACTGATGGTGCCTTTGATCCAACTCTAGGTACATTGGTCAACTTGTGGGGATTTGGACCAGAAGGTAAAACACGATCAACCGTACCAACCGAGCAGCAAATTGAAAATGTGCAAAAAATCATTGGATTGGAAAAACTTGAAATTTCACAAAACGGAAAAATTCGGAAAAAAATTCCTGCCCTACAACTCGACCTGTCTGGGTCAGCCAAAGGAGAAATCATCGACCAAATATCTAATCTCCTCGATCGTTTGAATTTCCACAATTTTCTGGTCGAAATTGGCGGAGAAGTTAGGGCACAAGGGAAAGGAAGGAATGGTAACGGTTGGATCGTCGGGCTGGAGACTGGTGGATCAAGGGAAATTGATTTGATATCGGTTCCCCTTCGTAACTATGCAGTAGCCACATCCGGCACTTACCGGCTCAAAAAAACAAACCCTAAGTCGCCGCGAAATGCATCTCACTTACTCAACCCCAAAACAGGACTTCCCATTGAGCATAATTTAATTGCAGTCAATGCGTTTGCCCCCACCGCCAGGGATGCGGATGCATGGGCAACTGCATTGATAATCATGGGACTGAAGGAGGGTATGAAAAAAGCGGAGCAAATGGATCTAGTCGTACGTTTTTGTGAAGAAGTAGACGGCAAAGTAGAAATTTATTCCAGTACGGCTTACCAACGCATCTTTTCAACAGAAAATAATTTATAATTACGGCTGATTTTTTCTTGTTATAAGCAACGAGGCTATTTTTACTTAGAAGTTAATGACTAATTATTTATTTTTTCATTAAATTATATACATCAAATAAAGCATTCTCAGTCTGTAATTTTGAATTGCAAGGTTTACGGGCTTTAATCAATAGCAACAAAGCCAAAAAGTTGGATTAAATTTATCAAATTATGAATCGACGAAATTTTATTAGATCGAAAGTGGCAGGAACCGCGATACTCGCTTCCTCTGGTCTAGTCTGTAAAGCCAGTGCCAAGAACCCACCTGAACCAAACCCTATTACTTCAATTCTTGATGTCGATGTTTTGGTTGTCGGTGGTGGATCGGCCGGACATGTGGCGGCCATCCAAGCCGGTCGTCTGGGAGCCAAGACTGTCCTACTTGAAAGAAATTCACAACTGGGAGGAACCACAACTACCGGTGGTGTTTGCTTCCCTGGACTTTTTCATGCCTGGGGCAAGCAGGTCATTTCCGGAATCGGATGGGATCTGGTCAAAAAGTCTGTGGAAATCGATGGTCGAAAGCTTCAGGATTTCACCATAAATCATCGGTCACATGTGCCCAATCATGTTCAATTAAATGGACAGTTGTATTCCCTTCTTGCTGAAGAATCCTGCCTAGATGCAGGCGTATCCCTCGCTTACTACCAATTCCCTGAAAAGGTCACCCAAATCCCCGAGGGGTGGATGGTGGATGTGCGAGGGCAAGGAGTTAGCTATCAATTGCGTTGCAAACAAATTATAGACTGCAGTGGAAATGCCACCGTGGTCGGGATGCTAGGATTTGAGCGTTTATTTGGAGATGCCCGCCAACCAGGGTCTCAAGTAGTAATTTACAAAGGCTTGGATATGGCGGTGGTCAACAAGAACGCAAATAAGATTCAGGAAATGTACAATGAGGCAATCAAGGACGGTCGCTTACAGAAGGGGGATACCTGGAGCGGAAATGTGATGCAACCCATCCGCAGCACCCGAGGAAATGTGAATCATATCTTCGGTGCCGATTCAACAAATGCGGCCACCCAGACCCAAACCAACCTAGCTGGCAGAAAATCGGTACTACGGATGCTCAAGTTTCTCAAAACCATACCCGGAGGTAAGAATGCCAGCATTGACAGAATGATGAACGAAACCGCAACCCGTGAAACATTTAGGATCGAAGGGGAGACCACCATTACCGTTAATGACTACCAGAACGGCAGAATATTTGATGATGCCCTGTGTTATTCTTTCTACCCTATCGACTTACACACAAAGGATGGTGTGGTGCCCAAGCACCTAAAGAGAGGAGTCGTACCAACTATTCCAAGAGGCTCGCTTATTCCAAAGGGCTCGAAGAATTTAATGGTTGCAGGCCGTTGTCTATCCAGTGACCGCTATGCCAATTCTGCAGCACGGGTACAGGCATCCTGTATGGGAATGGGGCAAGCAGCAGCCTGCACCGCAGTGCTCGCCGCAAAGTCTTCAATAACGCCCATAGAAGTTCCTCTGGATGATATTTACTCCCTGTTACGAGAACATGGGGCAATCGTACCAACCAAGTCCTAAGAGAGTTTGAAAAGAAGGCGGATCATATCTCTCTTCAATGCCCTGCTCTTTTTGGTCATGGCGTCGTCGGGCATTTATGCCTTTTCGCAGCCATTCTCCATCGAAATCATCGGTCTACACGCCCTATCTGGCTTTCTTTTTATCGGAGTGGTTGTTGGGCATATCCTCAATAATATAGTTCCTCTCAAAAAGTATTTTAAGCATGGCACAGCACTGGCAGTCAGCCTAGCTGTAGCTTTGTTTACTGCACTCTTTTACTACCAGCCAGCTCCCATCAAGGCTGTCCTTGGGCTAAGTGGTAATCTTGGACCCGCCTTGGATATGTTTGAGCTGAACGAGAAGGGGCTCTCCTATCAGTACTCTCCAGACCCTGGTTACAAATTACTTTTGGATGTACGAACCGGGCCTAGCTACGACCCTCAAAATCCTCCTCATTTAGCAATCTGGCTTGAGAACCAGTCCCTTTACCACATCAAAACCCTCTTTTCATCTGACCATAACAAAAGCCGGGAAGAATTACCTTATTGGGCATTCAAAGTGGGAGGTTGGGAAAAAGCGATAAAAGATGCAGAGGAAAAACAGTTGTCCCTAGATGAATCAATCGATGCGATTTCAGAGGCTACTGCAAATGGTTCCTTCGATCCTTCTGATTACATCCTGCCCAAAGACCAAAATTCCTCAATGCCTTACAGGGTGATGCTCGAAATCAATCAACCCAATGATCCATCCAGCCAACTGGATGACCAACCGTCCCTGGTTTATGAAGTTGAAGTTGATAATTTTGACCCACGAACCTTTCAGCTACTTGAACTTGTGGGCTATCCTTCCTTAGACCAAGAAAAAGACGAGTGGTACCTCAGCTATGTTGATCAAAGCATTGAATCTGCTTTTGAAATTGTGGACAGTGCTCTTTTGCAAATTGAGCGAGAAAACGAGAACTCCTTTTTTCAGAACGCTAAAACACAGGAAGACTGATCATCTCTTTCTTCCCTCGATTCTTACACCTTGCAAGGTTGATTGATTTCATTTGATCATAGGCTGCGAATGAAAATTCTCAGGTTTTGGATCATTGTATGGGTAACGCTTACTCACCTAGATGCCCGCAC
>JAQXCL010000117.1 GCA_029251885.1 Opitutales bacterium | reverse complement strand
CGCACCCACTGGTACATTTCGTTCGGTTATAAATTTGGCAAGGGTGGGGAAGGCTTATCGATCAGCTACTCAAATTAAAGAGATTCATGGAATGTTGAATGGTTCGCTCGAAGCAATTTGTTCCTATTTAAATCACCATTTTGTTGCCAAAAAGACTTTTGACGTGGAAACATTGAGTACTTTAACTTTTGAAATTAAAGGGATGCGAAAAAGATGGCTTATTAAAATGGATGGTTCCAATGGTTGGCAGGTGGGGTCTTGTTGTTCTCTTAAGCATGCATCAGCTTGTTTGACATTTAAGGACTTAGAGGTTGCTAAGAATGCTGCGTTAGGAGTTTTCGACTCATGGCTGAGCCTTACAAACGCTGAAATTATTCTTTCAGGAAGAATTCCATTACTTGATAAATTTGGATATGTCTCAAGGATAGCACAAAAGGAAGTTCCTCGCCCCGGAAGATGAAAAGAATTCAGTCAGACTTACTATTCCAAAATGCCAATCGAGTCATTCCTACGGGAATTTATGGACATATGGCTCCAGGAGCTGGATTACCGCTTGACTTCCCACATTTTTGTTCATCAGGCAAGGGTGCTCGATTCACCGATGTGGATGGTAATGAATGGATAGATTTTATGTGCGGTTTTGGTGCTGTCCTACACGGATACCGGCATGAAGCGATAGAGCAGGCTGTTCAAAAGCAACGGGAGTTCGGATCTGTTTTTAATCAGCCGCACTTTCTGATGGTTGAATTAGCGGAAAAGCTAGTCGAACTTATCGATTTTGCAGACTGGGCGGTGTTTGCAAAGAATGGATCGGACCTGACCACTTGGGCAATTCGTGTGGCAAGGGAAAAGACAGGAAAAGAATACATTATAAAAGCAAAAGGAGCTTATCATGGAGTGGATGCATGGTGCGACCCAGGCATGGGTGGGCGTATTTCTTCAGATCGTGAATTTGTTTTAGAATTCGAATGGAATAATCTTCACCAACTGGAATCGTTACTGGTTAATTATTCGGACAAAGTAGCTGCAGTCATTTTAACGCCTTATCATCATGCCTCCTTCGGACCTTCTGAACTTCCATCTGTGGATTTCTGGAAGAATGTAGAAAAGTTGTGCAAACAACATGAGGTCGCTTTGGTTTTAGATGATGTCCGCTGTGGTTGGCGGTTGGATGATTCAGGTTCTCACAACTATTTTGGTTTCTGTCCTGACCTTGCTATATACTCGAAAGCACTAGGAAATGGCTACGCAATCTCAGTATGTGTAGGTAAAGATAAATTTCGGACAAGTGCTGCTGATGTCTTTCTTACTGGAAGTTGTTGGAATGATGCATATGCATTTGCCGCTGCTCTTGCTTCTCTGCAGGTTAGCAAAGAAAATCTGGTGGCAAAATCTGTTCTTGAAAAAGGAAAATACTTTTGTTCAAAACTCGAAGAGATCGGTCAGGAATACAATATTAAATTAAAAATGACTGGCGTGCCATCGATGCCATATCCTTGGATTGAAGGAGATGAAGACCTGTACCAAATTCAACGGCTATGTAAGTTTGCAGCTGCTGAAGGACTCTACTTCCATCCTCACCATAATTGGTTTATAAGTAATGCACTCAGCTACGAAGATTTGGATCAGGCTCTATTCATTGCTAAAAAAGCCTTTGAGAGTTCGTTGAAAAGTAATCAAGAAATGCCTTCTTCTTTCTAGAGATAAATTAAATCTCATTGTATTTGCTGACTGTTTATCACATGATGGGAGAAGATATTCATTAGGTATAAAATGTTAAACGATGCTTCAATTTTAGTTACAGGAGGGACTGGATCCTTTGGTAAAGAATTTATACGGAAGGTTCTTAGAACTTATCGACCACGTCGTGTCATCGTTTACTCTCGTGACGAGTGGAAACAGTCTGAAATGCAATCAGATCCTGATTTTCAGGACAGTTCAGTACGGTTTTTCCTTGGTGATGTCAGGGACAAAGAGCGACTTAGGTTAGCTATGCGAGAAGTGGATTATGTGATCCACGCCGCTGCTTTAAAACAAGTGCCCGCAGCCGAATACAATCCTAATGAGTTTATTAAAACCAATGTAAATGGAGCAACTAACATAGTCGAAGCGGCAATTTCCTCAAATGTTAAGAAAGTGGTTGCCCTTAGTACCGACAAAGCAGTCAATCCTGTAAATCTTTACGGTGCGACAAAACTATGTTCCGATAAGGTTTTTATTGCTGCTAACAGTTATGCTGGGGCAGGGGGAACCACTTTTTCGGTCGTTCGATATGGCAATGTTGTGGGCAGTCGAGGTAGTGTGATTCCCCTTTTTCAAAAACAGCGAGAATCTGGAAAAATCACTGTTACAAATCCCGAAATGACCCGTTTTCTGATTACTCTCAAAGAGGGAGTAGATTTCGTTTTAAAAAGCTTGGATTCGATGGTTGGTGGAGAATTGTTTGTTCCTAAAATCCCTGCTTGTACGGTTGGAAATTTGGTAAATGTTTTGGCTCCCAATGCCCAAAAGGATGTAATTGGACTAAGACCGGGTGAGAAAATGCATGAAATATTGATTCCCCTGGATGAAGCCAGAAATGTACTCGAATTTGACGATTATTTTATTATCAAACCAGTTCAGGCATTTTGGGGTAATAAGATTGGGATTTTGGGAGGAGTAAGTTGCTCGGAAGGTTTCCAATATGCAAGCAATGTAAATTGTGAGTCGTTAAGTGAAGATCAACTCGCCCATTTGCTCGAGGACTTTCTTCCGACCTAATTTCAACAAGTTGGAGATTCTTTCCCGCATCTTAGATGAAAAATCAGCTCCCTTTGTGGTGGCTGAGTTGTCTGGCAATCATGGAGGAGGCCTAGATAAAGCGTTAAAGCTAGTCTCTGCGGCCAAGGAAGCTGGAGCGGATGCAATCAAGCTACAAACTTATCGACCCGACACGATTACCGTTAAAGGTACTGATGGTAGATTCAAACTAAAAACTGGTCTGTGGAAGGGCAAGTTTCTGCACGAACTCTACGAGCAGGCTATGACGCCCTGGGAGTGGCACCCCTTGATTGCCCAAGAAGCAAGGAATCTAGGTATGATTTGCTTTAGTTCCCCATTTGATGAATCCGCGGTTGATTTCCTTGAGGAATCGATTCAGCCAGCTCTTTATAAAGTAGCTTCTTTTGAAATGAATCATTTTCCACTTCTTGAGCGTATTGGTAAAACAGAAAAACCTGTACTTGCAAGTGTTGGTGTTTCAGAAAGCCAGGAAATTTTCAATGCATTGAAGGTTTTAAGAGGTGCGGGTTGTCCAGAAGTAATTTTACTTCATTGTGTAAGTGAATACCCTGCTAAACCAAGCGATTTTTGCTTACGCAGGATGCCTTTATTGGAAAGCGATTATAAAGTTAAGTTTGGACTGTCCGACCATTCGCTTGGACATCTAGTTGCCGTCGCCGCTACCGCTTTGGGCGCTCGTGTAATTGAAAAACATTTGTGTTTAGATCGCGATGAATCTTCTATAGATGGTGCATTTTCTATGCTTCCTCAGGAATTTGCAGATTTGGTGAGTGCTGTTCGGCTTACTCATGAGGCAATGTCTGGTTCGCAACCCCCTAAGGAATCAGCCAAATTTAAACGTTCCATCCTCGTTTCGAATGCTATTCAGCAAGGAGATCGGTTGACTCCAGAAAATGTAAGGATTGCCCGACCAGGTGATGGATTGTGCCCGAGTCGATGGACCGATATTTTGGGTCAATATGCAACCATTGATATGAGCGTTGGTCATCCGCTTAGCGACCAAGATATCGAAAAACATTAATATTCCCTAGTTCAGAGATTTGATTTACCTGCTAACTTTGCAATTTAGCACAATGGGTGCTATTTTAGATTGTGTCAGAAAAAACTTTAATGGTAGTGGATTCTGGACTGCCAAGCTTTGAAGGCACTCCTGAAGAGAGGTTAAGATCAGCTTGTATTTGGGTTGCTGAGAATTCGCCAGGAAGACAGTTAACCTTGGAGGAAATCGGAAGTGTAATGGGAGTCACCCGTGAAAGAGTGCGCCAAATTGAGGCCCAAGCCCTCCGTAAATTAAGACATCCCTCTCGAATCCGTTTACTTCGAGAAACTTGTTAGGATTTTTGAGGAGATTTTACTTTTTAATCAACCAGTATTTCTTTGGCTGATTTACCTTGGGGAATCATTGGAAGAACATGTTCGGTAAAGGGGACAATAATTTCAAGCAAATAGGGTTCGTCAGCATCCAACATTTCACGCATTGCATCCTGTAAGTCTTCGCGTTTACTCACCCTTCTTGCCTTTACTCCAAATCCCTCACACATTTTTATGTAATCAGGATAAATTGCATCTAAGTTCTCGGGCCCTCCAATATTTTCCGGATCACACAAGATTGTGTGCCCACGAACAGACTCGTAAAAACGATCCTCCCATTGAACGACCATACCCAAATGTTGATTATTTAGGAGCAAGCATTTAGCATTAATTTTTTCAATTTTGGCCGTGGCAAGTTCCTGTACATTCATCAGGAAGGACCCATCCCCGTCGATATCAATAACTTCCTTGTCTGGTCGAGCGACTTTTGCACCTATGGCAGCTGGGTATCCAAATCCCATGGTACCGAGACCGAGAGAAGATATGTAAGTTCTGGGTTCTTTAAATCTGTAATATTGAGCAGCCCACATTTGATGCTGCCCTACGCCGGTTGTGATAATCGCATCACCCTTTGACTCCTGATACAAAACATCAATAGCTTCCTGTGAAGTTATGTGTTTTCCCTTTTTATATTTGAATGGATAATCTTTTTTCCAACCGGTGAGGGTAGTCATCCAAGCGTCCAGGTCAGGCTTATCGAATCCATTTTCTTCGATTAATTCTGACATTCTTTTTAAAGCATGTTTAATATCAGATTTAATGGGGAAATGTGCATGAACATTTTTGCTGTGTTCAGACTGATCTACATCAAAATGAATCACATATGCTTCGGGCGCATATTTACTTACTAAGCCGGTTATACGATCGTCAAATCGGGCCCCAGCACAAATTAACAAGTCGCTTTCACAAACAGCCCAATTTCCAGCAACGGTACCATGCATGCCGTACCAATACAGGGATTGTTCATGGTCAGGGTCAAATGCACCTAAGCCCATGAGAGTATGTGTAACAGGTAAGCCAGTGAGTTCTGCAAATTTCCTTAATTCTTTTTGTGCTTCAGAGGAGATGACGCCTCCACCGGTGTAAAGCACCGGTTTTTTGGCTTTTGAAATTAGATTTAGAACTTCAGTAAGTTCTTCATCAGTAGCTTTTGGGCTGTCTAATTTGTAGCCCTCTAAATTGCCAACTTCCGCAGGGAAAAAAGGTTCAAATACTTTCTGCTGAACATCTTTAGGGATGTCGATAACCACTGGACCAGGGCGACCACTTGTGGCCAAATAAAAAGCTTCCTTTACAATTCTTGGAAGATCCTCTGCGGTAAGAACCAAATAACTGTGCTTAACAATTGGCAGGGTCATGCCAAAGAAATCAGTCTCTTGGAAAGCTGCCTTGCCAATAAATTGCTGATATACTTGACCGGTTATGGCAACGAGGGGAATACTGTCCATAAAGGCATCCGCGATGCAAGTTACTAAGTTTGTAGCCCCAGGACCAGAGGTGGCCATACATACACCCGCTTTGCCTGTAGCTCGGGCATATCCGTGAGCCATAAATCCTCCTCCTTGTTCCTGTCTTGGGAGAATAGTGCGAATTTTATCTGAGCGAGTGAGCGATTGATGGAGTTCCATAGATGCCCCTCCAGGGTAGGCAAAAATTGCTTCCACGCCTTCACGTTCCAAGGCAGAGACGAGAACGTCTGCTCCGTTCATGGCAGGTCCGTGCTCGCCGGCTTCATCAGATTGAGGAGATGTTATGGATTGGGTACTCATTGTGCAGTTACTAGATGTTGATCTTTTAACATGTCTTAGTTGTCTGCCTGATACAAGATGAAAGCCCCAGTTTGTATGTATGAAATCATGTCTCTTTTTTAAAGTGAATCTTGCCCAAGATGAATTTAAGCGCGAAAATGATATAAAGTGAAAAACAAGAATGATAAACCGAGTGCCCAGGATTTGCCTTGGAGTGCTTTGAAATCGCTGTTGGACGACGAGTCAAAAGTGGTCCGGGAAGGATTGGAAAAGTTTCTGTTAAACAACTCCAAGGAAGGTCTCACATTTCTACTTAGCTTAGGAAAAGGAGAAGACCGCTATTTGGCCAAGCGTGCTCAGAATATGATTGAAAAGCTTGGCTGGATTGATGGGGCGGGAGATTTTCTTCGTTTCATTCGTTCTCTCCGTTACGAACTCGAAACAGGTTGGTTTTTACTGGATCGCTCGATCTATCCAGATTTAGAAACTTCAACCTATTCTTTTTTCTTGGATAAATTGGCGGATAGATGCCGCCAATTGATGCTCCAACCATCGAGCCCGCGAATGACTTGTGAGGTAATTAATCGAGTTCTCTTTCATGAATATGGATTCCGGGGAGCCCGTCAAAATTTTGAAAATCCCCAAAATAGCTTTCTTCATCAAGTTCTCGATCGGCGTGAGGGTTTACCCATTACTCTATGTGCCGTCTATATTCTGATTGCTCGTCGTATCGGCTTTGAACTCGATCCGATTGGTACTCCCGGACGTTTCATGGTTGGTTGTTTTGCTGAGAAGCATCCATTCTACATCGACTGCTGGGCAGGTGGTCGTTTTTTAGAATTGGAACAAATGGAAGACCAACTTGGAGTTTTACCCGATGAAGAATCCGGTGCAAACTTGTTGCCCGTGACCGTGGCAGATACTCTATCTCGCGCATGTCGAAATTTATGCCGTCACTATGCTCAAGCCGAGGATGAAGCAAACTCAAGGTTGTTTCTGTCTTTTGTTCAGGAATTTGAACGAGTTCACCAAGAAGCATCCAATGCTTGAAGAGCCACTTTTTCTTGATCAACTTACCACTGTTCCTGCAAATGGTGTGGGTCTGGCTGTATTGGGCCATCCAATTAAACATTCTATCAGTCCCCAACTTCACGGAGCAGCCTTGGATAAGTTATCCCAAAAAGAACCCGAGTTTAAGCATTGGAAATACCAAAAGATTGAGGTTATCCCAGACCTTTTACCTGAAGCTCTTCCCAGGCTTGCTGATTTGGGATACCGGGGTCTAAATCTAACTATTCCTCACAAGGTGGATGTCTTACCTTTAATCGATTCTGTAGACCCTCAGGCCAAAATTATGGGCGCAGTTAATACTCTAAGTTGGGAAAATAATGGTTGGAAGGGGTACAATACGGATGGAGTCGGACTTTCGCGTGCCGTGTCCAACGCTTTTGGTAAAGACTTGAAAGATTTCAATGTCTTAATTTTGGGTGCGGGTGGTGCATCTCGAGCCGCAGTTTCACAATGTCTTGTGGAGGGTTGTCAAAATTTAGCCATTTACAATCGCTCAACCGATCGGGCCAATCAATTATTGGAGATTTTAAAAACAAATGGTTTTTCGCAAGAAATTGTGATTTTAGATCATCCAGTCAATCCATTTGAAAATACCAATTCCGAAATACTTATTATTAACGCAACTTCTTTAGGGTTACAGCTGAGTGATGTTTCACCCATAGACCTTAATGCATTTCCTAAATCAGTTTGTGTTTACGACATGGTTTACAACCCGCCGGTGACCAAACTGCTGAAACAGGCAAAAGAAAAACATTATTCCTGTTCCAATGGATTGGGGATGCTTGTCGGGCAGGCAGCTCGCTCGTTGGAGATATGGACGGGCAGAGAAATTTCCGAGAATGCAATGAGGCAGGGGGCAAAGCTGGCTTTGTTCTGAAAAATCAGTCGGTATGGACAGTTTATTAATAGAACCCAATCTTATTGTATGGCTTGGGTTATTTGTTGGTGCCTGCTTAGGCAGCTTTTTGAATGTTGTTGTTTACCGGGCTCCCCGAGATCTTTCGGTCATTCGTCCGCCTTCTAGTTGTCCTTATTGCTCCGCTCGTATTCCGTGGTCTCAAAACCTTCCTATCCTTGGTTGGCTTTTTTTGAAAGGGCGGGCAAAATGCTGCGGGAAGAAAATCTTACTCAGGTATTTTTTGGTCGAGTTATTTACGGGGCTTATCTTTGCCTGGGCATGTTTTGTTTTTACTAAAAACCAAGACTTGGGAATGTTGCTTGCTTCCTGCAGTTTTGCCTGGTTGATGATTGGAGTTGTGGCAGTGGATGCTGAGACCATGCTGATTCCTGATCGTTTTAGCCTGGGGGGAGCCTGTCTTGGTTTTGTTCTTTCCCTGTACTTTCCATCACTTCATGGCTTCATTCATCACCCCATGGGGATTGAAAAAATACTTGGAGCATTTCAATCTTTGCTTGGCATTTTAATTGGATCAGGCCTTCTGTACTGGATTGGAGCTTTAGCCGGTAGGGCTTTTGGCAGAGAGGCGCTAGGGGAGGGAGATGTAAAGCTGCTTGGTTGTGTGGGTGCTTTTTGTGGTTGGAAAGGGGCCGTATTCTCAATTTTTGGAGGAGCTGTGTTTGGATGTATTTTTTTATTCCTCCTTTTTCTTTCCCAAAAAATTAAAGCTTCCCAATCTTTTGGACAGAATAACTTGGCGTTTGGTAGGGAAATTCCCTTTGGACCTTATTTAGCATTGGCGGGAATGGGGTATTTTTTCGGACTAAGAGAGTGGATTGATCCTTGGTTCAGTTGGATTCATGTACTTGGCTTTTAACTGGAGCCATAAAACATTATTGAATTCCTTCCTCTGTTCCCGCACATTTTTAAAATGAAGATTTTGGCGTTGAAGAAAAAGTGGAATCGAGACATTGATTGGGATAGAAAGCATACCTACACCCCAAAAACCCTAATTTATGAAAAAACTGCTTGTTGCTAATCGTAGCGAGATAGCGGTACGAATCTTTCGTTCCGCCACGGAGTTAAACCTTAGAACTGTGGCAATCTATGCCGAAGAGGATAGGTTCGGTGTTCATCGTTTCAAGGCTGATGAAGCTTATTTAGTAGGAAAGGGCAAGGGGCCAGTTGCGGCTTACCTTGATATCGAATCGATCATAGCGTTGGCTAAGGATAAAGGAGTTGATATGATTCATCCGGGGTATGGGTTTCTGTCTGAAAATCCTAATTTTGCCCGAGCTTGTGACGAGGCCGGTATCACCTTTATTGGTCCCAGGCCTGAACTGATCGAGAGCATGGGGGACAAGGTTGCGGCAAAGAAAGCTGCAGATAAAGCTGGAGTGCCAACCTTACCAGCAACTCCCAATGCAGTTTCCAGTCCGGCAGAGGCCTTAAAGTGGGGTAAGAAAATTGGTTTTCCTTTAATCATTAAAGCAGCTTTTGGTGGCGGTGGTAGAGGCATGCGTGTGGTTATGGCAGAGAAGGACTTAAAGCCTATGCTTGAAGAAGCCCAGGGTGAAGCTGAGCGGGCATTTGGAAACTCTGCTGTCTTTTTGGAGAGGTATGTTGCCAAAGCTAAACATTTGGAAGTGCAAATTCTTGGAGATCGAAAGGGTAATATCGTTCATTTGCACGAGCGCGATTGTTCAGTCCAGCGACGATATCAAAAAGTGGTCGAAGTAGCTCCTTCGATCGGTTTGCCTAAGGAGGTTGTAAAAGAGCTTTGCGATGCAGGTGTGAAATTGGCGGAAAAGATCGGATATGATAACGCCGGTACCGTCGAATTCCTCCTCGATCAAGATACCAATGAATGGTTTTTCATCGAGATGAACCCTCGTATTCAAGTCGAGCACACAGTGACCGAGCAAATAACTGGTATAGACATTGTACGCTCACAAATCCTTGTTGCCATGGATAAGCCTTTGCATGGTAAAGAGATTGGGATTCCTGCACAGGAAGATATTCCCCGAAATGGATGTGCCGTGCAATGCCGTGTAACTACCGAGGATCCAGAAAAAGATTTTACTCCAGACTACGGCAAAATCCTTAGCTACCGCTCGTCTGCTGGGTTTGGTGTACGTTTGGACGGAGCGATGGGAGATACCGGATCGATTATCACCCCTTTTTACGATTCTTTGCTTGTAAAGATAACAACTTCGGGACCCAACCTGTCTCAAGCTTTGGATCGAATGCACCGAGCCCTAAGGGAGATGCGTATAAGAGGAGTAAAGACGAATATTCCATTTCTTGAGAATGTTATATCGCACAAGGAATTTGTAGCTGGTCGTGCATCAACCAAAATGATTGATGTCACTCCAGAATTATTCCGTTTCAAAGCTCGGAGGGATAGGGCATCGAGGTTGCTTAATTATTTAGGAGAAATTGTGGTAAATGGTAATCCACAAGTTAAAGGCCGCGAGCGTTTGCAAAATCCCCTTCCTTTGATTGTGCCCGAGCACGACCCAAAGCAATCTCCTCCCCGTGGCACCCGGGATCGATTACTTGCAGATGGAGCCGTTAAATTCTCCAAATGGCTTCGGGATCACAAACCTTTAATGGTTACCGACACTACTTTGCGGGATGCCCACCAATCTTTATTTGCCGCCCGTATGCGCACCTATGATATGTTGACGGTGGCGGATTTTATTTCCCGTCGTTTACCCGGTCTTTTCAGCTTGGAAATGTGGGGTGGGGCAACCTTTGACACTTGTATGCGCTTTTTGGGCGAGTCCCCCTATGAAAGGCTTAGGAAATTGCGCGAGCGCATCCCTAACATTCTTTTTCAAATGCTTTTGCGAGGGTCTAATGGTGTAGGTTATGCAAATTATCCAGACAATGTGGTTCGGGAGTTTGTCATTCATTCATCCGAAGCAGGTATGGATGTATTCCGAATTTTCGATTCATTGAACTACTTGCCCAACCTGAAGGTGGCAATGGAGACGGTTAGTGAGAAGACGAATTCTCTTTGTGAAGCAGCCCTTTGCTATACTGGAGATTTCACCAACCCAAACGAGGAAAAATATCAGCTTAATTACTATGTGGATTTGGCAAAAGAGTTGGAGAAAATGGGGGCTCATATTATTGCCATTAAGGACATGGCTGGCTTGTGCCACCCCACTGCGGTTCACCGGCTTGTTAAAGCCTTAAGAAATGAGGTTTCTCTCCCGGTACATTTTCATACACACGATTCGAGCGGTATTGCATCGGCATCCGTTCTTAAAGCTTCAGAAGCCGGGGTCGATGTGGTTGACCTGGCAGTCTCATCCATGTCCGGATGCACCAGTCAGCCTAACTTAAACTCCATTGCACATGCTTTGGGTAACGCTCCTCGGTCGACTGGATTGGATGTTGTTGCCTTAAATGAATTGTCCATTTATTGGGAGGCTGTTCGTCAATACTATGCACCATTTGATACCTCACCACCCTTTGGGAGTGCCGAGGTTTTTCATCACCAAATGCCTGGCGGGCAATACACAAATTTGCGCGAACAGGCGACTGCTCTTGGATTGGGCAAACGTTGGCCCGATGTCGTCAAAACATACCAGAAAGTCAATACACTGCTCGGTGATATTGTGAAAGTCACTCCCAGTAGCAAATGTGTGGGAGATCTGGCAATTTTTCTTATAACCAAGGGTGTTAAGCCTGAAGATATGGTGAACTTACCACCTGAAACTGGATTTCCAGAGTCAGTTATTGATTTGCTTTCAGGGAATTTGGGCCAGCCCATGGGAGGATGGCCAAAGGCTGTTCAAAAGGTTGTGCTTGGCAAACGAAAGCCAATGCGTGGGCGGCCAGGAGCATCTGCTCCCAAAATTGATTTGAAACAAGAGTTCACCGCATTGCAGAAGAAAATTGGTCGCAAAGCAACTGATGACGACTTGTTTTCCCATCTAATGTACCCAAAAGTCTTCCAGGATTATCTTGGTTTTCGCTCTAAATATGGGGATGTTTCAGTTTTGCCCACAACATCCTACTTTCATGGTTTGTCCATGGGGGAAGAAATTTCTATCGAAATTGAAGAAGGCAAAACTCTATTTATTAAATTGCTCAACGCAGGTGAGCCCGATGAGAAAGGAATCCGGTCTCTCACCTTTGAATTGAACGGAAAAGCCCGGACTACTTTAGTTGAGGATAAATCTTTTAAGGGGGAAGCTAAAGTTCGTGAAAAAGCTGATCCTGCCAATCCTCTTCACATTGGGGCTCCTATACCTGCAATGATTAGCAGCATTGCAACCAGCGTTGGAAAAAGTGTTAAGAAAGGGGATAAAATTGCCGTGCTTGAAGCGATGAAAATGCAAACAACTCTTTATGCCTCTGCTGATGGTTGCGTTGATGGAATTATGGTTCAGGTTGGAGATTCTGTGGAATCCAAAGATCTGATTGCCAAATTGCGTGTTTAATCTCTTACCGTACACAAGAACCTACTTAATGGAACCCACTATCCCAAAAGTAAAAACTCTTTTCCTCTTATTTGTCTTTTTAACAGGATGTTCGGTTGCTGTTTGTCAGGATTTAATAATCAATGAACCAGCTCTGCAAAGTGCGATTGCTCGCTCGTTGGGAGTGCGGGAACAGGACTTGTCGAAATCTTTAGTTGAAAAGAGTTTAACAAGGCTACAGGCAAATGATTTGGGCATTCGGGACTTGTCAGGATTAGAGTATGCAAAAAATTTGGAATCATTAGTAGTTCGGGATAATTTAATCGATGATCTTTCGCCCATTAAGAAACTTTCCAAGCTCAACAATCTTGATCTATCGGGTAACCGCTTGAAGGACCTGTCCAGCTTGGTTGCCTACCCCGACTCATCAGTCTCGGGTACCTATTCCACCGTTGATCATTCAGCTTTAAGAATTCTTAATCTTTCGAGAAATCGTTTCCTTGGATTATCGGGAATTGAACATTTCCGTTCGCTAGCCCAGTTGGATGTTTCCGAAAATTCCCTGATCGATTTAGAGGGTGTAGGCAAACTTAATGAATTGGTTAACCTTTATGCTCAGGGAAATCAGCTCGGCAGGATCGAGTCTTTTGTCGATAAAAACCGAAACAAGGAGTTTGATCTTGGAGAATCCTTCTCAGATTCGAGTGGTAATGGGAAAAGAGATGTTGATCCTTTGGTCGAGCTCAAGGATTTACAAAACCTATCAGCTTTGCACCTTTATAATAATCGTATTCAGTCAGTCAATGAACTGAATAACCTGCCCAATCTTCGATCGCTGCTTCTGGCTGGTAATTTAATTATTTCCCCTCTTTCTTTGTCTCAGTTCGAATCATTGAATATTCTTTCATTGGGAAATAATAGGATTCACGATTTAACAGGCTTGGAGAAATTACAAAGTTTGGAACGCCTAGATCTTTCTGAGAATCAGATTTGTGACCTAAGGTTGTTGAGGGATTTAAAAAATCTTTCAGTACTTGATCTAAACTCAAACATGTTAACGAAATTAGATGATTTATCTGGTCTCATTAAGGTCGAGACATTGGGAGTTTCTCGTAATCTAATTTTTGATCCTTCACCGGTTTTATCGCTTCCCAAACTTCGTCGGCTTACCTTAAGTTTTAATCAAACTTCTCTTGAAAAGACCAAAATTAAAGATTTGTTAAAACAATGCAAAGCCAGGGGAGTATACATCAATAAAAGGAATCAAATGAAGTTCCGTCCGCAGGCACAAAGCTTGGTTCGTTCATTGATTGGACATGCTAAATCCAACGAACGACTTGGGGAATACCTGCGCAAGCATGGTTATCCAAGGTTGATTGACTTTTTCCTCAATCAGCAATTGAAACCCGAAGAGGTGGATACAGCAATGGTTGCATGGGAGAATGCCCTTAAGTTTGACAAGCTTTTGAGTTCCACACCATTTCCAGGGAAATAAGATAATTAAGTTGCTACCTCATTTACCGATCGAAATAGAGTAGGGTAGCCAAAATAACCGATATAACAAACCCTACAAAATAGATCATTTTGATCGTAAACTTGTGAAATGCATGAGAGCGAATCAAGTGATCCATTGTCTTTCGGTATTCACGCTTTATACGCTTCTTAAAACTTTTAGTTTGTTCGGGCAAAACAAGAAATGTTGTTAAATGGGCAAATACTAAGAATATTTAAAAAAGATCATTTATCAAGTGCAGACTCGCTACTGACCTTCCGTTCTTTACAGGCTCATCATCCTTGCCTAAAAGTTTTCTTAGATGGCAAATAATCAACGAACCATTCGTCAAGAAAGAGCGATTCGTGGAAAATCTCTTCACACCGGCGAAGAAGTCTCCTTAACCCTAAAGCCGGCCCCTCCGAATTCAGGATTTTTGTTTCGCAGAACGGATCTATATGGCAAGCCTGAGATTAGACCAACTTGTGAAAACATCTCTGATCTAGTCCGTAGTACGACAATTACAAATGGAAATGCCAAGGTTCATACCATAGAACATGTTCTGAGTGCCCTCGTAGGTTGTGGCATCGATAACGCAGAAATTGAATTGGATGCCAGTGAGCCTCCAATTATGGACGGTTCATCTAGGCCTTTCGTGAATTTGATTATGGAAGCCGAACCTGTTGAACAGGAGGCAGAAAGAAAATTTATTGAAATTACCGAACCTGTGTCGGTAACATCTGGAAACCGTTCAATCATCGCATTACCTTATGATGGTTTTCGGGTAACTTGTACATCCGCTGACGATCGTGGGATTCATGTGCAACATCTCTCCATTGATTTAGATGCCGAGTCCTATGTCGCTCAGATTGCTCCCGCCCGAACTTTTACCATTTATGAAGAAATCGAAGAGTTACTTAAAATGGGGAAAATTCAGGGAGGTAGCTTAGATAGTGCCATCGTAATCAAAGGAGACAAAGTACTATCCAAAGAGCCTTTACGTTTTGATGATGAATTTGTCCGCCATAAAATACTTGATATTGTGGGCGACTTTTCCCTCTTGGGTAAGAGATTAAAAGCACATGTTATTGCGGTTCGCCCCGGTCACTCTCTGAACTCTGAATTAGTTGCTAAAATTATCGAAACTTCTGCGGGTAAGAAAGGTAAGACCTCAGTGGGATCTGCCCCTCGTAAATCAATTGTTCTACCCGAGGAAACTGAATTGGATGTGAGGCGTGTGCTTGATGTATTGCCCCATCGTTTTCCTTTCGTGTTGATTGACCGAGTGGTTGCAATCGACGGTGATGAGTCCTTGACAGCCCTGAAAAATGTTTCTGTCAATGAACCTTTTTTCCCGGGCCATTTTCCGGGGCACCCGGTGATGCCCGGTGTGCTCCAATTAGAAGCTATGGCACAGGCAGCCGGGATTTTACTTTTGAGAAAAAGTTCTTCCGAGGGCAAAGTAGCATTCTTTATGAGTGCAGATAAGGTTAAATTTCGAAAGCCGGTAGTTCCAGGAGATCAACTTATTATTGTGGCAAACCTTGATAAAATTAGAGGAAATAAAATAGCCACAGCTAAGGTTGAGTGTAAGGTCGGGGATCAAGTTGTTTCTTCCGCTAATCTGATGTTTTCCATAGTAGATGCCACAGAATAGCTTTAGCTTTATTTTTCGTGCCTGTTAAAATTCATCCCCAATCAATTGTTGAGCCCTCTGCTCAACTTGGCGAAAATGTAGAAGTTGGTCCATTTTGTTTTATCGGAGGTCAGGCAATTATTGGTGATAACAGCCGAATCCTTCATCATGCGAGTGTCGAAGGAAAAGTGACTCTTGGGTGTGAAAATACTATTTTCCCATATGCTCTTATTGGAGGCCTTACCCATGACCTGAAATACGAAGGTGGACAACCTGGTTTAACGATTGGAGATGGGAATGTTTTTCGTGAATATGTCACTGCTCATGTGGCTACAAAACCCGATGATTTTACGACCATTGGATCGAATAATGTATTTCTTGCCTATGCTCATGTTGCCCATGATTGTCAGATTGGTAATCATCTTGTAATGAGTAGTCATTCGGCCTTAGGCGGTCATGTTGAGGTGGGCAACCATGTTAATGTAGGGTGGGGTGCTGGGGTTCATCAATTTTGCCGATTAGGTAGGCATTCTATGGTGTCTGCCTGTTCGAAACTTGTACAGGATGTCCCTCCTTTCATGCTTGCCGATGGCTCTCCTGCCGAAGTTCGTTCGATCAATAAAGTGGGTTTGGAAAGAGCGGATTTTAACTCATCTGAGATCGAATTAATCCGTTCTGCATTTAAAATATTTTACCGAAAAGATTTAAACCGGTCTCAAGCTTTCAAATATCTTGAAGAAAACTTTTCTATCGAAAAAGAACCCGTGCTTAAAGAATTGTTAAGTTTTACCAAATCCAGTGCACGAGGAATGGCATAAGCTGGTTTTTTAAAGAGTTTATTTCTGTGGGCTTAAGGATAAAAAATAATCCCAAGAGTAGATTCCTGAGGAATGCCCATCACTAAAAATAAGTCGTAAGGCATAATTACCGACCTTTTCAAAACGGTTAATTTTAACCTCTGGGTAATTATTCTGGGAACTTCCACCCGAGCTTCTTCCAAAAATATCGGTTTCTCCAGATTGTTCAGCACTTGGAGAATTGGTTCGGAGAGTGGACGAATCTAAGAAAACTTCTTTTCCATCCGTCCAACGCAAAGCGAGAAAATCTCCAACCAGTTCAATTTTTTCAGGGCAATCGATCACGATTTTTTTAAATAAAAGAATCCAGGCTGTTTGTAGAAGCGGGCGGCTCGGATGGTGGGTTTCCTCCACCATAATACGGATCTAATATTTCGTTTTGGAATGATCTACCAGGGTCGTCACTGGCTCGGGCAGCACGGTCAAAATCCTCCATTTCACGTCGGATCATTTCTTCCTGAAGGTCTTTCTCTTCTAACTTGCTGTCTAAACTTCTTTCATCCCAGTATTTATCATTATGTACCTGAGTGGGCTTAGGTTTTTCTGGTAAGTTGTCTGATTCCACAACCCTCCAATCAGGCTCTCTTGAACAGTCAATTCCGGTATCATCGACATTATCCACGCTTGGTACCGGTTCACCAGGTTTTTCACAATGATCATCCATCGGTTTTGCATTGGCTTGATCTTTTAATGATCCACCAAGGTCGAGGTCATCTTCAGACTTGGTCACCTTAACTGATGATTCGTTACCGGTTTTAGGTACCTCCGCTGGTTGCTTGTTAGCTTTTTCGAGGTTAATTTCACGAAACTTTTGATCGATTGATGGGGAAATGCCTTCGCTTGTATTGGATTCCATTCCCCTAACCTATGCCCAGAGTAAAATACATGGCAAATTTAAACCATGGGGGCAGAGCACTTACTTTTATCTGACCTTTTTGATTGCGAATATTCACTCATTTATTCATTTTAAGCAGAATGCCTAGAGAAACGGTTATTTTAGAATGCACTGAAGCGCGCAAGGAAGGAAAACCACCTTCCCGTTATTTGAGCTCTCGTAACAAGAAATTGCAAACCGAGGCTGTGGAGAAGAAAAAGTACAATCCTTTTCTTCGTCGCCGTACTGTTCATCGGGAAATTAAGAAGACCTAAACTAACGCTCAGGCGTTTAGTTTCACATTTCGGAGTATTGTTTTACTCCGTTTAACCTTCTATCAGTTGTATCACCTTACCTGCGACTCCGTTTATCTGCTTGCTTGATAGATTGTCAGGGTTTGTGACCACAACTGGTGTTCCATGATCTCCGCCAAGGCGAACTTCTTCATGCAAGGGAATCTCCCCAAGGAAAGGGCATTGAAGAGCTTGTGAGGTAGATGCACCTCCACCCTGTCCAAACAAATAATTCTTTTTACCAGTTTCTTCGTCTTGTAAAAAACTCATATTTTCAATGACTCCGAGTATGGGTACATTGACTTTCTCAAACATTCGGGCTCCACGCCTTGCCACATCAACGGCAGCTTTTTGTGGGGTAGTAATAATCAAAACTCCATCTAAGGGAAGTATCTGTGCTAGAGAAAGTTGTGCGTCTCCTGTGCCCGGAGGCAAATCAATCAATAAATAATCAAGCTCACCCCAAACCACATTATGAGCAAATTGTTGAATTGTTTTCATGATCATTGGACCGCGCCAGACAACCGGGCTTTCCTCGTCAATAAGTAATCCCATCGATATACTTTTGACGCCGTAGCTTTCAACGGGAGCCAGTGTGTTTTCTGCCACAATTTCCGGCTTTTCTGAAATTCCCATTAATAAGGGAACCGATGGTCCATATAGATCGCAATCCATGAGACCCACCTTGTAAGGCTCTCCGTTTTGAGATTTCATTCTCGCAAGCGAGCAAGCAAGGTTTACGGATAAAGTCGATTTCCCAACGCCACCTTTTCCGCTCGCCACTGCAATAATGTGTTTAACACCCTTTAAATTTTCGCTTTCCGCTTGAGTCGTTCCCCCTGAATTTTTTGGCTTGTTTTTTACCCGCACCAAGACTTCTGCTTTTTCAATAGTTGGATTTGCCAAAAGAGCCTTTTCAACTTCTTCTTTGATGGTTTTTGGAAGGATAGAATCTGCAGTTGATAACTCTAAAACAACTTTGGCAGTGGAATTTTCCAGTTCAGTACTTTGAACGAGTCCAAAGGAAACAAGATCCCGGCTGAATCCAGGATAATTAACGGTTTTGAGTATGTCTAAAATTGCTTCGTTGCTCATAATTAAAAGAAGATATCAAGATAGTTGAATGCTTCATCGGCAAGGACAAAACGAGTAATTTGAGACCAGGACGAACGATTTTTAAAGTACGTCGTCTAAATCAGTTTTTTTTCTTTCTGCTTGGTTTTTGCTTGATGAGAAGAGATGGGTGCTAAAGTTTGTTTTTATGTGTGTGGCAAAGGTTTCATTTCCCAAGCGATTATTAACAACGCTTGGCTTTTTTTCATGTTTGAGTCTTGGTCTTATGGTTACAGCCAAGGCCAAGGAACCAGCGATTATTCTCGGGCCAATCGAGGGCGAATTAGCTAAAAAGCAAATCCCATTAGATTTAGGAAGAACTCCAAAGGTGTTAATTCCCCTAATCAGTAAGCCAATCTTTGTGCATGGAGGGCTCCGTTTGGCATCTGAAAAAGAAAGTCGTTATTCAGCCACCTTCGGTTCTGCCGGCAATAATGATATTCAAGTCTCCATCACTCAGGGGAATCCTAAGATTCCTTTTGCCAGCTTTGTGGTTTCCGATTCCACCATTGAAGGATCTGTATCCTTAGCATGCGACCGGATGGTCCAAGAGATTCTTGGCATTCCCGGCTTCTTTTCCGGCAGGTTGGCTTTTTTGTCAGATCTTTCAGGATCAAAAGAAATTTGGGCTTCGGATTCCATGATGACCTATTCAAAACCTCAAACCTCATTCGGTAAAATGACTTTCAATCCCAGTTGGAATAAGGATGGGACGGGGTTGTTTTTCACCAGCAACCGGAAGGTATTTAACAATATTTACCACCTTGACTTGGCCAGTCGTCGCGTTGCTACCGTTGCCAATTATAAAGGAAGTAATCTTCGTGCGGTGCAAAATCCGAGAACTGCTCAAACTGCTTTAATTTTATCAACTTCTGGTAATCCGGAATTATGGATTGCCAACACCCCTTATGAACGACCCCGCAGAATTACCAAAAATAAGAGCAATGAATCAGGACCTTGCTGGTCTCCCGACGGTCGTCGTTTAATTTTAACCTCAGATACGCGAGGTAAACCTCAATTGTACGAGGTTTCTTTGTCCACTGGTGTATTGTCCCGAATTCCTACAAATGTTAGTTCCCATTGTGTAGAAGCTGCCTGGAACCCGCTAGATCCCTCTCGCATTGCTTTTACCGCAGCAGTTGGAGGAGGATTTCAGGTGTTTGAATATAACTTTGCTGATCGAGCAAGCCGTATGATTACTCGAGGAAACGATCATGCTATGCAACCATGCTGGGCCAACGATGGCAGACACATCTTTTTCACTAGTCGTTCATCTGGTGGGGCAACACAGATCAAGGTAGTGGATACTGAATTTGAAGAAGCCCAGCCCATTGCTTTGCATAACAAAAATTTTGGTAATTGTTCGCAACCATCCTTCCTTTATTCTCGTTAACTTAATCTCATCTAAGTAAACATGAAGATTTTGCTTTTAGGGGATATTGTCGGACGCCCGGGGCGAAATTTTCTAACTGCTCATCTTTCTGGCTTTGTTAAGAAGAACCATATCGACTTAGTTTTGGCTAATGGCGAAAATGCTTCTGGTGGGGCAGGCATTACCGCAAAGAATGCTCTAGAGATTAGCAAAGCGGGAGTAAGCGGAATTACTCTTGGGGATCATGTTTGGGACCAAAAGAATTTTAACAATGAGATCGACGGATTGGAATATGTCTGCCGACCTGCAAATCTCCCGAGCACAAACCCAGGGCGGGATCGATTAATCCTTGATGCCAATGGCACTAAGCTAGGATTATTCACTGTATTGGGACGTACTTTTATGGGACCCAAGGTGGATTGTCCCTTTGCTACTGCCGACCGCATTGTCTCTAAGTTACAAAACTCATGTGACCTTATCTTTGCTGAGATTCATGCAGAGACAACTTCGGAAAAGGAAGCGATGGGGTGGCACCTCGATGGCCGGGTGGCAATGGTTTATGGTACCCATACTCATGTGCCTACTGCTGACTTACGCATCCTCCGGTCTGGCTCTGCCTATCAGACCGATTTGGGAATGACGGGGCCCCGCGAGTCAGTCCTTGGAAGAGACATTGATGCCTGCTTAGGCCGTTTTGTCGATGGGATGCCCCGCCGATGCCCAGTAGCAGAAGGAGATGTCGGTATGCAGGGCTGCCTGCTTGAAGTGAATCAGCAAACGGGTCTTCCTAAATCCGTGGAGTTGGTTAACTGGCGGGAATCCGATTTAAATACCTAAATTAAAACAGATCAATCCTGCGTTGCAGGACTTAGTTGTATTCCTTCATAAAAGCGACCACATCGGCCACATCCTGAGCACTAAGGCCGAGTTGCTCCGCGGAGAGCATTAGGGAGCGCTTCATCCTATTGGACTTTTTCACCTTGGAGCGGGGAATCAATTGACTGAGCCCTCCCTGGGAGAGGACAATGGCTGGATCCCCGTAAGCTTCTGTGATCCCATGGATAATATTGCCATCCTTAAGCTCATATTCCGTTCCCCCAAACCCATGGGCAATCCCTTGGGATGGATTAACAATGGCATGGATGACGGCACTCTTTGATTGCTTTGCCGCCCAACCCTCCAACCTCGGTCCAAAGTTCGCACCCACACCGTTAACTTCATGGCACATCGCACACCTCATGATTGTAGTTTTACCCTGATGGGGGTCTCCGTTTAGTCTCATCACATCTCCCACCTTGAGGCTGGATTTGCCCGTAGGCTCGGGCGTGCTGATGGGCACAAGTGCGACGGCCTCGGCATCAAAGATTCCTGCCTCCTTAAGCTTTGTCTTAACGTCATACTTGCCCCAGTCGGTCAATCCCTGCCGTACCATCCACTCCACGATCGTATCGTTAAGCTCTTCTTCCTGAATGGTATTTCCCAATTCAAGCAGGGCGTCCGGTGCGTCCGGATGGTTGATAAAAGCGATTGATTCAATGGCAAACTTTCGTTGTTCGATAGAGAGCTCGGTATTTTGCACTCTTTCTTTGAGGGAAGGAATGGCCTTATTGGTTCCAAGTCTCCAAGTAATTCGGGCGAAAGCATTGGTCCACATGGGCGATTTTTGAAAACCCAACTTATTTTTTAAATGTTCCCATACCTTACTCTCTTTTCCGTGAGCTCCTAAACCGATGGCTTCAACATAGTTCTTATCCTGACCATCAAATTGTTTGGCGATTTCAAGGAAAGCATCCTTGGATTGATCGAAGGATGAAAAGCGTAGGGATATGGCAACATCTCTACGAATGCCTGCATCTGTATCTTTGGATAGGGCCCTTGCATGCTTAACCATATTTTCACCAGTGCGGCGGAGGCTGCGGTATGCAACCAAGCGTTGGTTTCTGTTTTGGGAATTAAGCAATTCCACCGTTTTCTTTTTTCCCTTCACGCCCAGATGGGGGAGCAACCAAATTGCCCGTGCCGCAAGGTAGGAGTTTTTGTCCTGCAAAAGTTCTTCCACTTTGGGCAGGGCAGAATCTCCGAAATATTTGAGTGCCTGAAATCCGAGATAACGAACTGCTGGGTTTGGGCTCTTTAAAGCATTCAGTGAACCAACCACTGATTTCAAATCGAGAGAGGGCACTTCCGATTTAAAGCCTTTGGGAGCGATGCGGTAAATCGCACCCGATGCCGATTCATCGCGGGTGGAATGTCCTCCTGTTCCGGGATCGTACCAATCCGCCACATAGATGGCACCGTCTGGACCAATATCGAGGTCTGCTGGACGGAAGTGAATTCTTTTTTCAGCCCCTTGCTCAGATTCTTCTCTCAAATTTTTAGCCGAGGCAGTCGTGCTGACGAAATTAAAACGGTCCAAAGAGTAGGTCGCTCCGATTGGTCTGGGGTGATAGCCAAAAACCACATTACGGGATGCTTCGCAGGAGAGAAAAGTACCTTCCCATTTTTTCCCAAGGGCACCATTTTCATAAAAGGCTACACCGGTTGGACCTCCAGCCCCATACACATCTCCGGTATCAAATGTACCCGGGTTGTCTTGTCTCCAGTGGGCCCGCTGAATCGCTTGTCCTGAGCGCTTCGCCGCTTGCCACTTGTGTTGCCCATCCAGCGAGTAATATCCTGCCGAACCATACTCCAGGACATAGGAATTCCGACAACTGCTGTAATCATCATTATCGCTCTGAAAAAGATCTCCCATCGAACTGACCACCTGTTCGTAACTGTTGCGGTAGCCATGTCCGATAATTTCTGCATCGGTTCCGTCGGGATTCATCCGAACACTAAACCCAGCACTCCATACATAGCCATCATCACTCTTTGCTCCTTTTAATTCATGGGTAGGGGTGTAGAAATATTCTTCGCTGGCACCACCTCGGTAATTGGTATTCATCCGGAAGGTCTTGCCTGAATTATCCGTAAATATCGCTCCACAGTTTCCGCTATTAAAATACCATTTTCCATCAGGACCGGAGGTTACTGAATGCAGAGAGTGGTCATGCTGCCTGCCGTTGAAACCGGTAAGAAGGATGTCTTTTTTGTCGATTGCAGGGTCAAACTCGAGGTTTCGGTCCACATCGGTAAGAACAACAATGTTGGGCGGTTGGGAAATTACGACTTGGTTGTCAAACACCGCAATGCCAAGGGGGGATTCGAGATACGGATCCTGCCAGAATACTTTGGACTGATCAGCGGATCCATCGCCATTGGTGTCGGTCAACACCACGATGCGGTCTCCTGCCTCCCGTCGGATACCCAATTTTTCACGATAATTTACGCCCTCCGCAATCCAGATTCTTCCCTTTGGATCGATCGCCATGTTGGTGGGATTGTAAAACATTGGACTTTTTGCCCAAAGGGAGATTTCCAGGTTTTTATCTAAGGTGAACTTGCTTAGATCAACCGCTTGAGCTTTAGATTTTGGTGGCCAATTCCAAGTTGATTTTTTGGCATTCAGGTGGGCTGATCCCGAAATTAGAAACAAAAGAGTAAAAATTGATAATAAAAAACGCATTTCATTACCCTTACCGAAGATACGTGTGGTTGCAAAGGGGATTCTTTGCAAGTCCTCAAACTTTTTGAGGGTGGTCCGAGTCTTTACTGGACCTGCTGCAAGCGTAGCCTCAATCGCTTGCGGGCTTTCCTTACAGTCTCTAAGTAGTCCGGGTTGTCGATTAGGTTGGTGTATTGGTGGGGGTCTTTTACCATGTCGTAGAGAATCTCACCTTGGTCTCCATAATTCATGTAGGTCCAGCTATTGGAACGGATTGCATATCCCTTATTTTTGATATGTTTTTCGTTGTGAAGGGAAAGAGCGGTTTTGCGCACTTTATTTTCTGGATTTTGTAGGATCGGCACCAAGCTATTACCGACGATTTTTTTGGGAGCTGGTAGACCCAGAAGATCGGTGCAGGTAGGGTAGAAATCAACCAGTTCTGCCAATGAATCTGTTCTCCCGGGCTTTACTCCGGGTGCACGAATCATTAACGGTACTCTGGTCACTTCCTCATGAAGGTTTCCTTTTTTCCAAAACCCATGCTCGCCCAAATGATAACCATGGTCAGTGGTAAAGACGATGGCGGTGGAGTCGGTTAATCCCTGCCTATCCAGTTCGTCGAGCACTTTTCCTAGCTGCTCGTCCATGAATGTGACAGAAGCGTAATAAGCCTGCCACATCTCTCTACGTCCTTTTTCACTCTTATTAAGTAGGTCTCCGCCATTAATTCCATAAGCCGCACGCGGAATGTCATCCAAATCTCCAGCAATGATGGGAGGAAGTTTCATTTGATTCACAGGATAAAGATCAAAAAATTTCTTGGGGGCAACCATGGGATAGTGCGGACGGAAAAATCCTACCCCCATAAAGAAGGGCTTACTTGCCTCTTTTCTTTCCTTAATCAATTGAACTGCTTTCTCTGCAACGAGGTAGTCTGCCTGATCTGAGCCATCTGAAATATCCGCCTCCACAGCAGCCCAGTACCTTTCCTTAGTACCAATTCCCTGCCTGCCCTCCATTTTGCGGGTGGCGATTCCGCGATTCATTTGACGGTAAAGCCCGGGAGTGTAGGTTTCGGGCGACTTGGTGTTGTGAAACTCCGTCCAACACTCGGGCACATCCAATCCGCTGTCCCCATTGCGTGGGGAGTTGGGCACACCCATATGAAATATTTTACCTACCCGGGAGGTGTGCATGCCGAATTTCTGCAGGTGTTCGCCCAGGGTTATGGGCTTAATTTTCGAACCGGGGTAAGTGCTCCTCATCATTGATGGTCTGGATGGGTAACATAGAAGTCCCTGGCAGTAGGCCCGGTCGAAAACCATGCTTTGGGCTGCCAGACGATCAAGGTTGGGAGTTTGGCAGATCTTATCGCCATAGGCTGGCAGGGCACTTCCCCTTAAATCATCCGACATAATCAGGAGGATGTTCTGAATCTGCCCTTTTGGTTGGGCAAAACCAGTGGATGTAAAAAGAAAGATTGAGATGAAAAAGAAAGATGAGAAGTTTTTCATGAAATAGAGTAGCTGTAGCAGGTAAGGATTACTTGGTTTCCGGACGGAATAATGTTTTCCAAAAGCCGAGAAAAACAAGCATTGTTCCCAAGGCACCGATTCCTAGGGCTATCCAAAATTCAGAATCATTGGCAAAATTATTCAGTTCGTGGAAACCAATGTAGGCGGACACCAAACCAAAGGTGAGTGGATAACCAAAGAAGACGAGGGAAAGAAAAGATTTTCGGAATACAAAAAAGATTCCCAGGCAGAAGGATACCGTAAAAATGGGTACGACCTGTGGTCCTATCATTAGAAAAGATCCAGCCATCAAGGTCAGGGTGAGTAAGGAAACGAGAATGCTTTTGATGATTCTGAATGGGATTACACCAAGATTTGTTGTGGATATCCTGTTTCGCTTGGATCTGTTCTCTAGAAGAATAAAAATGGAAACCACGATCATCGCGGCTAAAAAAATGAGAACGGTATTCATTGTCATAGAAATTAATCTGCTCGATTTCGATCGATGTTACTAGCCTTTCCGCTGACCTCGTGGTGGGTCGCTATCAAGATAGGTTGTCCTTTTTCCCGCTTTACCTCAATAGAAAGAAACCCGCCCTGCACCTTCAGGTAGGTGTGTTCAGGTAAACGGTTTCCATCCTTCCAACCCGAGGCGTGTTCGTCTGCAGCGGAACCGCAGGAGAATTCCTTGAGTCCGGTTTGCTGATCGACGGAAACATACTGCCAGTGGCGGTCCCCGCAGATCACAAAGGTATTTTTATGGGAGGTGAGAAAATTCCTTATCT
>JAQXCL010000070.1 GCA_029251885.1 Opitutales bacterium | reverse complement strand
AAACTCGATCCACATCGGCACTTGGTAAGTCCACTTTGTTGATAACCGGTATAATACTAAGTCCCTGAGCATCTGCAAGTTGAGCATTTGCCAAAGTTTGGGCTTCCACTCCCTGTGAGGCGTCGACCAAAAGCAGGGCACCCTCACAAGCGGCCAAGCTTCTCGAAACTTCATATGCAAAGTCCACATGGCCAGGAGTGTCTATGAGGTTAAAGGTGTAGTTTTGCCCATCCTTCGCCAGATACTTCATGGTTACTGGATGACACTTAATTGTGATTCCACGCTCTCTTTCCAAATCCATGGAATCAAGGAGTTGAGCTTTCATTTCTCTTTGCATCACCGTGTGGGTGCGTTCAAGTAATCGATCAGACAAGGTTGTCTTGCCGTGATCGACATGCGCTATAATACAAAAATTGCGAATCCTTTGCGTTTCCACCATTAAAAAGTTGACCACCCCGTGTTTCTCTCGACAAAAGTCAAAGAAGAACACTTAAGTGTAATTCATCATTATTTCATAAAATCATACAATGGACAAGAATCGACTTCACGGAGTGCACACTGCATTGGTTACCCCAATGTCGGATGGTGCGGTTGCATATGCAGATTTGGAACGCTTGATCGAAAGGCAAATGGAGACAAAGGTCTCAGGTATAGTCCCATGCGGGACCACTGGAGAATCCCCCACCCTTTCGGAATCGGAACACCTACAGGTTATACGCACCTGCATTGACGGTGCTAACGGTAAGAGTCTGGTAATTGCCGGAACTGGTGCGAATTCGACTACCGAAGCACTTTCCCTTACCCAAGCTGCTGATGATGCGGGGGCGGATGCCTTTCTGCTCGTTGCACCTTATTACAATAAACCCAGCCAGGAGGGCTTATTTGCTCATTTTAGTGCCCTAGCTGAGAGCACTGAAAAACCAATCGTCTTATATTCGATACCCTCAAGGTGTGGAATTGAGATTTCTACAGAAGTGGTTTGTCGTCTGCGTGAAAAATACCCCCATGTTTGTGCCCTCAAGGAAGCGGGGGGCAGGTCGTCAAAAGTGTCAGAAACCTTGATCTCGATTGATGAGAATTTTGTAGTCTTGTCTGGAGATGATGGTCTTACTTTGCCCTTTATGGCATGCGGAGCAAAGGGCGTGGTTAGTGTTGCCTCGAATTTAATTCCTGAGCTCGTTACGGAATTGGTTAACCTCGCTTTGGTAGGAGATTATGAGAGAGCCCGTAAAATTCATCTGTCAAACTACCAATTGTTTACTGATCTTTTTTGTGAGCCCAATCCCGTTCCGGTTAAAACTCTTATGCAAATGAAAGGGCTTATTGAATCTTCCGAAGTTCGCTCACCTCTGATCGCAGCTTCCTCTGCAAACCATAATTTGTTGAAAGAGTTAGGGTCGAAACTTTCCATTCCTGAAAGAATAGTTTCATGAGCTTGAATATTTTACTTTGCGGAGCCGGCGGTCGTATGGGCCAAGCTATTTCTTTAATTTCTCAAGATCATGGTTGTACTATTTCCTTTCCTGTAGATTTGGGGGATGATCCAGCGCAAGGTATTGATGCCTGCGATGTAGTGATTGATTTTTCTCTTAGGGAGGCGACACTTCCCCTCGCCCGCTTGTCTTCAGCTGCAGGTAAACCTATGGTAATCGGAACTACTGGACATGAACCGAGTGAAAAGGCCGAAATCGAGGCTATTTCCTCGAAGATACCCATGGTTTGGGCTGGGAACTTTTCCACAGGTGTAAACTTGCTCTTTTATTTGACCGAACAAGCTGCTCGCGTACTGGATGGCCAATCTGATTTTGATCCTGAAGTCATCGAGATGCATCATCGATTGAAAAAAGACGCTCCTAGTGGAACCGCAGATCGGTTATTGGAAATTCTCAAAGAATCTCGCGAGCTTGGTGATGATCAAGTTGCTCACGGACGAAGCGGAATGGTTGGGGCGCGCCCGGCCAGGGAGATTGGTTCTCACGCTCTGCGTGGAGGGGATGTTGTGGGTGATCATACCGTACTTTTTGCAGGTATGGGGGAAAGGATTGAACTGACACATCGTGCAACTGACAGGAAAATCTTTGCTGCAGGTGCTCTACGGGCAGCAAAGTGGGTGGTAGGTAATTCGCCAGGCCTCTATTCGATGCAAGATGTACTTGGGCTAACTTCTTAAGCAAAAATGATTGCATTTATTGAAGGTAAACTAATCGAGTGCCAATTGAACTTGGCGGTCATTCAAACTGGAGGTATCGGGTATGAAATTCATGTTCCCTTGACAACTTCCGAGAAATTGCCCGCACTTGGCGAGTCCGTGAGATTGCATATGCAGGCAACCTACCGTGAGGACTCTCAAACACTGTATGGTTTTATTGATCGAGAATCCCGTGATTTTTTTCGGATGATTGTGGACAAGGTTTCAGGCATCGGTCCAAAAATTGCCTTAAACCTTCTTGGTTCCCTCTCCCTACCGACGCTTAAGAATTCAATCGCTCATGGAGATGTGGGTATGCTTTCCAAAGCACAGGGATTAGGAAAGAAGACTGCTGAAAGAATTGTGGTTGAACTAAAGGATAAGGTTCTGCCCATGGGCACAACGATCGCTTCTCCTGCCATAAGTTCCACCAGTTCAATTTCAGTAGATAACGAAACCTCACTTTCCCAGGATTTAGGAATCTATGGGGATGCTGTATCCGCCCTTCTCACTTTGGGTTACAAGGCTACGGATGCGGATCAAGCCGTTCGAAGAGCAGCAGATGTGTTAGGTAAAGATTGCACAACCGAAGCGTTAATCCGTAAGGCGTTAGGTCGCTAAGCGGCCTAACGGCGAATGTAATTTTGCAGGTACTTGCCTGCTTCTTTGACAGAAATGGGAAGATGATTTGTTTTTGCCCAGTTACACGAGATGGCAGAGGCAAGACGACACCCGGTACCTCGAACTTCTGTGCCTCCAGGAATTCTTTCCCATTTGTATTCGATTACTGGGCTCGTGCCCTCAACCAATAAGTCAGTTGACTGCTCTCCTGCAGCATGACCTCCTTTTAAGAGAATCGATCGAGCCCCAAGTTTTGAGCATTCATTAGCGAGGGAAACGGGGCTTATTTTTTCCGAGTTATTGATATTAAGCAATTTACAGGCTTCTTGTATGTTTGGGGTTACTAGATTAACTCTTGGTATTAAATCCTTAATTAAGCATTCCCATCCTTCATCGGTAATAAGGGAGTGGCCATTGCTTGTCATTTGAACTGGATCTAAGATCACTTTTTTACAGGAAGATTTATTTAAGAATTCTCCTACCTTTCTGACGGATGATTCGTCTGGTAGCATACCAATTTTGATCGCGTCTAGTTCTTCCTGAAGTAGCCCATCTAATTGACTTTCCAAACCTAAGGCTGGAACCGCATGAATTCTTATTTTGGATGAATTGCATTGCTGGGTTATTGCACTGATCACGGCAATGGGTTTATCACCCAGTTCATATATAGTCTCTTCGTCTGCAAAAAGACCGGAACCCCTCGAAGAATCTGTTCCTCCAATGATGCCTATTTTTTTGGATTTGGGTTTATCCACGATGAGTCAACTCTGGAAATGTATGCATCCAACCGTCCATACCCGGAGTTAAGTTAAAAAGATGATTAAAACCTATCGATTGAAGTGCTTCACAAGCCATACGGCTACGAACTCCCGCTTTACAATAAACAACAACATCTTTTTCTGGAATTAAGCAATCCAATGGAGAAATGGGCACCGAGTTAACCAAGTTACCCAAGGGTTGATGAAACGATGGATCGATTCTCGATTGCAACCTTTCCCAGTCTTCTCGTACATCCAATATTTGCAGATCTTTTTTCTCTGCCATCATTTGTCTTAATTCATCCTCAGAAACCTCTACAATTTTTTTATTCTGGCACTTTGTTTGAGATGGGGTGGAACATGGCTCACATGTATCGGGCAGTTCTTTAATTTCCCTGCTCTGGGGAAGTGCTTGAAGATTAATCATGCGAGTACTGTTGGTGAGAGAATCGTAGGTTAGTACTTTGCCGGATAAAGGTTGTCCTCGCCCTGTGATCACCTTGATGGCTTCCATTGCCTGCATACATCCAATGATTCCGGGAAGAACGCCAAGTACTCCAGCTTCGGCACAAGAAGGAATGCTTGAGGAATCAGGTTGTTCAGGGAAGAGGCAACGATAGGTGGGTCCATCCTGAAAGTTAAATACGCTTACCATTCCCTCGAATAAGTGAATAGATCCATGAATCAAAGTTTTTCCAAAAATGATACATGCATCATTAATCAGGTAACGGCTTGAAAAATTATCTGTTCCATCCACAATTAAATCGTAATCACTAAATAGGGATTCAGCGTTTCCCTTCTTTAATCGTTCAACAATGGGATGAATTTTGATGAATGGATTTAAGCGGGTAAGTTTTGCAGCCGCTACCTTGGCTTTTGGAGTACCGATATCATCATGGTTGAAAAGAATTTGCCTTTGCAGATTGGAGGATTCAACCACATCACTATCTACGATGCCAATTTTGCCCACACCGGCAGCAACTA
The DNA here is from genome assembly GCA_029251885.1 of Opitutales bacterium. Taxonomy (GTDB): domain Bacteria; phylum Verrucomicrobiota; class Verrucomicrobiia; order Opitutales; family Seribacteraceae; genus Chordibacter. The sequence continues at coordinate 27,462 of JAQXCL010000070.1, read as the reverse complement.
AGTATTGGAGAACAGGGCAACCTAATCCACCCGCCCCTATCACTAATACTGACGATTCTTTTAGCTTAATTTGACTTTCCTGACCGAAGTCCTTCAGGGAAAGGTGCCTACTATACTGCTCAACTTCGCCTTCATTCAACTCCGTCATGTTTATTAATTCCTGCTAGAAGGAAGCTGCAACCTGAGGGGAGTTTGCTGGTTCTAAGCTGGGGGAATCAAGATTTGTCATTCGAGGCTTATCATAGGAAGAGTCCCAATCTTTCCATACAGGATCATAACCCTTGGACTTTAGCATGGCAGAGACTTCTCTCGGAGACCTTTCGTCTGATATGGAGAACTGTTCAAGGGATTGCGAATCTTCTGCATAGCCACCTGGATTGGTTTTCGAACCAGCACTCATTGTGGTAACACCTAATGGGAGAAGGTTTTCCCTGAGTTGTTGGCTTTCCCGGGTTGATAGAGTAATCTCCAATTCATGATTAAATATACGAAAGGCGCAGAGCAACTGAACGAGATCTCGATCCTTTAAGTCGACTGCCACAATGTTATCTCCCTCATAGGGGCGTATCCTTGGGAATGACATCGAATAACTGGTCTGCCAATAGCGTCTTTCTAAATAGTCCAAGTGCATGCCTGCATAAAAAGCATCCACCCTCCAGTCCTCCGTCAGACCGAAAAGGCAACCCAATCCGATTTTATTTACGACTGCTTGTCCCAGACGGTCAGCAGTATCAAGCCGCCATTCAAAGTTTGTTTTCTTTCCCTTGAGGTGATGCTTGGAGTAACTTTCCTGATCGTAGGTTTCCTGATAAACCATTACTGCATGGATGCCTCGTTCAATGAGGGAAGAATAATTATCTAAACTCAAAGGTTGTACTTCGATAGAGAGGTTAGCAAAGTGCGGACGAAGCAGATCAATTGCATGGGATAGGTAATTCATACCTACCTGTTGGTTTGACTCTCCAGTTACAAGCAAAACATGATCAAAGCCTCGTTTCTTGAGAATTCCGGCTTCCCGCAGAATTTCTAAATCGGTCAGTGTTTTGCGTGCGATCTGATTATGCATACTGAAACCGCAATAGTCGCAAATATTGTTACATTCATTCGACAGATACATGGGGGCGAACAGTCGAATTGCTTGGCCAAACCGCTTTCGGGTGAGGGAATGACTGAGATTGGCCATATCTTCGAGATATTTTTCTCCAGCCAGTGGAGAAAGTAGGGCTCTTAAATCATCGATTCCGCCCTGCCCTTGCCGCTTGAGTGCAAATTCAATTTGCTGGGGACCAATTTGCTGGAGGCTCGAGGAATGTGCGGACCAGTCCTGACTTTTTAAAAAGTGTGAAAAAGAGGAGTGTTTTGTCACGGAAAAATTTAGTCTAAGAAGCTTGTAAGCGGTGATGTTGCTTGAGCTGTGCGAGATTTCCCACCCAAGCCAGCGAGATATGCAAGTCTTCCAGCATCAACCGATTTCCTGAAGGCAATTCCCATTTGGGAGGGATCTTTGGCAGCTGCCAATGCGGTATTTACTAATACAGCTGATGCACCCATCTCTAAAGCTTCGGCTGCATGCGAGGGGGCACCTATGCCTGCATCTACTACAACTGGGAGCTCTGACTGTTCGATGATAATCCGTAAAAACTCCCGACTTTCCAGACCGCGATTGCTTCCTATGGGAGATCCCAAAGGCATAACAGCTGAGGCACCCGCATCTTCAAGCCTTTTGCAAAGCACAGGATCTGCGTGGCAGTAAGGCAAGACAACAAATCCTTCTTTGGCTAACTGTTCTGTAGCTAAGAGAGTTTCAATGGGGTCAGGCATTAGGTATTTCGGGTCGGGATGAATCTCGAGTTTTAACCAGTTAGTATTAAGAGCCTCTCTCGCCATTTGAGCCACAAATATAGCTTCCTTGGCATTCCTTACGCCTGAAGTATTTGGTAGGATTCTGATGTTCTTATCTGATAAATAATCAAGGATCGAATCTTCTAGACCGCGTGGATTAGCACGCTTCATCGCTACGGTGATCAGCTCTGATTTACTTGACCTTACAGTTTCCTGGAGAACTTGACCGGATGAAAACTTACCAGTTCCTACAAACAGACGGGAAGTAAATGTAACACCAGCAATTTCTAAAGGGTCAGTTTTCATAGCAAACTAGTAAATTGTAAGACGGGAATAGGCTTGGCTTTTATCAACTGCCAATCTTGTCTGATCTGTAAGGTTTTTACCGGAAAATAAAGCCGAGCACAAGGCGAGTCCTTGAACACCAAGAGATTCGATCAATGAAAAATCATCTTTGGACAAACCACCAATCAAATAGACGGGTATTGGGTCTAGAATTTTCACAATCTGTTGAAATTGATAGTTACTCAAAACGGGTTGGAGATCTTTTTTGGTGGAAGAGATTCGGTAAGGTCCCATCCCGACATAATCGGGTTTATCTTTTTTGGCAGATAAAGCTTCTTTGATCGAATGTACGGTTTTTCCAATAATTTTCCCAGAAGGCAGAATTTTTCTGGCTTCTGCTATCGATCCATCGTTTGCACCAAGATGCACCCCGTGAGCATCTACTTTATGAGTCAGTTCAATGTGGTCGTTTATAATAAGTTTTGCCCCGTATGACTTGGCATAAGTCACCGCCTTGTTTGCCTGGTGGTACAAAACTTCATTTGGAATAGATTTTGATCGTAACTGAATGAGTTGCCCTCCTCCTTGAATAAAATCTTTTACTTGCTGGTCGTGGGAATACTCAGAGCAATCTCGGGTTAGGCACATGATTGAATTGTTCATAGGCACTCAATCTTCTTTTCCTAGTAACCTTTTTAGGATTCCATTTTCCTTTTCCTTTTTAGCCCAAACGCTTCGCTCGATGAATTGATATCGTTCAAATGCAGCAACCGGGTCTTTTTTCCCCCAAATCGATCCAAGTAAAGTTACACCATCGAACCCGAGGTTAAAAAGTTCAGGTATTTTACGCCTTCTTACTCCACCTAGGGCATAAATTAATGGTTTCTTAGAACTTTCTTTCTTTAAGTTGTAAAGAAGACCACCCAACTCGGGTAAAGAAACCTTGGGAATATATCCTTTTTTGGAAATTGATTCATAAACTGGACCAAAGAAGCAATAATCTAATGGTTCATTTAAATTCTTAAGTTCATCAAGTTTATGGAGCGAACGACTAATCGTCCCCTTCGTTTCGACCAGTTTTTCTTTTGAGTAATGATGGTATCCACAAAGCGAAAAATCTTTTATTAACTCAGGAAAGCGATGGAGGACAATCCGACCATGATAAATATCGGGAATTTGACCTAAGAGTTTTGCTACTTCGGGTGCTGTGGCATCTGGTTTGCGAAGGTGAAATCTTTGCAAACCCACTTCAAATAAATCCGATATAATACCTGCCTCACCATCCCTTAGTGATGCGGCGGAAATCAATATGGCTAAAGGGTGCTCCATTAACCACCCTGGGTAGCTTGTATAAGCAAAATACGATCACCATCCTGTAAAGTTGTAAGCTTATGCTTTTCTTTAGGGACGATGGATTCGTTTACTGCGATAGCCCAGCCTTTCATGTTGGCCAAACCCAACTCAATGGACAGGTCCTCCAGGTCCGTTCCATTTTCTAAATCTTTTAATTTATCGTTGAGAAATACCTTCATTCTTTTGGGGATGGTCCAGAATATATTTCAGCACCTGAATCAAGGAATTCCTTTGCTTTTTGTGCCATACCTACATCGATAGCCTCAGTCTCATTGCTTAACCCTTGTTCATCTGCAAACCTTCGGACATCTTCAGATATTTTCATGGAGCAAAAATGAGGTCCGCACATGGAGCAAAAATGAGCGGTCTTCGCGTTATCTTGAGGCAGTGTTTGATCGTGAAATTCTTTGGCTTTTTCAGGATCCAAAGACAGATTGAATTGGTCAATCCATCGAAATTCAAAACGTGCTTTTGATAATGCATTGTCGCGGTATTGGGCACCAGGGTGTCCTTTAGCAAGATCTGCTGCATGGGCAGCAAGTTTGTAGGTGATTACACCTTCACGAACATCTTGACGATCAGGAAGGCCTAGGTGTTCTTTGGGTGTCACATAGCAAAGCATGGCACAACCATACCATCCAATCATGGCGGCCCCTATTCCACTTGTTATATGGTCGTAACCTGGGGCAACATCAGTAGTCAAGGGTCCAAGCGTATAAAAAGGGGCTTCATGGCACCAGTCTAACTGCTTGTCCATATTTTCCTTGATCATGTGCATAGGAACGTGTCCCGGGCCTTCATTCATTACCTGAACCCCCTTATTCCATGCTCGGGTGGTTAATTCCCCCTGAGTTTTAAGTTCGGCAAACTGGGCTTCGTCATTGGCATCAGCAATTGACCCGGGGCGCAATCCATCTCCTATAGAAAAAGACACATCATAGGCTGCCATGATGTCACAAATATCATCCCACTTTTCATAGAGAAAATTTTCTTTATGATGTGAAAGGCACCACTTTGCCATAATGGAACCACCTCGGCTCACAATGCCTGTCATGCGGTTTCTTGTCATCGGAACATAGCGGAGAAGAACACCTGCATGAATGGTGAAATAATCTACCCCTTGTTCAGCTTGTTCAATTAAGGTATCACGGAAAATCTCCCAATTTAATTCTTCGGGTTTTCCGCCCACTTTTTCTAAGGCTTGGTATATGGGGACGGTACCTACAGGAACTGGACAATTACGAAGGATCCATTCGCGAGTGCGGTGAATATTTTTGCCAGTGGAAAGATCCATTAATGTGTCGGCTCCCCACTTGGTTGCCCACCGCATTTTCTCGACTTCCTCCTCAATGGATGATGCGACAGCTGAATTTCCAATATTCGCATTTATTTTGACAAGGAAATTTCGTCCGATTGCCATGGGTTCGAGCTCCGGATGGTTTATGTTTGCCGGAATGATCGCTCTACCACGGGCAACTTCATCGCGAACAAATTCCGGAGTTACCTCTTGAGGAACCGCAGCCCCAAAGGAATTGCCTGGGTGCTGATGTTTAAGAGAGTTGGTCAGCTCATCGGGGGAGGTTTGGAGTTCGTTAGCCAAAGTTTGCAACTTCATATTTTCACGAATTGCTACATATTCCATTTCGGGTGTTATTATACCCTCGCGTGCATAGTGCAATTGTGTGACGGGCTTAACTCCTTTGGCACGAAGAATGGTGACTTTTGAACGGTCAAAATCTGGAAGTTCCTGAGATTTTTCACGTGATCTTTCGTCGTGCCGATCGGATAGGAAACCATTATCTATTGGCTTGATGTTTCTACCTTCAATTAATTCAACATCTCCACGGTTTTTAATCCAGGACTGTCGCATCGTGGGAAGTCCTTTGTTCACATCGCCATGAAAGTCAGCATCACCCCATGGACCGGAGGTGTCATATACTCTGACGGATTCATTACTTTCCATGCTACCGTCAGGGAGCCGAGTATCGGAAAGCTCGATCTCCCGCATGGGTACATCGAGGTCGTGAAGGTTCCCCTTTAAATAAACCCGACGAGAATTAGGAAAAAGAGATTTTGGTGATTGTTGGTCTTCGACTTTTTGGATCATACTGAATGTTTTTTAAGATTCATTCGTTGTCGTAGAGCCTTTTCTTTATGCGATTAAAGAAAAAGTTTTCCCTACGGCGCAAAACGCATCAGGTTCGGAGGGTCGTTGGCGGAATGGATCCAACTTCTCAGCCCATCATCCCCGGGCTCCCCTAAACAGCTATTTATTCAATGGCGCAAATTTGGCAAAGGCAACCATACAAATATAAAGTTTTTGAAAAAGTGAAAATTATGTGGCTTCGTAGGAACCGTCCGTTCGCTTTTGAATTAATCCACGAATTTCCAGCATGGTTAAGGTGGACATAATTTGGGGAAGTGCCAATTGCGTAACTTGGTCAAAGTGGTCGACGGTAAAAGCATCTCCCCCCCCTAATTTTTCCATTATTATTTGTTCGTCACTATCGAGTGAAGAATAGTCTTTTTTCTTAACAGATAAATCACCACTTGGATATGATAAGGAAGCAAAATCGAGCATCGGTGCCACTTCATCTAATATATCTCCAGAATTACGAACAAGAGTGGCTCCATCCCTTAGTAGGTCCAAGCATCCTTGTGATTCTGTTTGGTCCACTCTACCGGGAAGTGCAAATACAGTTCTGCCCTGTTCTGCAGCAAATTTTGCTGTAATCATACTCCCTCCGGATTTTGCAGATTCTATGACTAATACCCCTAGGGAAACTCCAGCAACCAAGCGGTTTCTCATCGGGAAAGTTCGACGATCCGCTCTTCTGCCCAAGGGAAACTCTGAAAGAACAGCTCCAGAATTTTGAATCTTTCGGTAGAGGTTGAGGTTTTCCGGAGGATAGATGATATCAAGCCCGCTACCCAGAAATGCCAGTGTTTTTCCACCTGCTTCTAGAGCTCCTTCGTGGGCAGCACTATCCACTCCCCTAGCCATACCTGAAACGATGCATATTCCAGACTCTGCCAATTCCGAGGCGATTTTACGGGCCATTTTCTTTCCGTACATCGACGGAATGCGAGTGCCTACAATGGAGATGCAAGGCATCTTCGGTATTTCCCCAAGGCAATACAATCCGATTGGTGGATCGCATAGCTCTTTTAAATATTTGGAAATCTCAGAACTTAGGAGAAAATGTCCACCCATCTTAGCTAGTTTTTCTTTTTCTTTATCTAACCATCCAGTTGATTGAGCTTTGCAAATAGCTGCGGATGCTTGTTCCCCCACCCCTCTAACCCTTTTTAGCTCGGATTCATTGGCATCGAGAATTTCCCAAGGGTCATTGTGGAAATTTTCGAGTAAACGACTAAGGGTAATGGGACCAACTCCAGGAACCGAATTTAACAGCATTCGACCATCTCGTTCATCCTTTGTTCTTTTTGGGTCCATTTAATTTCAAAGAATGGATAAGATATCTCCCAATGTAAAACGGATAGAACAGTAGTTCTTAGATAGCATTATTGCAGCTGATTGTCATGGACTTGCGAAGTTCAATCATCTTGTACAGGGTAAACAAATGGAAGATGAAATCGTTGACCTAAGCGAGGAGAAAAAAGAAGAACCGTGGTGCTCAACTTGTTCATGCTTTACCGATTATCGTAGAAAATGGACAACTGTACCCCGCGCTGATTTAGATGGTGGTGCCTATTCTGAAAACATGGAGATTCCACACTGTGTGACCTGTGGGTCAGTGATGCAATATTTGAAGAATTGTAAAAGGTTAGTCTATGGCGTTCGAATTCTCGTGATTCTTTTTATTCTGCTATCAGCTATGGTGTTCCTTTTTCTCTACGACCCTTCTGTATTTTCCTTACTTTGTTTGTCTGTTTGTCTTGTAGTGGCCAATGTTTTAAATCGCCTGCCTGGGGAATCAAGACGAGCTCTGTGGACTCACAAAGTTTTTACGAGGGGAAAAGAGCTGCGGGATGCAAAAAAAATATTAAAAGCAGACAAGGATATAACTGATCTTTAATTGATTGGTGAGAATTCGATAGTGGTGAATTTGTTCATCCCATCGACACGGGCGGTAAGTTTTCCTTCTCTGACCACTTGGTTTTTCAGTACGATCTCTTTGACGTTCTGGTCGCTTCCATCTTTACGACTTATTCCCTTGGTTATAATTCTTGTAGCATACTTTCGTGCGTTCTTTATGCCTTCTCCACGAAAGTCTATCTTTGAGTGCTCGTTGTTATAATATTTTCCGTTTTGAATGGTTGAAGGTATTGAAACATTTGCCCATCCTTTTCCATTTGCTCCTCCAGAATAAATAAGCACGGTGAAGGATTTTTTTGAGCGGTTGTAAGAAGAAATTCGGTATTGTTCCTTTCCTGTCATCCCCATTCCTTCTGCTTTGATATTATTTCCCAGCTCACCAGCAAGTGCATGGCGAATCACTTCGTCAGAACCTCCAGATATTTGTGCATACCAACGCCAGACATAGTAATGAAGGTGGTTGGGGTCCCCAGGATTAATATAGTTTGCTTCGGTGAATGGATGTCCACTGGATTGTACCTCTACAGGTATCATTGTGTCATCGGAGTCGCCCCTTAACCCGATCTTACGGCCTATGATATCAGGTCCTCCGTCATTGGAAGGAATAACCCATTTGGGTTTTAATTGTTTGATTCTGCCGTTGTAATCTACTCGTTTGACCAAGCCCATCGACCAACTACTTGAATTGTCACACCAAGGCATATTCATGGTATTTAAACCTCTTTCCAATAATTTCCCAAAGATGGTAACTGTTTTATCGAAAGAATCTTTCTCGTCTTTTACTCCGTCAGCATTGACATCATGATTTTTGCCCGAATTATCCCAGACTATCCAGGATTCAGAAGAGAGAATTTTTTTGGAATGTAAATTGGCAGCATCCAGTTTGCTTCGGACCAAATCATATTGGCCCCAGACATTAGGAATGATTTGTCCATCCATCATCCCATAGCCGTTGAAGTGGTCGGATACATTCATGTTGAGGGCATCGATTCCATTCATCATTTCGGTGGAGGCAATTTGCTGATCGTAGTAATCATCCACGGCCACAGCACCCTTTCCTTTTAATCCAGCGAGAGATTCGCAACCTCCACAGGGAGAAGTTCCCGAGGTGGATATTATTACTGGCATTCTCGGTTCTCGGTCGTAGACCGAGCGGACAGCTTTGGTACCTTTTTTGAAAATCTCTTTTATGATAAAGTCAGAATCGGCTTCATTCATCATACCTTGTAGGTTTACTTCGTGGTAGAGTTGATAGGCGTCCACACGACCTTTAAAATGATCAGCAATTCGGGTGATGAATTCGGCGTGCAGACCTGCTTTGGGACGCCAAGGTCCAGCGTTTCCAGAAACCGATGCCCACCTGGGTGTATGCCACATCACAAATTCGACCTTCACCCCTCGTTCAACGCACAAATTAACCGCATTTTCGATCGATTGTAAATGACCGGACATATGATTCTTGTAATCCGTATTTTGTTCATTTGGTTCCACCGCATTCCAACTTACCCAAAATTGGGCATAACTACTGTGCTGTGATATTAGTGGTCGGTTGGCATCGTAAAGTTCGCACCCGGGAAGTCCAAAAGGTTGCCACCGAACCCCAATTTGTAGGTGGTCGGTTGTCCATGCATAGGGTCTTGATAGAGGTAATTGCTCAGAGGGGGCAGCGGCGATTAATTGTGAGAACACAGGTGCGGTCAAGACAAGGGCAGTTAGTAAAAACAGTAATTTCAATTTCATCAGAAATAAGCTTAGACGGTAAATTTTTGTATGAGAATTAAAAGAAAACAATGAATTCTAATAGAATAAGACGGCAAGATTATGCCAAAAGAAGAAAAAAATCCGTTTTTAACGGAGCATTCCTGCGCCCAAAGTTTCATTGGTAAAAGGGTCGACCAAAATAAAACTCCCCGTATTACGATTCCTACGGTATGAGTCCCAGAAAACAGGTTGTGAAGTTCTCAGGGCAACACGACCGATGTCGTTCATGCCTAATTCCTGATCATCTTCGTTTTTCCTGAGGGAGTTTACATCAATTTTGTAGCGAACTTCACTAACCAAGACTTGAGCCTCTTTGGTCGTTTGTCGAAAAAGGAACTTGGCTCCTTTTTTAAGTTTTTTAGCTCCTGAAAACCAGCAAATACGAGCATCTAAGTCCTGAGAATTATTTGGTTGGTTGTTTGGTTTGACCAACATGTCACCCCGGCTTACATCAATTTCATCCTCCAGCAAGATGGTGACGGACTGAGGGTGAAAGGCCTCGTCGAGTTCTTTATCCGCGAGCATGATTTGTTTAATCTTCGAAGAAAACCCTGAGGGGAGAACAGTCACTTCATCTCCCGTTTTAAAAACACCTCCCGCAACACGACCTGCAAAACCACGAAAGTCATGATGCTTGTCAGAATGAGGACGAATAACCCATTGTACCGGGAAGCGGGCATCCACATGATTAAAATCCGATCCAACATATACATTCTCCAAGTGATAAAGTAAGGGCGGACCTTTATACCAATTCATGTTTTCCGATCTATCCACTACATTGTCTCCTTTTAGTGCAGAGATGGGGATAAAAGTGATATCGGTAACATTCTCCAAACGACTGGCAAAATCGGTAAATTGTTCAAGAACTTTGATGTATGCATCTTCCTCATAGCCCACCAAGTCCATTTTGTTAATGCATACTGCAACATGTTTGATCCCGAGCAGATCGGCAATGAAGCTATGTCTTTTAGTCTGTTCGACCACTCCGTGCCGTGCATCTACAAGAATAAGGGCTAGGTTTGCGGTTGATGCACCAGTCACCATATTTCGGGTGTACTGGATATGGCCAGGCGTATCAGCAATAATGAACTTTCGTTTGGGGGTGGCAAAATAACGATAAGCAACATCTATGGTTATGCCCTGCTCTCTTTCAGCTTTCAGACCGTCGGTGAGAAGGGCAAGGTTTACATGTTCGTCCCCTCTTTTCTTACTGCTGATTTCAATTGCTTCCAATTGATCTTCAAAAATCGCTTTTGTGTCGTGAAAAAGTCGGCCGATCAAAGTGCTCTTGCCGTCGTCCACACTGCCAGCAGTGGTGAAACGTAAGAGATCCATATTTAGATAGTTTTTGTCTTCGCTCATAAAAAGTGGCGGTTAATAATTAGAAATATCCCTGTTTTTTGCGGTCTTCCATGGCTGATTCCGATCTTCGGTCATCTGCCCGGGTTCCACGCTCAGTTACGCGTGAAGCTGCCACTTCGGCAATAACTTCATCCAAGTTGGCAGCCGTTGAAAGAACAGCTCCCGTGCAGGTGGCATCTCCAATGGTGCGGAAGCGAACAATTTCTGTCCGTGGAGTTTCCTTATCATTGGGAGTGACAAAATCACTCACTGCGAGAAGGGATCCGTTTCGCTCAATAATTTCGCGCTCATGTGAAAAGTAAAGCGAAGGGAGATCGATTTTTTCTTTTTTAAGGTATTGCCAAACATCCATTTCCGTCCAGTTGCTCAAGGGAAAAACCCGAAAGTGTTCACCCTGGCTTTTTCTACCATTGAAAAGATTCCACAATTCAGGACGCTGGTTTTTGGGATCCCATTGTCCAAATGCATCGCGGTGAGAGAAAAAACGCTCTTTAGCCCTGGCCTTTTCTTCGTCTCGACGACCACCTCCAAGGGCAGCATCCAAACTCTGTGACTCAATTGTTTCGAGTAAAGTTACTGATTGAAGAGCGTTGCGACTTGCATTGGGACCAGTTTCTTCAACTGCAGTACCTTGATCAATGGAATCTTGTACCAGTCCAATAATGAGCTGGGATCCAACCTTATCTACAAATTGATCCCGAAATTCTATGGTTTCCGGGAAATTATGCCCAGTATCTACATGAACCAGTGGAAAAGGAGACTTAGCTGGAAAAAATGCTTTGTAGGCTAAGTGAGCCATAACAATCGAATCTTTGCCTCCGGAAAAAAGCAATCCTGGTCGTTCAAACTGGGCAGCTGTCTCGCGAAGTACGAATATAGCTTCCGCCTCTAGTTGTTCCAAATGGGTAAGGTTATAGTTTTTCATTTGTTTAAAGAGAAATTGAATCGAGCACGAATTGAAAAAGTTTTTCAGATGAAACATCCTCACTCTCTTTTTCGCTGTCTATAATAAATTGTTGATCTACGGGTTCTTCAAAATCAGACCCCTGCCCTGTAAAAGAAGGCACCAGTCCATCACTTGCTTTGGCATACAGGCCTTTCACATCTCGTTCCTGGCAAGTATTAAAGGAGGCTTTGACGAAAACCTCCTGAAAATAATCATCTCCGATAATCGTTCGTGCACTTTGACGGAATTCACGCAATGGGGTAATCAATGAAACGAAAACAATAATGCCATTTTCTGAAAAGATTTTGGCCACCTCACTAACTCGACGAATATTTTCACGACGGTCTTTTTCGGAGAAGCTTAAGTCCTGGTTCAGTCCTGAACGGAGGTTGTCACCATCTAGAACTACGGAATGAATGTTTTTTTTATGCAAGCGTCTTTCCATCTCTACAACCATGGTACTTTTTCCGGAACCAGATAAGCCATAAAGCCAAAAGACCATACCTTTACTTCCGAGAAGTTTCTCTTTCTCAGTTTGAGCAATTAAACGATCAGAAATCGGATGGATATTCTTGTTTTTCACGAAAAAAGGAAGAAATTAACATATCTAAAAAAAAAAGCGAGAACGCTTAGGGGCGCTCTCGCTTATTGGGGTGAGAGATTTCTCTCTCATGGGGTAAGAGTCTAAATTATTGAGTTGGGAAGGCTCCGGCAAGATTAATCGAGATTTCAATCTCGTTAGCAACTTTATCTAAATATTCTCCGGGCTTGATTCCGAAATCGTCCCTCTTTACTTTGAATTTTGACCGAACTACTAGTAAATCTCCTGGGGTTTTATTTCTTTTTTCAAGCAAGCCTTCGAGATATGTCAGTTCAACTGGAACTTCCATGATTATAGTAACATTTCGAATAGTCATTTTCCCATCAGCTGTTGCCTTGAGGACACGAGCTTCTGTTTTGATGTTTCTAAGGTTCGAAAGTGTGAATACAATTTGAGGGAATTTTGATACATGAAGCCAGCCTTCTCCGTGCATATGTTCCTGAAGCACAGAATTATCTACCCTTAGGCTTGATGCATCCAAAACAATTGAACCCTTGGTCGATTCTGGTTTCGTTGGATCGTAGGAAATCGTTCCGGAAATTCCCCCAGCCGAACCGTTTATAGATTCCAATAATGCATCCAATTGAAAAATGATGGTATTTACCCCTTTGGGGTCCTTAAAATCAAATGATTTGGGCGACCCGAATATGCAAAGAGGAGCAATTAATAAAAAAAAATAAAATAAATTCATGCAGTTAGTACGAATCAGTGAGGCAAATTTTTCAATCTTCTTTTTTGATAAAACGAACTCAGGGTCAGGAGTGAAGAAAATGTTAAGCCCAATATTGGAGTTTCGATACCACATATAAAACGATCTTTCCAAATTACTTGAGTTTGAGTGCCCAGTTCAGGCATTCCTTCGACTACTGGTATTTCTTGATGAATTTCCTCACTGGTTGCCCAAAAAGAAAGCCTGGCACCATCTTTCAACCAAAAAAACATTGCAATGGATAAGGGGAGGAAAATTAAGGTGCATCTAACCATAATACTAAGCTCAGGCTCTCGGGTGGGCGAGTTTATGAGCATTTTTTAACCTCCCCACAGATACATGCGTGTACACTTGGGTGGTGGATAGGCTTGCATGCCCGAGGAGTTCTTGGACTGCTCGGAGGTCAGCCCCATTATCTAAAAGATGGGTGGCAAAGGAATGCCTGAGTTTGTGAGGTGTAAAGTCTTGTGGAAGCGATGCAGTTTTTAGGCATTTTTTGAGAAACAATTGTACCCATCTCGTTGTAAGTCTTTTCCCTGATTGATTTGTAAATACAGGAGCATGCAGCGAGGCGTCATTGCTGTAGGACTTTCGAAGATGAACGAGCTTTGATGCGGTAATTGCTACAATTGGACAGGTTCGTTCCTTATTCCCTTTTCCTATTACTCGAATTATCCTGTTGGGCAGATCTAAGTGTTCATAATTTAAGCACACGACCTCGCTTACTCGAAGTCCGGCACCATACATGAGTTCAAGAATGATCCCATCGCGTGTCGCCAGAAAATCAGCATGATTGGAGTCTTGGTGAACCAAGGTCGGGGCTGACATAAGGGCGCGTGCCTGTTTCTCAGTTAAAAATTTTGGGAGAGATTTTTCAGCTTTAGGCAGAGATAAGTTTTTAAAAGGATTGGAGTTTGCCCAGCCACGGGTTTGGCAAAACTGGTAAAAGCAGCGTAGAGCCGACACTTGATTGGCTAAAGTTCTACGAGATAAAGAATTTTGAGCCTCAATAAGATAAGACCGGGCAATTTGCCTATCCACCTTAATGAGTTTCTTTTCTTTTGACTCCTGGCATAGCCAAAGGGCAAACTTTTGAAGGGCTCCTTTGTAGTTCCGTAATGTGTGGGCAGATAATCTTCGCTCCAGGGACAAGTGGTCTAAGAATCGAACTACCTCCGGTTTCGGATTTTCCGGTTCCCTTTTGTTTTCTAATTCTATTTCAGTCGTATCCACGTTTCCACGACAAGTTCATAAATGCCGACAAAAAAGACCACTAAAAAGACCAGGATTGCAACAGTAAGGTAGGCCCCGAACCCAGTTTGTGGGCTCTGTTGAGAGTCCTTTTTATAAGCATTAGAGGTACTATCATAAGGAGCAATTGATACAAGGTTACCGGATCTCTCAGATCGATTCTTTAATGGAGTTTTCTTGCTCATGCTTGTATCTAAGATGGTTCCGTCTGCTTGGCTTGGCAAGCGGAAGCAGCTGACTTCCTCCAGTCTTACTCATTGGCAAACAAGAAGGGTTCTACTTTGGCCCTTACATCTTCAAAAGAATCTTCCAAAATATAGTGACCCGAATCTGCAAAACGATGGGATATTATATGGGGCCATTGCTTCTCCCATTTTTTTAAATACCCACCATGGAAGCAAAAGTCTTTCATTCCCCAGCATGCCATCGCTGGAGTGGTTGAGAATCCCTTTAGCTTTTCTGCCGTGGATTGAAGAATTGAAAGGGTTGGATGATTAAGCTCGTAAGGAATGTCTCTAACAAAATTCCAGATAGCCACACGATTTTTCCAATTCCCATAAGGTTGGAGCAATCCTTTTTTAGCTGAGTCTGTCATTCCTTTGGATGATGCCATCCAAGTTGCCGGACCAGCAAATCCATTGAGTGCCCGGACAAAAAATTCACCAATGACTGGAAGTCGACAGAACAGAATACGGCGAGGTACATCCCGTGATGGAAAGGCAGCTGTATTGAGCAATACGATCTTACGAATTCGATGAGCTTGATCCGCAAAAGCAGTCATTCCAATTGCTCCTCCCCAATCATGCACCACTAAATTAAAGTTTTGAAGGTTTAATGAATCAACCAACTCCAAAAGATTGTTAGCATGATTTTGCAGGTTATAGGAAAAAGAAGAAGAACTTGGCTTGTCAGAAAGCCCACAACCTAAATGATCAACTGCAATACACCTGCTATGATCCTTCCAAAAACGGACGGCCTTTCGGTAATAAAAAGACCAGGTGGGATTACCGTGAAGGAATAATGTGGGCGTTTTCTCATCACTACCTTCGTCCAGATAGCTCAGGGAATGTCCGCTGGAAAGTTTGAACCGCTTAGGTTCAAAAGGATAAGAATCCTTAAGATTGGATGGAATGTTCAAGGATTAATCGAAAGCATTAAGCTGGATAGACCACTGCCTATTCCCAATAGTGCCGTTTTCCTTATGAGGTTTTGCGGATCTTTTTCACACGCAAGAGTATATGTTATGGGTAGGGATGCGGATCCGCAGTTACCCAGGTGTTCAAAGCTTGAAAAATTGATTGATGGATCAACGGAAAGGGCTTCAAGCACTGCCTGCGTGTGTGCTTTCCCGACTTGATGAGTGATTATAAGTTCTGGATCATTAGGTTCCCAATCTTGAACTTTAAGAAATTTAGCCCATGCCCGTTGAGCTACTGAAATACCCGCATGCAGAAGTTCTTCCGAGTCGGTCTGCATGACCAAGTCATCACCGGAGGCATCCCCTTGGCATAATTCATTGTAGGAAGTATCGGTTTCCGTGGCCCATGAACCCAAGGTTGGACAATCTTTATCAACTAAGTCTCGATGGGCAATGGACCATGCGACCGCACTTGCTCCGATGGTTAGGTTGGCAAAAAATGGCTTGATCGATTTTCGGGTATGATCATCCTCATTCAATAATTGAATGGTTTTTTCAACCAAAGGTGCCCCATTCTCTCCAGAGACCAAAATGGCTCGGCGAATTTGCCCAGTTTCAATCATCGAACCTGCCAGTACCAATGCATTTAAAAAACCAAGGCAAGCATTGGAAATATCAAGGATTTGGGTACCGCCTCCCAGTCCCATCAATCGATGAACATAAGATGCAGTAGCAGGTTCCAAGCGATCTCGGCAGACCGAGCAATGAATAAGTAAATCCACTTCGCTTCCATCAATTCCTGATTGTAACAGCTTAAGCCCAGCTTCGGCAGAGGCTTGAGAGGGTTTGAAGTTGCTCGGCCAAAGTCGGCGCTCAGAGATTCCGGTCATCAGCTCTAAGCGACCAGTGGGTAATTTTAAAGATTCATACAGTGGAGAAAGCTTCTTTTCGATATCAGAAGATGTATAAATTTCGGGAGGCAGGGAGTAAGCCATCCCTTCAATTACCACAGATGATAAACTCATGGATTCAAACGCATGGCTTCCTGAACAATTTCCTGATCGAAATAATTCATTCCCATTCCTGCATCAATGACAATTCCTTGCCCATTAATTCCAGAGGAGCGAGGGCTCAATAAAAAGGCGGCCAAGTTGGCAACTTCTTCGGTTTGCAAAGCTTTCTTTCGAAATGTCAATTTTTCAGCATACAAATAATTAACGAGATATCCGGGGATTCCTGCTGATGCACTGGTTTTCAAAGGACCAGCATTTACCGAATTAAATCTTACTGAAGTATCCTTTGAGAATGATTTGGCAAGGTATCTTATAGAAGCTTCCAAAGATGCTTTTATAGGGGCCATATATCCATAATTCTCAGCAGTTACTTCAGTGGAAGAAATACCAATGGTTATAAAGGAAGCATCTTTTACCAGGAATGGTTTGCAGATCCTTGCCAATTCGACCAAGGAAAAAGATGAAATTTGAGTAGCTTGAAGAAAGTCCTCTCTTTTGGTTTCGTAAAATGGTTTTACTCCATCAGTATAATTGGCAAAGGCGATGGAATGGACAACGCCGTTTAATTGGAGTTCTCGCTCGGATTCTAGAGAGGTCTGTAAATTTTCTAAGTCCGCAGTATTTTCAAAATCACAGATGAAAATCGGGCTTGGTGAAGGAATGATTTTTTGTAACTCCAAACGTCGTTTTTCGCTGCGAACACAATAAAGCAGGTTTGCCCCTTCAGATTCTAATATCTTGGCAATGGCCCAGGCTACACTCTTGCGGTTGGCAATTCCAACGACTAAAAAGTTTTTTCCTCTGAGGTTAAGAAAACTCACTGGGAGGGATTTTCTCTAACCATGGCCAGTGCATAAGATATAGTCAGAGCAACTTTACCTTCTTTTCGAATTTCTCCTGTCATGGTGAAGAACTGACCCATTTTTTCGCCTAGAGTTACAGATATTTCAACCTCGTCACCTGGTTTTACCATGCGCTTGAATCGAGCGTCTCGAATTCTCGAAAGTACAGGAGTTACTGATTTGTCAGTTAAGGATTCGGACTGCAAGTGGTCAGCCAGGAAAATGGCACCCGTTTGAAAAACCGATTCACATAGGAGAACCCCAGGCATAATTGGATTACCTGGATAGTGTCCTTCGAAAAAAGAAAAGTCCGGACGGATTGTTAGAGCTGCACGAGCCCCTGTTTCTGTAATCTCGATAATTTTATCGATAAAGAGAAAGGGGGGGCGATGAGGAATGCGACGATAAATTTCTTCCATAGTCAAGGAAGAGAGCTAGAGAATTAAAGCCTCTCAGGCAATGGCAAAGGTAGACTCGTCTGTATCGTCTGGACTGTCCTTACCTGATTTGAGCCGTAAAAAGCTATCTATTTTATTAGCTGTAATTACTCCGTAATTAATGGTACCAAGCCAGCCGGACATGATAATTCCTACCGAGCCGGCATGAAAAAGTCCGGGTGCGTATTTCGGTAAGTCTCCTGAAACTTCTAAGCCTTCGAACTTGGTTCCGAATGTTGCCCCGTTTGCATGTTGGGTATAATGTTTTATGGTTCTTGGACTGGCCGCTTCCAAATGATCAATTTTATCCCTGATATCAGGAATTATTTTTTCAAGGGCCTCCAAACTTTCCTCGCAAAGTCTTTTTTTAGCTTTTTCGTATTCTTCATCGGTTAGTTTCCCCCAATCTTTCCAATTCGCATTTAAAGAGGCAACAATGCTGTATCTTGGGTCTTTTCGATGAGGTCGGGTGTCTGGGTAGTAAATCGAAAAAGTACGGCTTGTAGTGTGAAAGTCTGCGAGTTCATCGGTCGAGAAATTTGCAGATTCCGATGTGAATATCAGGTCGCCAACCGATTCTGGAATCACTGCCCCTTTTTTCAGCCCGATGTAAACTTGGCAGGATGTGCTATTTAGTCGAACTTCTTTGGCTTGAGAGGCAAACTTCTTTGGTAATTTGGAAAGGCCAAGCATACTTTCGATAGTGTTTTTTAGATTTGCATTAGAAAGAACAGCTCCACAGCGAATTTTTTTTCCATTAACGATAACTCCAGTTACGCAGGATTTTCCATCTCTCTCTTCAGTAATCAGTTTTTCAACCAAACATTGGCGTCGCAGTTCTGCTCCATTGCTTCGTAATTCATCAACCATTTTACGGATTAAAGAGTCGGTCCCGTCTTTAAAGGTATAAATCCCCTTGCGCATGAAGTTAGTAAAAACAATCCCATAAGCAATCGCAGGATCCATAAAGGATGAGCCATTTGCGTAGGAAATTGGTTCTAACAGGAGCCTCTTGACATCGTCACGTCCTGGGAAGAATTCTTCAAGGAGATCCCCGATGGTACGTCCATCTTGAGCAAAATAATCCATCTTGCGCAAGTGATCGTAAAATTCTTCCACCCTTTCACGAGCAATCTTAAAGGTATTGTGAAGAATATTAGTAAAGTCCATTCGATCAAATGTGGTCCTAAGATCGTATTGCGGATTAACAAATCGTATATTCTTTAATTGAACAATCGAATCAGCAATTTCCTTGGTCCAATATCTACGGCAAGACTTAATCATGCCTACAGGAAATCCATGGAGTGAAATATCAAAAATATGTCCCCCTGCCCGCTTAAACCATGTTGCTAAGCCTCCAAATTGATAGTGATTTTCTAGCAAGAGTACAGAGTGTCCTTGTTTTGCTAAACAATTAGCACCTGTTAATCCCCCCAGACCACTTCCGACTACTACAACATCGTAATAGTCTTTAGCACCTTTTAAGTGGTCTCTTTTGGGATTCATGTAAGTATAGACTAGTGTAGAGTGGGAGATCCGGGAAACAAACCGATTTATTGATCTTCGTGGTTATATTTGTCCATGAATTGCTTAACAGTCTGTTTAAGGTCATCTCCAGGTCCTGTCAAATAGGACGTATCGATCTCATTCAAAAGCAAAAAATCTTCCATATTCAATTCAAGTGGAGAGATAGACAAACTGGTAAGCTGCATCTCTTTGAGTGGAGATAGATCATCAAGGTCGAGACCGATTAAATTCAAATTTTTTAGCGGACAATAAGTCAGTGGAGCGATTGAGAAAATCGGAGATCCGGGCAATGTTAAATTTTCTAAAGGGGACTCCATTAATGGACCAAGGTCATTGACCTCAGTTTTTCTGAGTTCTAGGGAGCGAAGTGGACTGCCTCGAAGCGGAGCAAGATCAGAAATAACTGTCTTGTTTAAATTCAATTCTTCTAGTGGACAGTCTGTAAGTGGAGATAAATTTTCGACTTTTGTGTTTTGAAGAAATAATTGCTCCAATGGTTTTTCAGAAAGCGGACGAAGGTCGAGAAGATTTGTACCTGAAATGTCCAACTTGGTTAAAGGCATCGAATGAGTAAAAGATAAGTTTTGAGCAGAGCATCCGGATAAGTTTAATTCCTCAATGGGTAAGATAGCTAAAGATTCAAAGTCAGTTGATTGAGATTGGATCGCGGACAGTCTTTTAAGTTTAAACCTTTTAAATTCACGGAAAGGAAAAGTGCATCCTTTAGGAAGTGATAAAGCCTCCAGTGAAAAAGATTGAATATGTTCAGGGTCAAAGGAACAAACTTTAGAAAAGTCTAACTCCCTAATGGGGAGATGAGACAAGCTGGAGAGATTCGAGAATTGACGATCGGAAAGAAAGCGAACGCCCAGTCCCCCAGGTATCAAAAATACTTCTGCTGAAAAACCTAAGTTTTCAAGTTCTCTGGAGCACGAAATTGCGATTTCTGGAAAAAAGCGAGTCTGTCCGCTTTTTTTTCTTTGCAACTTGGAGGTTATCACTCTGCGGTCAAAAACTAATTAAAGGCTTATGGTTAAATTAATAAAAGCTACTTTGATTAGTTTGTAGTTGCTGGCTTGATAAATATATTTTTCCAACGAATTTCTCCGCCGTGTGTTTGTAATTGAATTGGACCTCGGTCAATTAAGCTTTTTGCCCGTTTCCAGTACTTGGTAAGAGGAGCCTTATCGACTACCAGTTTATCGTTAAGCCAGACCGTTACAATATTTCCAGTCATTATGACTCGAAATTGATTCCATTCTCCAAAAGGCTTATCAGCATAAACGAGGGGATCCCGCCCTGGGGTACCCTTACCGTTATTCCAAAGTCCACCAGATCCTTTTTTTGATCCGTATTTCCATTTCCCTCCTGCCTCAGTAGTATCCCAGATTTGCACTTGGGGTACTCCTCGCAGGTAAATCCCACTATCCGCGAGTGGCACGGTTCTATAATCTAGTAGTAACTCAAAATCAGCAAAGTTCTCTACTGTGGTCAGGTAAAGACCATGTCCATCATTAACGAGTTCACCATTTTCAACCCGCCAGTGCTTATTTATATTAGCTAGGCTGTCTGCCCTTTTTTTAACAAGTTTTTCTTCGGGTAGGTTAACCCATGTGGATGGGTCAACCGTACCGAGCCCCCACCAGCCATTCAAGTTATTCCCATTGAATAAGGCTTTGAAGTCTTTGGGTTGGGCATGTAAACAATGCAAGAAAGATCCAATTAATAGAAATAGATGGAGAGTTGGCTTCATGAGAAACTTTATGGATTATCGAATGCTTGCTGGCAATTTGGAAAAGGTTAAAAAATTACGCCAAGGGTAGAAAGTCATGACCTACAACATATCCATGTACTTGCAAATATTCAGCTGTTTTTTTTCTAACACCTCTTGCTCCTGCCAAAATTAAGATAAAACACTGTTTGGGTGATGGAATCTGTTCAATCGGCATAATGGGTAAGGTTGCAATTTGTTTGTTAATTTTTTTAGGGTCCGGATCAATAAAGCCAGAAATCTTAATCCCCTCCTTTTTTAAAAGACTGAAAAATTCCCTGGCTACTCGACCTGCTCCCCAGCAAAGGATGATTCGTTTACCTAGGGTAAACTCTTCTTCCAACCATTGGCGTAAGTACTTGGCTTTAACTTTTTGAAATGCGGAAGGTGCGTAGCTTAATTTTGTTCGGGAAGCACGTTTGGGATGATCTCTCCATTTTAAAAGAACCTGCGGTAATTTTTCCATTACCACACCATGCCCCATCCATCTCAACCAGAGTTCGAAATCCTCGGGAAACATTCCATTAGCGTAACCGCCATAACAATCAATAAGACTTTTACGGAAGATTATCGATGGGTGAGCAAATGGACAGTCTACAAATCGATTAATTGAATGTTCTCCTGGAGTGAGAATCTCATTGGTCCACTGGACATACAATTCGTACCCTTTCCTTTGAGTTTTAATGGCCTTGGGAAAAGGTTCAACTTGGCTGGCAATTAAACCAACCTTTTTATTCTTATCCAAATGATCGACTTGAATCTCCAAACGTTTTGGTTCCATAAGGTCATCTCCATCCATCCTCGCAATTAAGGAGGATTTTGCTAAATAGATAGCAAAGTTAAGGCAATCTGAGATGCCGTTGCCTGGGTTTTTAAAGATTCTTACACGACTGTCTCTTTGGGCAAAAGTTTCTAAGATTTGATGGCTTTCATCAGTTGAATGATCATCAACTGCAATGAGTTCCCAATGTGTCAGAGTTTGTTGTAGAATGGATTTAAGGCATTCTTCTACAAACTTTTCTTCGTTTCGAACCGGCAGTACAATCGAAACTTGAGGAGGCATGTTTTATTGATTTTAATTAGAAGATGATATTTGCCGGATCGCTTCGTAAACGGTAATACCAACGGAAACTGCAAGGTTTAGGGATCGTAATTCGGGTGCGTACTTTGGAATGGTAACTCGGTTTTCTCCAACCCATTCATGTATGTAATCAGGGGCACCACTGCCTTCATTTCCAAAAATTAAACCATCTCCGGATTGAAAATTTGCATCCCATATAGTTTTCTTGGCATGGGTGCTCAAAAGATAAAGTTTGCTTGGTCGTTTAGGAGATTTAATGAAGCTTTCCCAGTTCTGATATTCAATAACTTCAAGGGTCTGCCAATAATCCATACCCGCACGCTTCAAATTCTTGTCGTTGATTTCAAAACCTAGTGGGTGAATGAGATGAAGTCGGCAATTGGTAAAGGCACAAAGCCTTCCAATATTTCCAGTGTTTTGAGGTATTTCAGGCTGGAAAAGAATTACATCTATCATCTTTTGAGAGAATTTTTCATTGCCTGGTCAGCTTCTCTCTGGGCAACTTTCTTTTTTAAATCCTGCCTCTTATCTCTTTGGTTTTTACCCGTGCCCAATGCCAGTTCACATTTGATTAAAGCACCTTTAAAAAAAAGCTTTAAGGGAACAATGGTTTTCCCCGAAGCTTCGACTGCTGCTTTTAAACGATCTAATTCTCTGCGGTTTAAAAGTAATTTCCGGGGTCTTGTGGGTTCATGATTGTTTTCATTACCAAAAATATATTCGTCAATATAAGCATTGTACAAATAGAGTTGATCCTTATTAAATCGGGCAAACGACTCGGAAATCTGAGCCTTACCATTGCGAATGGATTTTACTTCTGTGCCTTGCAATTCAATACCTGCAACCATTTTGTCTCCAAGTAAGAACTTATGCCTAGCTTTTGAGTTGCTGAAGGACGGCAAACGATCGGCAACTTTTTTTTTGCCTACCATGATGAATTACTTGGCGTAAATTAAACTACAGGTAGTTTTCCCGTAGTAGTCTACTTGACTGAATCAGTCCTCGGAGTCTTCGTCCCAGGGCTGGTATGTTATTTTGCCTTCGATGATTTCGCGAAGTGCAACATCTTCTGGTTCTAATTTCTCCAAAGATTCAATCAGGGGTTTGCTTCCATGCTTTAGTTGCTTAGAGCGTCGAGAGACCAAGTTGATGAGGGCATTAGGGTCCTCTACGATGGATTGGGCTTCTTGTAGGTATTCGTCTCTCACAATTAGGTTAGGTGATTAGATTTGTGCAAAGGGATTGAAATTTAGGGGGAAATGTGAAATTTGCAATGTATTTCTATGATGAAGGGCAATAACAATACAATTATGGTTGGAATGACGACTGGATCATCAAAAAAGTTGCTCAGAATATTGTTCGTGAACTTCTTAACAAAAATTTAGTGCGTCTGGGAATAGAAGTTCTTTTCTCAACATTTTATTCATGGAACGAAAAAATGTTTAAATTGAATAATGTAAAGTATGAGTGAAACACGGAAATAATTAAGAAACGATAATACAAAAATCAAAGACATAAAATATACTCTTACGAATCACCGCAATGGATATATTAGATTGTCAGGACTAGCGAATTTAAATCTTGGATATCCGCTAAAAGCGTCTCCAAAACTCGAGTGAATTATTCCTCTGGTTTTGTCTTGATTAAAGAAACGACGCGATCACCTTTTTTCCACTGTCCACGTTTGCGTAGCAACTCGACACGCTCAAAGCGTTTAAGTACGTTTCTGTTCTTGGACAGTCCTCCTGGAGGACTAAAACTTGGATGTCTGCTCATGATTAATTTACTTATTGGAAAATGTGTAATATTTCAAGTGATAAAAAAAAATTATGCAGTTGCACCTATTGGTTCTGCCCCAGGTTCGATAGAGTCTTGTTTTTTCTCTGATGAATCATTTGCTGATTCGATAGAATCCTCGTTCTCTTTTTTATCAGAATTCTTTTCAGCGGATTTGGTTATTTCAGAAATGATTTTACCATGATCTATAATTTCATGGATGTGTTTTCCTTCAATTGTCTCGAATTCGAGCAGTGCATTTGCTGCTGCGTGCAATGACTCAATATTTTCGGTGAGGATATTTTTAGCTCTGTCGTATTGTTGGTCAATGATCTCCTTAATTGAAGAATCAATCTTACGAGCCGTTTCTTCGCTGTAATTTTGAGCCCTACTAAGTTCCTTGCCTAAGAAGACTTGGTCCTGTTTATCGCCAAAAGAAATCATTCCCAATTCACTCATCCCCCAATCGCAAACCATGCTGCGGGCAATGTTTGTAGCCATGCGAATATCTCCTGCCGCACCACTGGTTACATCTCCGATCTCTATTTCCTCTGCAGCCCGTCCACCCATTGCACAGCAAACTTGGTTAAGCATTCTTCTTTTGCTGTGATTTAAGATATCCTTCTTGGGCGTGAACATCGTACTTCCAAGGCTTTGCCCTCTTGGGATAATGGTAACCTTGTGTATGGGGAGTAATCCATCATCAGTTTTTGCCTGAACGATTGCATGACCGGCTTCATGGTAGGCAATTATTTTCCTGTCCTCGTCATCCATGACTCTGCGACGCTCGCGGCCGAATGAGATTTTTTCCCTGGCATCATCAAGGTCGATAGGTTCAACATGTTTCTTTCGTCTTCGTGCTGCAATCAATGCACCTTCGTTAAGTAGGTTGGCAAGGTCTGCACCTGAAAAACCAGCAGTTGCACGGGCCAGCGACTTAAGTTCAACCTCTTCAGATAGTTTAATCTTTTTAGCATGAACTTTGAGAATGGCGTCTCGACCTTCCAAATCAGGAAGGTCGATCATAACCTGTCGATCAAACCTACCTGGGCGAAGTAGTGCATTATCCAAAACATCCGGACGGTTTGTTGCAGCAATGATGATGATACCTTCATGACCATCAAACCCATCCATTTCTACGAGTAAAGAGTTTAAGGTTTGTTCGCGCTCGTCGTTACCTCCGCCAAGCCCGGCACCCCGTTGTCGACCTACAGCATCAATTTCATCTATAAAAATTAAGCAGGGTGCATTTTTCCTTCCCTGTTCAAACATGTCCCTTACACGGGCAGCACCGACACCAACGAACATTTCTACAAAGTCGGAACCACTTATACTAAAAAAAGGAACATCTGCTTCACCGGCGACAGCTTTAGCGAGAAGTGTCTTGCCTGTGCCAGGGGGCCCTACCATGAGAACACCTTTGGGGATTTTTCCTCCGATTTTACGAAATCTCTTCGGGTCTTTGAGGAAATCAACAATCTCAGAAACCTCTTCCTTGGCTTCGTCGCATCCAGCTACATTATCGAAAACAATCTTTTCATTTTCGCGGGTAAGTAACTTGGCTTTGCTTTTACCGAAACTGAGTGCACCTTTTCCTGCCATTCGCAGTTGGCGAACAAATAGAAAGTAAAGAAGACCGATAATGAGAAGAAATGGTAAGAGGCTGAAGAGCAATTCTGTCCAAATAGTACTCGAAGGTTCTTCGCGAAAACGGGTTCCCAGTAAATCCCTGAGTTCTTTGTAGTCTGATTCTGTTACCCTACCCTTGACCACGAAGGGAAGGGTTTTGTACTGATTTTCATCTATTTCAAATGCGGGATTTTGGATTTTTCCTTGGATGATATACCAGTCCTCTCCGCCTTTCGGATCACTTTGGATAATGGCTTTGTCCACCCGATCCTGCTTGGCCGCTGTTATCAAATCATCAATGGATGAAATCGATAGTTGGCTAGGGGTAATTTCTCCCGATTGGACCATAACTAGCCCGATGATAGCAGCAAGTACTGCCAGCCAAATTAATAAAACCTTGGGCTGAAAGCCTTTAGCCTGCCCGTCCGAGTTATCTTTCTTATTGTTTTCCACAGCCAAACAATCATGTGTCAGATTGTTGGTAAGTCAAACGGATTACCCGCAAGTCAGCCTTGGAAACCTTGGCGGATTCTGCTGGTGCAAAGCCTGGTATCCATATGATTTCGTCTTTTTGATTTAAGAAAATGGGAGTACTCGTTTTTTTAGCTTTCGACCACTGTCGGTCGATCATCCAATCTGATAGTTTTTTGCTTCCTGGCGATCCGAGTGGGCGAAACATATCGCCTTCTTTTCGAGACCGTATGAAAAGGAAATCTGGCAAAGTTTTTAGTGAAATAAATGCTTCGTTCTGAGGATTTACCTGTTTTCCATTAATTAGATCAAGAATGCGGGTATTTAGCATCATTTGTTCTGCTACGACCCTTCCACCGCATGGTAGGTAAATTGAATAACTAAAAGGCAAGACTGCCTTTGGCATAGAAGGTAATTCATTTAAATATTCGAGTTCTATGAATCCCCTCCTCTTCCTCACGCTAAAATTTTCAGCCAATTGTACAGCTATAAAATTGTCATTTTTGAGTAATTGAACCAACCGACCAGTTTTTGCACTTAAGGATTGGGAGGGAGCAAGTTTGTCTTCAATTTCCTCTAACCACTTAATCAGGACTCTTCTTTGGATGGCACAAGGCAATTTTATCAAACCCTCAAAATCTAATTTTTCTCCTGCTTTACATTGTTTGTAAGATTCTCTGGCATAATGTTCTAGGGCCTTGGAATCTTGGCTTAAAAGATCTACCGTTTGGGCAATTCCTTGTAAAAGGTTTCGGTCACTTGCTTCGATCCACTTCGGCAATACTGAATTGCGCATTCGATTGCGCAGGTATTCATTCTCTTGATTGCTTGCGTCTTCTCTCCATGGAATCGAACATTTTTTGAGTGTATCCCGAATAAATTGTCTGCCCAATGTAACAAAGGGACGTAGGAAGCTAAGGCAACTAACTTGGCTAACTGCTCGCGGACTAATTAAGCCATCTACGGTTACTCCTCTTGGTATCCGCCACAGTAAAGTTTCTGCAATATCATCAAGGTTATGCCCCTGTATAATATGCATGATTCCATCCTGCTTCCCCTGTTTTGCATAAAAGCCCAACCTATCCTTCCTTAATGTGGCTTCATTTGGTCCGCATTTTGAGCTTTCTGGATACCCTACCTTGCAGGGTAATCCGAGTTTGCTGGCAAAAAGGCGGACAAAGGATTCATCACCCTCTGAATCTTCATTCCTTAATCGATGATTGTAATGCAGGACGACCATTCGTTTTCGCAATTGAGGAAAGGCAGCAAATGATAGAATCAGAGAAAAGGTGCTGTCAGCCCCTCCGGAACATGCAATCCCGATAAGACCTTTTTTACTGGGAGTCTTTTTAAGCAAATAAAGTGCATCTGAATGCCACGAATCAAATGGTACCAATTCAAGCAATCCCCTCGACCGCTCGGTTAAGTCATCCGGCAGGTCCAAAGAGTGTTCCATAGTTAGGTTCTTAAATTCCGATCGTATCCTTCGGGAACCATTTTTGTAGGCATTCTGGAATTTTTACTTTTCCATCCTCCTGTAAATTGTTTTCCAAAAGGGCTGCCAGTACACGTGGAATAGCTAAGGCAGAGCCGTTTAGCGTGTGCAC
>JAQXCL010000068.1 GCA_029251885.1 Opitutales bacterium | reverse complement strand
GGGTTGAGCTTTACTTCCTGCAGGCAGAGAAAGTCTGGAGATACCTGCTCGATAAATTGATCGAAGGTCTTTTTTCGGCAGGCCCTCAAGCCATTTACGTTCCAGGAGACAAAGGATTGATTGGAATTTTGTGTGGTCATGAATGAAGAGAAAGTGTTAAGAGCAAATAACATTTTTGGAGATCAGGCAACTGGATGTGGCCAATCTCTTTAGCAAACTTACCCAACCAACAGATATAAAATGGCTTCACCCACGGAAATTCGCAAGGGACGAGCAATGCTCTACCAAGGCACTCCCCACATCGTACTTGAAATGCAGCACCGCACACAGGGCAGACAGGCAGGCTTTGTACAGACCACCCTGCGCAGCTTGCACAATGGATCGACCACAACTACAAAGTTCCGCTCCACCGATAATGTGGAATTTTTGCACACCAATACCATAAAACTGGAATACAGTTACAAGGATAATGACGGGTTCCACTTTATGGACCTCGAGACTTATGAGGACACCATTCTTTCCGAGGATATGATTGGAGAGGATGAAATCTTTTTGGTAGAGGGTAACAACTACGATATCTTATTGGTCGATGATAAGGCGGTACGCTTAGACCTTCCCGCATCCGTGGAGGCCACAGTGATTGAAGCCGCAGACGCGATCCGTGGAGATACCGCAGGAAATGTTCAGAAACCAGTTACAATTTCTTCCGGTATTACCGTACAGGTTCCCTTGTTCATTAAAAAGGACGATGTCATCAAAATAAGCACGGAAGATCGCTCTTACCAAGGACGGGTATAGTGTTTACATTTTAGCCCTGTAAAAAGGGTACAAAAAAAGCCTCCCTAATCCGGGAGGCTTTTTTGTTTTCGAATATAAAGTTCGTCTAATTCCTTACGCAACGCGCTCGACCACAAGAGGTGCTGGGTTGGGACGTTTGGGAGCCAAGCGGTAAGCAGCTTTGAAATAATCCATGGCTTCTTTGAGGCGTTTTTCATCGTTGTAATGAATCATCATCAAAGGTTCGCCCTGTTTCATTTGAGTACCGACTTTTCTCAACTCAGCAACTCCAACTGCAGGATCAAATTTATCTCCTCCTCCATAAGCAAGGATTTGTACACCACGGGCCAACTGTCCGGCATCGATGGTGTGAACATATCCACGCTTAGGTGCTGGCATCTTTTTGACGTGTTTGGCTTGGGGAAGTTTTTCGGGATCGTCGATCACCTTGGTGTCTCCACCCTGGGCAGCTACGATATCCTTGAGTTTTTCCAAAGCGGATCCGTCTTCCAAATGTTTACGAACTGTTTGTTTGGCAGAGAGTGTGGAACCAGCAACCCCGGCAAGGCGGACAATTTCCATACCCAATTTCATGACCAATTCCTGTAAATCCTCTGGACCTTCGCCCTTGAGCAATTCGATCGCTTCTTTGAGTTCAAGAGAAGCACCGAGGCAATTTCCAAGTGGTTGGTTATTATCGGTAACCAAAGCGACACAACGACGCTTCATGATACGGCCAACACGGGTAATAGAACGGGCGAGTTGTTTAGCATCCTCGGCATCGCGAATAAAAGAACCCTTACCCCATTTAATGTCCACAACCACACCTTCGGCTCCAGATGCAAACTTGCGACTTAACATACCAGCAGTAATGAAAGGTATGGATGGGATGGCACCAATCTTTTGGCGCAAATCGTAAAGAATATTTTCGACCGGAGAAATTTCGTCATTCCGGTCGGCAAAGGCACAACCAATTTTACGAACTTGGGCATGAAAATCTTCCAAGTTCAAATTAGTTTTGATTTTTGGAATAGCTTTGAGCTTTTCGCAATTGGAAGTGAGAAACTCTTCGTCGTATCCATTCATCAGAGGCATGGCAACTCCAGCAACCGCAGCCAATGGCCCGAGTACTAATGTTGTTTTGTCTCCGACACCGGCAGTGGAATACTTTTCTATTTTGGGACGGGAAACATCCATCATCTCGATCACTTCGCCGGAGAGCATCATCTCCTCGGCAAGGAAAGAAATTTCCTGGGCAGACATGCCCTTGAAAAAATTGGTCATTATCCAAGCAGACTGTTGGAACTCGGGCATTTCCTCGTCGAGAATGGCATCGACAATTACGCGTACTTCTTCGTCGGTATATTCTCCACCATCGCGTTTCTTCTCGATGAGGTAGGAAAAGGAGGGGGCTTCTTTTTTGGCCTTTGGCATAACTTACTCGGGGGTTGAGTTGTGGATACAGAAAAAATCGTGCAAAGCACATTTGTTATTAGATAATCTAATTTTTGTCGAGTCTTTTCGATGATGCAGTCTTGACGAGATCGCCCATCCATGCTTACACGCATACCCCATGTCTATTTCATTTGATCTCATAAAGAGCCTGGATAATTTTGTGAGCAAGGCTGCTCAAACGCTTGACGAGTTTACCTCCGAATTTGATCCGCAGACTCGATCTGCCGATGAAAGGTTTGGAGATTTCCAGGCAAATGGTGTACTCCCGTTTGCCAAGAAACTTGGAAAGAATCCACGTGAACTCGCCCAGAAATTAATCGATGCCCTACCCACCTCCGATGATTGGTCGGTCGATATTGCCGGGCCTGGTTTTATAAACTTCACCCTGTCTCCTGAATATTTACTTAAATGGATTTGTACCCACGGATCTACCGATAGCCTAAAGGTATCGGCAAAAGATAAAGAAATATCCAAGGTGGTGATTGATTATTCCTCGCCCAATACTGCTAAGCAAATGCATGTGGGGCATATTCGCTCGACCATTATTGGAGAATCTCTTGCCCGCATTCTCGCCTTTCAGGGAAATGAAATACTACGTGATAATCACTTGGGGGATTGGGGCACTCAATTTGGAATTCTTCTTTTTGCGATCAGGGAGCAGGGAATTTCTTTGGACGATTTGGGAGACGATCCGATCGCCAGGTTGGAAGATTTGTACAGGCAGGGAAATGCCAGAATTAAGGAGGATGAAAATGCATTGGTTGGTGCCCGACAGGAATTGGTAAAACTCCAGGACGGGGACGAAGAAAATTTAAAACTTTGGGAAAAAATCCGGGACATTAGCATGTCCTCGTTCCTCAAAATCTATGATCTGCTCGATGTTCACTTTGATCATTCATTAGGGGAAAGTTTTTACCGGGATAAAGTGGATGGAATCTATGACGAACTTGGTAAACACAAGATTTGCCAGGAAGACGATGGGGCCTTGGTTGTTTTTCATCCAGAGCACAAGCGTTTTGCCAAGCAGCCATTTATTATTCGAAAATCTGACGGAGCCAGTAATTATGCGACCACAGATTTGGCCACCCTGGGTTATCGAGAACAAGAATGGCAGGCTGAACAAATTATTTATGTAACCGACGGTCGCCAACGGGACCA
>JAQXCL010000042.1 GCA_029251885.1 Opitutales bacterium | reverse complement strand
GCTGGCATGGGCAAAAGATTGCACGAACAGGGTGCCTGGTTAAGTTTTATGCTATTCTTGGGAATAATCGGAGGCATATTAGCCTACGGGCCACAAGGGTTTGTGATCGGACCAATGGCGGTGGTACTAGCTTATGGTTTGGTTCGTTTCCTTAGTGAACAGTCAGGGGAAAGAACCTCTCTTTGACCGAATTTATTCGATAATGCTTTGCCACAGACAGGTTAGCACCCTGTACACCCTCAAGCCAAAGATTGGCAAAAAGATTTTAATCTGTCCAAGCCCTTCTCGATGATTTCGTCTGATGTTGCATAACTTAGTCGAATGTAACCATCAGCACCAAAGGCGTGCCCCGATACGACAGCTACATTTTCCTGCTCCAATAAGCGGGCAGAGAACTCTTCCGAGGATAAACCAAAGGAAGATACCTTAGGAAATAAATAAAAGGCTCCCTGTGATCGTAAGCATTCAACACCTGGGATGGCATTCAATCCATCGAGCAAGAGAAGCCGGCGGCGGTCAAAATGTACAAGCATATCCTGAACAGCCTGCATCGATTGATCCCAGTTTTGTACTGCCGCTAAGGCTCCGTATTGAGCAAAGGTAGTTGCATTGGACGAAGTCTGGCTCTGTAGGTTGGCCACAGCCTTGGCTATGGTAGGGTTGGCCACCAAGGTACCGAGTCTCCAACCGGTCATTGAAAAGGTCTTACTAAATCCAGAGACTGTAATTACACGATCCCGTGCTTCATCAGAAAAAGATGCAGGACGATGGTGAACTGAACCATCGTAAAGTAAATACTCATAAATCTCATCAGACATAACCAATATGTCATTGCGAATGGCCAGATCAAGAATCGCTTCCATTTCCGATCGATCATACAAACAACCAGTTGGATTAGATGGGCTATTTAGAATCAATAATTTGGTTGCAGGAGTAAGAGCCTCTTCAATTTGTTCGGGTGTAATCTTAAAACCTTGATCATCCCCGGCCAAAACAATTTTGGGGGTGGCTCCGGCAAGCTTTGCCATCTCGGGATAACTAACCCAATATGGTGCAGGAATCAGTACCTCGTCACCAGGGCCACAAGTGGCAAGAATAGCGAGGTAACAAGAATATTTACCACCAGGACTAACCACGATCTGTGCAGGATTGGCTTCGGCGATAACGCCGTGTTGATGGTATTGATCAGCCAAGGCCTGGCGAAGTTCAGGAAGACCGGGAGCTGCTGCATATTTAGTTTTGCCATCGATGAGGGCTTGGGCACAAGCATCCTTGATAAATTGTGGAGTATCAAAATCTGGCTCTCCGGCTCCAAATCCGCAAACGTCGTGCCCGGCAGCCTTAAGGGCCTTGGCTTTGGCATCAACTGCCAGCGTGGGAGAAGGGGCGATATTTTTTGCCCAAGAAGATAAATAATCTGAACTCATTATTGTTTTTGAAGAGAAAAAATGGAAAGCTCAAATCGAGCAAGATGATTTAGTATAAAAGTTTCTTTTTTAAATGGAATCCAAGCTAATGGAAGATAAGCCAAGGGGTTGAGACAAACCGGAAGGTTGAAAAGCTGAGACCGGCAGGTCGAGGTCATGAGCAACCGCCTGCAATTCGAAACGTGTGCGGGACTTGGAATCACGATCCTTCACATCAATCGATTTTACAACCCATCGGTTATTTACTTTCTTAAAACTTTGAAGGGAAAATATCCGGGCAGGCAGAATGCCCCCGTCCATATGCTCGATTCTTAAAGGTGCATCATAGGCATCGTCCAGAGCAAGCCTGACCGAATCAAGTGAAGAACTGTATGGATTATCCTTATTGGAAGGCGTAAAAACAAAGAGGTGTGCAGGGCGACCACAAACCCGACCAGATTTTTGATATTCAAAAGGCCAACTAACAAAGGGCATTAAGAGATCGAAAGGAGAATGATTTATTCCATCTATCCATGGAGTACGCCAATTCTCAGAAGTAAGTTTCTGAGCATTTTGGGTACCCCTAATCCATTTCCATGCTTTGGAACCATTAAGATCCCGGATCAATAAAAAAGAAGACAAAGGATCTAAGTCCTGAGGATTGGCAATTAAATCGATACGAAAAGTAGGCGAATGTGGGGATAGCCCGGATAAAAACCCATGACGTTTTTCTGGCATACCCGCTTGAGGGTAGTGAGCAAACTGGAAACGGTATGAGTATGCCTGATGGAAACTTTTTTTAGGTAATCCAAAAAAACTAAGCTTAAATTGTCTGAGTCTTTCCTTGGCCTGTTCAACATCTAAAACAGGAGCAAAACCACGAGCAGGAAAGTTAGCTTTCGCGTAACCGAGTGAGCTTAAAAGGATAAACCCAAAAACAAAAATAAAATAGCGAGAATGTAATCTCACTAAATCTCCTAACAAGTTTGTAAAAAAAGACTAGGGTGAAGGAGTGCCCTCAGCAGCAGGAGGCTCAGGTGCGGGAGTTGTTGGCAAATCATCAGGAACCGCCACTTCTTCGCCAAGATCAATAGTATCCGATTCAGGTAATTGAAGATCGTCTGGAATAACGGACGGTGCGACGCTACCTGAGCGCAAAAGTTCATCTCCGGAACCTGCTTCGCTTTGATATAAAGCATACAGACCAAATGAAAGAATGAAGAAAAACAATATTGCCCAAACCGTTAGTTTAGACAATTGAGCAGCAGAACCAGCTCCCAGATATTGATCTGCAGTTCCTCCGCCAAGGGCCGAGCCCATGCCTCCGGAAGTACGCTGAATCAAAATCAAAAGCACGACGGCTAAGCATAAAAGAATCAAAAGTGTTGTTAAGAATACGATCATATCAAGATATAAAGTAACGACCGAAAATGAAGCAATACCCTTAAAAGGCAACCCCCTTTCCTAAGACTAAAAAACAATAATAGTTTGAACTAAACCTCAAACTTGGCGAGCAAAGTACGAAGGTCGCTTTCATCCTTAAATGAAAAGGATATTATACCCTTTCCAGTAGCCGTAGACTTGATCTTAACCTTTCGCCCGGTCGTCCGAGCAGTAGCCTGGGAAAGTTCCTCATAGTGAATCGAAGAGGAGTTCTTTCTTTGCAAAGGAGTACCCGATTGAGCAAGCCCCCTAGATAACGCATCTTCAATTTGTCTAACCGTCCAGCCTTCCAAGACAGCTTGTTGACCGATAGATAATCGATGTTTCGGATCTTCTATACTGAGTAAGACCTTGGCATGACCGACCGATAATTCCCCATCAGCCAATAATCTTTTTAATTCACTATCTAATTGTAACAGACGCATAAGGTTAGTGATATGAGTCCGGCTTTTCCCCATGCGCTCTGCCACTTCTGCCTGAGTAAGGTTGAAATCAGAAACGAGTGATTGATATCCCAATGCTTCCTCAATGGGATTGAGTTCTTCACGTTGTAAATTTTCAATCAGGGAAAGACTTGCGGAAGAAAGATCACTGGCATCGAGCAACCGAGCCAAAATGGTGGTTTTTTCCAGATATTGATGAGCCCGCCAACGACGCTCCCCGGCAATCAATTCATAGCCCTTATCAGTGGGGCGAACCACGATGGGTTGAAGGAGGCCTTCTGATTCGATACTCGCCGCCAAATCCCTAATCGATTCAGGGTCAATGACCTTACGAGGTTGATGTGGATTGGGAACTACTTGGTCAATGGCAAGTTCCTGTAACTGATTGCTTGCCTTCTCAACCTTAGGTTCCAGCGGAGCAATTGTTACTTTTTCAGTTACCAAAACCTTTTCGGGAACAGGTTTGGAAGTTGGGAGAACTGGTTTTTGGGAAATGGCAGTCCCCACCCCACCACCTGCAATTAAACTACCAAGTCCGCGCCCTAATCTACGAGTTGGTGTATTCATATATTTTGATATTTTTATTTTTGTGGAACAAACAATTCACGCCCAACAAATACTTTGGTCGGGTCCGCAATTTGGTTGGCATCAATAATCCAGGATACCTTGGACTTGTATTTTTGAGCAATGCTACTAACCGTCTCTCCCTTCTCGACCTTATGCACAAATCCATTCTTTGGATAATCGCTCGAGAATGTAGGTACTTTGGATTCATTGGATGTATTAGCAGATGCCGAAACTTGTTCAAACCCACGATTCATTTGCTCAATAATTTGTTGGAACTTCTTGTTCAGCTCATTCTGCGTAGAAACACGGGCTCTTTCGCTCTGCTTAAGGGCGAGTTCCAAGCCTTGTAAACGATTTTGCATGTTCAAAACGAGGGGACTCTCAGTCCCTTGGACCTTTATCCTAGATCGATCAGCTTGATCCATAGCTATTCTTAGCTGAGCATTTTCACGCCTGAGCATTTCCACTTCACTGCGTAGACCCGTGACTTCACGGTTAACCAATTCTAAATCCTGTTTGATATTGGCCAATAAAATCTTTGCATTTTCCTGAGCAAAAGATGCAACAGATAACCATACAAACACGGATATACCGCATAAAAAAGCCCAAGGCCTTTTATTTCCCATCATAAACTCCACAAACCTAAGGTATGTACCTGTGGATGAGAATCAAGAAATCTTTTAACAAATATTTATATTTGAGAAATTAACTCACGAGTGCACGACATTCAGAGGGTAAAGAAAATGAAATATTGGACGGTAAAGAATAACCCCGTAAAAAATCGGAAACGGCTAGCATTTTACCTCCTGGTTTTTGCAACTCGCTTATGCAAATTGCACCCGAACCTGTACCGATGATTAAAGAATCAACGACTGCTGCATACCTCTGCCCTGGCTTCAAATTGAAATCCCTTAAATCTTTTTCCATTCTGCCCACCCGAAGGATCGTATCTCCATCTAAAAAATAGGAGCCCGGCCAACCGGTAAATGCGCGACTTCGACAAACCAATTCATCAGCAGTCAAAGAAAAATCTATTCTTCCATCCCCTTTAGTTAATTTTCTGCAATAAGTGGCATCTTTTTCTACCTGTTCAACTTTTTGAAAATTTTTAGATATTAAAGTCGGCAAAGATCGATTCATCAAAGGGATACAAGCCTTTGCAATTTTCCCACGTGCGGAAATTCCTGTATCCTCGGATGTAATATATATGCTCTCTGAATCAATAATGGGACCTGCATCCATTTTCGGAATGACTTGCATCAATGTAACCCCAGTTGTGTCCTCCCCCATGGCAATAGATGTTTCGATCGGGGATGCTCCCCGATATTTAGGCAGAATTGAAGCATGTAAATTAAAACATCCTAACGGGGCTGCGTTTAGGAGTGCTTGCTTGAGAATATGTCCGTAGGCCATTACC
Source organism: Opitutales bacterium (assembly GCA_029251885.1). Lineage (GTDB taxonomy): Bacteria > Verrucomicrobiota > Verrucomicrobiia > Opitutales > Seribacteraceae > Chordibacter. The sequence continues at coordinate 7,464 of JAQXCL010000042.1, read as the reverse complement.
AAAATAAGGTCCACCCCTAGCCCATTTAACCATGTTACTTCTTCTATGCCTGGTTTCTGAGGATCTCTTATCGGAACGGAGGACTCGATTGCCCATTGTTTAATGGCATTCGAATGAAGGGTTCGTCCCCGCCCTGATCGTCGGTCAGGTTGAGTTAGTACAGCAGAAATTTCAACAATATCCAAAGATTTGCTCATAGCTTGCAAGCAAGGCAGAGCGATCTCATCAGATCCAAAAAAGGCAATCTTTACGGGCTTATTCATCAATACAAAGTACCGACTCTATCAAGGTTTTAAACGCTCGTCAAAATTGCTTATTGGCACAAAAAAAGCCGTTTTAAAAATAAACGGCTTTTATACAAATAAAAAGAACTAGTTAAATAAGGTCTGTAATTACGCTGATTTTTTTTCGTCTTGGTAACGAGCCTCTTTTCCCGCGAGAGAAAATTTTAGAGGACATCCCGATAAACCGAACTTTTTTTGCATTCCTTTTTCGAGGTAACGACGATACGGCTCGTCCAATTTATGTTCCTGATTGCAAAATAATTTGATTCTGAAAGGTCTTTTGTCAACTTGAACGGCGTAAAAAATCTTAAACCTTTTTCCACCAACCTTGGCTGGAGGGCGGTGTTCGAACATGTCAGAGATTAATTTGTTAAGTGCTGATGTGGAAATAGCTTTTTCCATACGGGCGTCCAAATCACGAGCAACTTGTAGAAAATCTTGCATCGCATAGCCGGACTTTGCTGAAACAAAACAAATCGGTGAATCCGGCAGGAAAAACATCTCCTTCCGTACCGATTGCAAGTAGGCTTTGCGAAAGGCGTGCTCGTCTTCATAACCAGGCAAGGGATCTTTTCGGAAACCATCCAACGCCAGGTCCCATTTGTTAACCAAAATGGCTAAAGCTTTTCCTTCTTGAAGTGCGTGGTCAGCGAGAATCTTATCCTGTTTGGTCACCCCTTCCCTAGCATCGAGCACGAGAAATACGACATCCACTTCCTCAATTGCATGCTTAGTACGGACAGAAGAGAAATAATCAAGCGAGGAATCAACTCGTTTTTTACGCTTCAGACCCGCGGTATCAAATAAGCGAAATTGCCAAGGGTCTTCGCTCCCTTCGGATTGGTAATCAAGATCGAGTTCCACCGTTTCACGAGTGGTTCCAGGAACATCGCTCACAATTAATCTTTCCATGTTCAGCAAACGATTGCAAAGCGAGGATTTCCCCACATTGGGCCGACCAATGAAAGCGATGCGGGTGCGAAGAATATCCTGCTCGCCTGAGGGTAAAATTGGCGCAGGTAGAAGTTCCTGAAAAAGATCTATTAAACCATGAACTCCATGCCCATGTTCGGCAGATACTCCAACCTGACGAGAAAAACCTAATCGCTTGAAGTCTTCGAAGGAATAACCATCTTCAGGGTCATCCATTTTGTTTACGACGAGAATGGGTTGCTTCCCCATCTTGCGAAACTTTTGGGCTAAGGTTTGATCTAGAGGCAACGGTCCAGTGCGGGCATCCACAACAAAGAGGAGAAGGTCGGCAGCCCGTATAGCGAAATCTGCTTGCTCCTCAGTGGCATTCTGAATGTCAACCGGAGTCATTTCTGGAGTCATACCAATCCCACCGGTATCCATAAGCACATATCCTTGCGGACTGTCTGCCACCACAACATCACGGGTCACTCCCGGACGATCGTGCACAATAGATATACGCTTCTCCGCCAAACGATTGAACAATCGACTTTTACCGACGTTTGGTCGGCCTACAATGGCAATGCTTGAATTCACCAATTAAAAAGATTCGGACTATTGCTTAGCCCGCGGCCGAAAAGGACTGTCCTTCTGTCCGTACTTGATCCGCGAATCGTTCCATCCGATTCGTAGCTTCTACTAACTTATCGTAAGAGGTAGAAAAACTTGCTCTTATGTGTCCCTTACCATGAGGACCAAAGGCCGTGCCAGGAACAACGGCAACTTCTGCCTCTCGCAATAGACGGTGACAAAATTCCACCTCATCAAGACCGGTACTATTTGAAACAGCAGGAAATGCATAAAAAGAACCACGGGGCAAGTGACAATCGAGCCCCATTTCATTAAACCTGCGGACTACAAAGTCTCTGCGCTTTGCATATTGATCGCGCATCTTGGCCACATCTTCAGATCCGTTGCGTAAGGCTTCGATAGCTGCTTCCTGACTCAAGATGGGTGCACACATCATGCAATACTGGTGGATTTTCATCATTGCTTCAATCAACCAATCCGGCCCGCAGGCAAATCCAACCCGAAAACCTGTCATAGCAAAGGCTTTGGAAAACCCATGAAGAAAAATGGTTCTTTCCTGCATACCTGGTAAGGCAGCTATACTCAAATGTTCACCCTCGTAGGTTAATTCGGCATATATTTCATCACTTACGACGATAAGGTCTTTTTCGACGGCAAACTTTGCCAATCTTTCCAACCTCTCACGGTCAGCCGTTCCACCAGTAGGATTGGTAGGGAAATTAAGCATTAATATTTTGCAACCAGGCTGCCAGGCCCTTTCAAAAGCTTCAGGGTCGAGAGCAAATGAGCTTTCAGGGTTTGTGGCTACAGGAATTGCTTCTCCAAAAGCCAAAGCAATACTGGGGGCATAAGAAACATAACAAGGTTCATGATAAAGTACTTTGTCACCTGGGTTGATCAAAGCACGCAAAGCAATATCAATTGCCTCGGAAACCCCAACCGTTACCAAGACCTCGCTTTGAGGGTCATAACCCGGACCAAAATGGTTTTCAACATAGGTGGATATTTCTTTTCTAAGCGAAAGAAGACCACGGTTATCGGTGTAGGATGTTTTCCCACGCTCAAGGGCAAAGATTGAAGATTCCCGGATTTTCCAAGGGGTTATAAAATCTGGTTCTCCGATGCCCAACGAAATGGCTTGAGGCATTTCCGAAACAATCGCAAAAAAATCTCGAATTCCAGAACGGGGCAAATCACGTACATGCTCGGCAATATAATCTTCAGGATTCATGAAAAATTTAAGCGCTAACAGCTGGTTTTTCCAGGTTTTCTCCTTCGTCGCTCAGTAGATGTCCGTGTTCCTTGTAGGAACGAAGCAGAAAATGAGTTGCAGTGGAAAGCACCCCATCAATGGTGGCAAGCCTTTCGGAAACAAAGCTGGCCACGGAATGTAGGTTTTTCCCTTTTACGATGACCAAAAGATCGTAAGCACCTGACATTAGATGGCATGCCTCGACTTCCTCAAACTTGGAAATCCGATGAGCCAAACGATCAAACCCACCTTCTCTCTCCGGACTAATCTTAACTTCAATCACCGAACGAACTTCATTGCTCTCGGATTTGGTCGGATTAAGCAATGGAACCCAGCCCAGCAAAGAACCATTTGTACGCAAAGATTGAATCTCTGACTCCACCTCTTCGATCGAACGGCCCAAGATTTTAGCCAAAATCTCTGGGTTTGGATCTGCAGTTTCTTGGATGGTGCTAATAAGGTCGCTCATAGAAAAATGCTTACACTATCAATTGTGAATAACTCGGTAAAGAAGCAAAGGCAGGCAAATTGTATTTGGTTCATATGGAAACTTTTTTTCAGCATACACCAAATTTTTTTGCATCATCCATTTCCAAAAGAAGCATCAAAATCGCATTTAATCCAATGGAATGGGAAATTTCTCCCTTTTTAACAAGATCCTTAAGCTCGGTTAAAGGATACAGCTCAGTAATTAATTCTTCATGTTGGTCAAAATTAAGTTCCGCCGTTTTTTTGGCATTTCTCACTAGCATAACATGGCAACGATTGGATAAGATGGCCGCATTTGGGCGGACAACTCCAAGTAACTCAGGATTTTCTCCCACATAGCCTGTTTCCTCTTGTAATTCACGAATACCCGCAATTAAAGGATCTTCACCTTTTTCAACCACCCCACCAGGCGGTTCAAGCGAATAATCCTGAATACCATAACGAAATTGACGAACGAGAATGAGTTCATTCTGCGGTGTGATCGCCAATACATTTACCCAGTCATTAGTGTTGAGAACAAAGAAATCTCCCTCCACCCCATCGGATCGTCTTTTCAATCGCTGTTTTCGTACTTCGAATATTCGACAATCAGAATGAAGTTCATCTGTTTGAAGGTCCCATGGACTTGGTAGGTTTTTATCCTTCACAGTCTTAACTCCAACCTCACAAATTCCTCTAAGTCAGAAAAGATAGGAACATCCATACCAGAGGCTCGAGCTTGGATATCTTCTCCAATTGGCTTACCTGACCGAACGAGTGCGCCTCGAATGCCTGCGTCCAATCCAGTTTGTGGATCTATCCATTTATCCCCAATGATCCAGCAATCCGCTGCTAAAAGTTCATATTTTTCAATCATTTCTTTTTCAAAAAGAGGGCATGGCTTTCGATAGCCACTAATTTGGCCAGGAGATTCAGGAGCAATACATACCTCGGTAAAAAAATCATCCGACCATCCAAATTCTTGGTGCATTCGAGCATTGCATGCATGAACATCTGGCCAGTCATAATACCCACGGGCAATACCAGATTGATTGGTATGCATAAAAAGTAGATACCCATGATTTTTTGCTTTCTGTAAGGCAGCCCCTACACCATTGATTATTTTCAATTGGTTTGGATCTTTTAGGTAATGAGCATCCTCGATCAAGGTGCCATCCCGATCCAAAAACAAAGCCTTATTGCAAGGCATAATTATGAAGAAAGAGCGATAATTTCTTCAGGGGAAACATTTGCAGTTCCCACTTTACCAACCACTACTCCGGCCGCCAAATTGGCAAATTCTGCAGCCTGCTCGAACGATTGACCGGCAACGAGAGCCATAGATAAGGAGGCAATTACCGTATCCCCGGCACCGGAGACATCAAAGACCTCGCGAGCGGCAGTGGGTATAGTGCGTTCGACTTTTCCCTGCTTTGCAAGAAGCATACCCTCCCCTCCCAAAGTTACCGCGAGTAAGCGTGGAGAAAACTTATTGAAGATTTGGTTAACGACATCTTCCTGCGGAAAAGGATCCCGAGTTTCTCGCGAAAGTCCGGCAAGTTCGAGAGCTTCCAAACGGTTGGGGGTTAAAAGATCGGGCTTTGAATAATCAAGTAAACGGCTAGGCTTTGGGTCGACCGCAAGGAAACTCGCATTCTCGCGAACCAAGGCAAGGAGCTGATTGGTGACAAATCCCTTGCCGTAATCTGAAACAATCACTGCATCAGCTTGGCAGGCTTTTTCGCTTATCAAATCTCCAACTATGCTTAAATCCGGATGATATTGATCAATGGAAGATTCCCGATCTACCCGGCAGATTTGTTGATTTGAGGCAGTCACTCGTGATTTGCTTATAGTGGGAACCGCTGAAAAACGGAAAGTTTGATCGACTTGGATTTCTTGATTTCCCAGAATTTCGACCAACTGATCTCCTCTCTCATCCTGCCCAAACCATCCGATTGCTTCCACATTGGCTCCCAATGAGCGTAAATTAAGAGCTACATTGGCAGCCCCGCCGGCAACCGAGCGTTCATCACGCACAGCTAATACAGGTACAGGTGCCTCAGGAGATATCCTGCTTACCTCGCCAATTATGTAGCGATCAAGCATAACATCTCCAATTACCAATACACGAAGGCTCTTGATCTGTTCGAGAAGATCTTTCATTTAATAGAGTTATAAGTATGCGACATTTTTGTCATCTGCCAATCGTCTTCCTCTTAGGAATAATAATATCCTGCAAGGAAAATTCCACACCTTCTGAAGTTGGTCAAATCCAAGAAAAATATGATATTAAAATTGGTGACTGCCTCTTGAAATTGGAACTGGCAAAAACATCAGATAAAAGAGAGACCGGCTTGATGCACCGTGATAAATTAATTGCAGGAGAAGGAATGATTTTTGTTTTTGAAACTCCCCAGCCTCAAAGATTTTGGATGAAAAATACTCGGATCCCCTTGGATATTGGATATTTTACTGCTGACGGAAGTTTATTGGAACTACACCGTGGCCGCCCTTACGATTTGTCAGGCATGCCCTCCAAGTCCAATAATTTACAATTCGTGGTGGAACTTGGGGTCGGAGAATTTAGCAGATTAGGTATAAAATTGGGAGACCGTATTGATTTACAGATGTTAGCCGAAGCAATATCTTACAGCGGTGGATTCCCACGCCATTATAACCTGCATGGTTACGCTCGGTAACCGTTCGGGTTTTTACTCTGCCAATGCCAAGCATCGGCAAGCATTTCTTCCAAAGTTTTCTTCGTCTTCCACCCAAGTGCTTTCTCGGCATGGGAAGAATCTGCCCATGCCTCGGTAACATCTCCCGGGCGGCGGGCGGCAAGCTCGTAGGGAATTTTTTGTCCAGTCGCTTTTTCGAAAGCAGAAATTATTTCGAGCACGCTGGATCCACGACCAGTACCAAGGTTGCAAACCAAACCCTCCCCTCGTTGTTCAATCGCCTGCAAGGCTTTTAAATGAGCATTTGCTAAATCGACTACATGTAAATAATCGCGGATGGCAGTTCCATCACGGGTCGGATAATCGCTTCCAAAAACTCTTAGCTTTTTGAGTTTACCTGAAGCTACTTGGCAGACAAAGGGAATTAAGTTATCGGGAATACCTTGTGGGTCTTCTCCAATCTTTCCGCTCGGATGTGCACCCACGGGATTAAAATACCGCAGTACGGCAGCCCGAAATGATGGTTGGGCGGCGGCATGATCACGAATGATTTCTTCCATTTGGAATTTGGTCCGCCCGTATGGGCTGGATACATCACCCACCGGATGAGACTCATCGAGAGGTACTCGATTAGGCTCACCATAAACCGTACAGGAGGAACTGAACACAAGGTTATTAACCCCTACACTCTCCATAGCTTGGAGCAAAGAGATGGAACCAGACACATTATTTCGATAATACTTAAGAGGGTATTCAGTCGATTCGCCTACTGCCTTAAGAGCGGCAAAATGGATAACTGCTTCAATATCGGGATGCGTGGCAAATAGAGAATTTAAAACTTTTTCATCCGCCACATCTCCTTCAAATAAGACAGGAGTTCGACCGGCAAGTTCAGTCACTCGTTTAATAGATTCCGGAAAAGAGTTTGAAAAATTATCCAGGACCACCACCTCGTAGTCAGCGTTCAAAAAAGCCAAAGTGGTATGACTTCCGATATAACCTGCTCCTCCAGTGATTAAGACTTTTTTCACCGACTTCCCTTCATTAAAGAACGCAATGTTGAAAGAATGATTTCCAAATCTAAGAAAAAGGACGCATTTTTAACATAGAACAAATCGTAAGATAACTTTTCGTCCGAACTTTCGATATCAGATGCGTAACGATATTTAATCTGAGCCCAACCGGTAATCCCTGGCTTAAGCAGGTAGCGGCATTTCCAGAAAGAAGAGGTTCGCTCGATCTCTTCATCAAGTTCGGGTCTTTCAGGACGAGGGCC
>JAQXCL010000021.1 GCA_029251885.1 Opitutales bacterium | reverse complement strand
AAACTTGGAGATAATGTCAGAAGGGTAACTTTTCGGGGAGGTGATCATCCTATGACTGGGGACTTGTGCCTTCTGAGATGTGCCGAATTGACTTTGGAATCCGGTCATACTCATTTTCAGGTTGTTGATTCTGAGTCCGGATCGAATATTGACCAGGTTGGTTCGGTCTATCCTTTTGAGCGGCACTATCACATGGACAGCCCTTTTCTTCGGGAAGTTACTTCCGTGACCAAGACCATTCGTCTACACAAAAAAGAAGCTGGGGTTGGATTTTCATATAGTGCTAGTGACGTCCGTCGCTCCATGAGCCAAAAGTACGAGATTAAATAAGGCAATTGGAGTAATTTATTTCGTCCATCATTGACCTCCCGTCTACCTTCCTGTTGACTGCGCCTTTTTATTCATGAACGAACCAATTGAAATTCGTATTCCCGAGTTTATCCGCAATGGCTTGATCCTATGGGTCATTATCGCCATCGCCGTGATTAGCGGGGCTATCACATCCACCTACACCGTCCAAGCAGAGTCTCAGGGCGTGGTCTTGCGCTTTGGTAAGTATCTCAAGACCGTCGAGCCAGGCTTACGATTCAAGGCACCCTACGGAGTTGATAAGGTGTATGTTTTGCCAGTCCGTCGCCAACTTAAGCAAGAGTTTGGTTTTGCCACACTTGGTGCGAGTAACAATAACCAATTTTCGGAACCACGTACCCGCACCCGAGAAAAAAGCATGGTTACCGGAGATTTGAATGCGGCCGAGGTTGAGTGGATTGTTCAATATCGTATTAGTGATCCGAGGCTTTATTTGTTCAATGTTTTGGATCCTGAAGGTACTTTGCGTTATGTGTCTGAGTCGGTTATGCGTACCGTGGTTGGGGACCGTACAGTCGATGAGGTCATTACTATCGGGCGTCAGGAAATCGAAGAAGAGGCACGCGACCGTTTGGAAAGTTTGGTAAACAAATATGAGCTGGGCATAGGTATTGATCAAATCCAGTTACAAAATGTCAACCCGCCACCGCCTGTTCAGGCTTCCTTTAACGAGGTTAATCAAGCCCAGCAGGAAAGAGAACGAATGATCAATGAAGCAAACGGCGAGTATAATCAAGAAGTGCCGCGTTCCCGTGGGGTTGCTGATCAAAAGATCCAAGCGTCGGAGGGTTATGCCCTCAAACGGGTTAATGAATCCCTCGGTGATGTGGCCAGTTTCAAATCCATGCTTGCCGAGTACAAGAAAGCCCCAGAAATTACCCGAACCCGCTTATACTTGGAATCGATGAAAGAAGTGATGCCAAAAATGGGTAAGAAAATTATTTTGGACGAGGATGCCTCTCAGATTCTTCCTCTCTTACAACTGAACGATTCTGGAAAAGGAGCACTCGCACGATGAAGACTCAAGCACTTGCCATACTTATTATTCTCGGAGCGATTGCCTTCTATCTTTGTACCTATGTGGTCAAGGAAACAGACCAGGTTATCCTTACCCAATTTGGAAAGCCGGTTGGTGAACCAGTTACGGAAGCAGGACTACATTACCGCTTACCCTTTATTCAGGAGGTCAATCGTATCGAGAAGCGTTTTCTTCCCTGGGATGGTCCGGCCAATGAAATGTCTACCAAAGATAAGACCTACTTGATTATCGATACTTATGCTCGTTGGCGTATCAGTGATCCAATGCAGTATTTCTTGCGTTTGCGCGATGAACGAAGTGCCCTTTCCCGGCTTGATGATATCTTAGGAAGTGAAACCCGTAACGCGGTGGCAAAGCATGAACTTATTGAGATCGTACGTACATCCAAAGACCGTGTGGCTGAGACGGATAAGCTACTTACTGAGGGAATTGGTAAAGTCGGTCTGCTTTATTCAATCAAGGTTGGTCGTGAAAAAGTGGAGGAGGAAATCTTCAAAAAAGCCGCGGCCAAATTGACTGGTTTTGGAATCGAGTTGCTCGATGTTCGATTTAAACGGATCAATTATAACGAAACTGTTCGTCGTAGAATTTATGAGCGTATGGTCAGTGAGCGTCAGCAAATTGCCGCCCGTTTCCGTTCGGAAGGAGCAGGGGAGGCAGCCAAGATTATTGGTAAAAAGGAACGAGATCTTCAGGAAATTGAGTCAGAATCCTATAAGCGGGTACAGGAAATTTACGGGGAAGCGGACGCCAAGGCATCTGCGATTTACGCCGAGGCTTACGATAGTAGTAAAATGTCTGCAGAGTTTTATAAATTTATTAAGACCTTGGAGACTTACCGAGATGTCTTGTCCTCAGATGTATCCTTGGTTCTGACCACAGATTCTCCGCTCTTTCGCTTACTTAAATCGACTGAAGTCTCATTACCCTCTGCCGTTTCTGCTGATTGATCAGGTGGATTAATTCCTCCCAGCCACGCTGGTAGGTCATCGATCTTTTTGAGGAGAAAGTGATAGGTTGTCCGGTCAATCCATCCTTTTTGCCTTATCTTTTCAAGCCACTTTTTCCTTCGAGCCAATTCAATTTTTTTGGCCTTACTATTTCCATCTGTTGTACCTCCGGATGGAGCCATAACTGAATAGATGGTAAACACTCCACCAGCTAGTAGTAAGTAGAGTGCAAACTTTTCAATTCCTCCCTCTTCTTGTTTGCTTACAACCTGTATTTTTTTGCTTGGAGTAGAACTAGTTAATTGCTCAGTAAAATTTCGATCTCTTATTTCCTTTGTTATTATCGCCAATTGAAGAAGTCCTTTTTCCCTGTCCTCTTCAAAAAACTGTTCAATTCTTTCTGATTCATCTAGGAGAAAAGAAGAATGGGCACGACTAATCTCGATAGAATCAAAGTCATTACCAAGCATCCAATCGGAAATCGATGTACTGGAGATGGTGGAAAGTTTCAGGGGTGATCGGTTGATCGTTGAACTGGATTCTAATGTTATTCGTGCGATAAAATCCATGGGATTGTCATCTGAGTATACATGAATTAGAGATTCAGCAAAAAAAGATTCCTGTAGGCAATAATACTCCAAGGTTGGCGAAGTCAACGGATCGATAACTAATAAACGATTTCCCAAGCTATCCGGAATAGCCTTTTGCCCATAAAAAGAAAGCCGGAAGCCTAAAATGCAGGCAACCATTAGAATAAAGCGAAAGAGCAAATCCATCGGTTCTCCTTACGAGAGCTGATTTTCTACTTCGGTAGGATTTTCTTTTCTTGAATGTCTGCTGTAAAAAAAAGAAACAATTTTCTTTATCGATCTTCGACTTTCCCGATTACAGGCAATTAGGCAGAAAAGGGCACC
>JAQXCL010000163.1 GCA_029251885.1 Opitutales bacterium | reverse complement strand
TATTTCCTTACCAGCCTAAGGCAGAGTGCATCAGTCACTCCGTAAGTTTGTAAAAACATCATTACTTCACGGACTGCTTTTTGCTCTTCCCAAGCCTGCTTGATGCTTTTTGCCCTCATATTGCCAATTCCTTCGATTTCTCGAAGTCGTGCAGATTCCTCAGAGATTATACGCAAAGTATCAGCTCCGAAATGATCGACAATTTTTTGGGCATAGGTTTTGCCAATTCCATGAATCAATCCACTGGCAAGGTATTTCCTGATACCATACGCGGATGCAGGTAATTTACTTTCAAATTTATCGAATGAAAATTGCTTACCATGTTTGGGGTGCATCGACCAAGAACCGGAAAGAACTAAGGTTTCTCCGCACTGTACCTTGGGTGCCTTACCAACTACGGCAATTTCATCTTTCCCCTCGCTCCCTTTTAATTTCCCGATAAGGAATCCATTTTCCTCATTATAAAAAGTGATGCGTTCGAGGACGCCCTCTATGGAGCTCTTTGCACTTTCACTATTTTTTATATTCATACCCATGCCCAAATCAAGATGTACTGATGAATGGGGATCGATAGAAGTTAATAATTTACAAAAAAACTAGTAATTCGGTAGGGTCAAAAGCCAATGCCAGTCTCGATTCCGATTTGATGAAAACTTTGGTAGTCGATGCGGTCAGCGGAAGACCTACCGTCCAGTTCATAATAAAATGAGGATTGCCAAAATTCATTCCATCTAAATTCGAGTCCGATGAGGAGGGAATAGTGGAAAGCGAGATCGGACTCAGAATAATTTGTAGACTCGATTTCATAATGAGTGATCGAGGTACCTATACTTGCCTGTGTCTTGAGAGCTAAAAGCTCAGAAAAACTCCAGTCCTGTCCCAATGTAAACCCAAGGTTAACTAGTCGATTGTCGCCCTTTTCCTTAATACCTGCTAAGGATTCAGTATCGAAAAATTTCCCCTCAATGAATGCACCAATGTATGATTCGTCTTCAAACATTCTGTTATATTCAACCCCGATTTCAAAACCGTTTCCAAATTCCAAATTGTGATTACCGGATTCTGAGAATGTGCTGTCATTAGGAATGGATAAACCGATGTAGAAATTAAATCTATTTTTGGGGAGCGATGGGACTTCAATATCCTGAGGATTTGAGTCTTCTGGGAGAGAATAAGTCCTTGAATAAACGGATGGATCAGTTTCTAGGTCGACAGTTGGTAACTCTTTAACGCTTTGTTCAGGCTGGGGTTTTGGGGAGGGTTGGTAGGTAGGAGCAGTGTTTGGGGTAAGCTCAAGTCTTTGGAGTAACTCATCAATTCGATTTTCTAATCGATTGAATGTTTTTGCAGTCTCTGTTTCTTCTGATGATTGATTAGTTATGGGGGGCGGTAAGGGGGCAAGGTTAACAGAGGGAAGTTCCTCCTTCATGATTGGAGTAACCGGAGGTGAGGGGGGAGAAGTTTTAGAGCTCTCCACCTTATTCAATCTTTCCAGCATTTGATCAATTCGACTCTCTAAATGATCCAAGTCAGCTGCAGACAAGGAGAATGCAAATATAAAAAGCAGGAAAAGTGGGTAAATAATGGACAGTTTCATGATCTTGATCCCCTTTTTAGCCAACTTTAATGATGGACGCGGTTATAAGCACTTACCAGTGCGAGTAGACCACTCTTTTCAATGCTTGCATGAATACCGCAACCGTAAGCCACTCGACCGACTTTGGTTTGTAATTGAATGAAGGCGGCTGATTCAGTGGCGGACCCACCACCGATTGAATGTTGGCGGTAGTCGGTAAGTTTAAAATCTTTCAAGCCGGCTTCATCAAGTGCATGAACAAAGGCATTAATCGGACCGTTGCCCTGTCCGAAAATATTTTGAATTTCATTGTTTATTTTAACCGTTGCAGCACAGGTGATTTCATCTGCTGAAACTTTATTGGTTTCATAAGAGATCAGGCTTAAAGGATCTTGTTTTTCCAGGAACTCGCTTTTAAAAGTTTCGTAAATTTCTTCTGCAGCTAATTCACGTGATTCGGAATCAGCTTTCCCGCTCATAAGAAGACCAACTTCTGGGTGCATTGGTTTAGGAAGTTCGAGGCCGAATTCCCGCGAAAGTACATAGGCAACACCACCTTTTCCACTCTGACTATTTATACGAATGATGGCTTCGTATGAACGTCCAATGTCACTAGGGTCAATAGTCAGGTAGGGAACTCTCCAATGCGATCGTTCCGCATCTTCGGCTTTGCTCCGTGCATCCATACCTTTCTTAATTGCATCCTGATGTGATCCTGAAAAGGCGGTAAATACTAGGTCTCCCCCATAGGGATGGCGGTCATGTACATTCATTCCCGTGGTTTGTTCGTAAACCTCGCGGATATGCTCGATGTCATCGAAACAAAGGTTGGGATGGAGTCCTTGGCTGTACATGTTTAGTGCAACGGTAACGATGTCTAAGTTGCCTGTACGCTCGCCATTGCCAAATAGCGTGCCCTCCACGCGATCTGCTCCAGCGAGTAAACCAAGCTCGGTTGCCGCTGTGCCTGTGCCTCGATCATTATGGGTGTGCAAACTGATAATTGCCTTTTCTCGTTCGCTAAGGTTTCTGCAAAACCATTCAATCTGATCGGCATGAACATTTGGGGTAAATAGTTCGACTGTGGCTGGTAAGTTTAAAATGATTGGATTTTCAACAGTAGGTTCCCAGGCTTCCATTACAGCTTCGCAGACTTCGAGGGCGTAATCTTCTTCGGTATCAGAGAAGCTTTCCGGTGAGTATTCCAATTGAACCTCGGTATCGGGAAGTTCAGGAAGCAGTTTTTTAATTAAACAGACACCTTCGACTGCGATTTGTTTAATTTGTTCTTTGGACATCCCGAAAGTGACTTCCCGTTGCAGGGGAGATGTGGAGTTGTAAACATGGATGATTGCTTTCTCGGCACCTCTAAGGCTATCAAAGCTTTTTCGAATTAGGTGCTCCCTGGCTTGAGTTAAGACCTGTAGGGCAACTCCGTTGGGTACAAGTTTTTCATCAATTAACTTGCGGGCAAAATCGAACTCCGTCTGTGCTGCTGATGGAAACCCAATTTCGATCTGCTCAAATCCGACTTGGCAGAGAAGCTTAAAGAGTTCGAGTTTCTCCTTAATGCCCATGGGTATGGGAAGGGCTTGATTTCCGTCCCTTAAATCTACGCTACACCACTGCGGTGCACGTTCAATTACACGACTTGGCCATTGCCGATCTGGCAGATCGATGACTCCCCATGGCTTGTATTTGGTGATCGGTTTTTTTTGCATAGCAAGCTACTATCCTTATTGATTTTGATGCCTTTTGGAAAGTGTTAATCCTGGGTGATAGATCGTGGTTGTATGAAATCGACATTACTTTAGGTTAAAGTGTTAGATATGGTGGACGATTTTACAGGAATTAAAGGTTTATCAGGAAAGGTGATTGTGCTGGGAGTATCCGGATCGATTGCAGCTTACAAGGCTGCAGATTTAACCAGTGAATTACGTAAGTCTGGTGCCGAAATCTTTATTGCCATGACTGAGTCGGCCACTCGCTTTATCACCCCCTTGACACTTGGTACTCTTTCACGGAATCCGGTTGCATCTTCGTTGTGGAATGAAGAGTCAAGCTGGCAGCCTGGGCACATTGAACTTGCAGACCAGGCGGATCTTTTTTTGGTCGCACCTGCAACCGCAAACCAATTAGCCAACTATGCACACGGGCAGTGCCCGGATTTGCTTGCCTCCATCTACCTAGCAACAAAGGCACCCGTGTTAATTGCTCCAGCCATGAATGGAAAAATGTACGAGCATTCTGCGACTATGGAAAACCATAGGGTGTTATCTGATCGTGGTGTGACTTTTATTGAACCGGTGACGGGTGAATTGGCATGTGGGTATGAGGGAGTGGGGAAGTTGGCCCCCATTTCAGATATTCTTTCTGCGGTGTCTAAGCTACTTATTTAATATTAGGCACAAAAAAGCCCTCCCGGTGAAGGAGGGCTAAATAAATATTTCAGGGCGCCGTTTATGCAGCGTTGGGTAGTTCCTGTAGGCTAGATTGTTTTCGTTTTACTTTTTTCAACCTGGATCGTCGCCTTAAGCCACGGTCCAGCTTTTCGACAAGATCGTCGATTGATTTGAAAATATTGTCTGAGGCCGAAGAAATAGTAATGGTTGTACCTTTGAGTTCCAAATGACCTTTGGCTACAAACTCATTCTCATGAGATGAAGATTTGGAGGATCTTTCCAATTCGATGCGCGCACGGATAATTTTCTCTTCGTGTTTGAAGATTTTGTCCATTTTAGCAGAAACCACTTCTTTGTGGGCGTCAGTAAGGGAGAGATGAAGTCCGGATAGGATCAGATTGTTCTTCATATATGCGTTTATATTTTTTGGTTATAATCTTGCGCAGAATTGCACAGGTCTAAACTCTATAAAACCACAGGATATTCAATATCTCCAATTTTATTTCACTTTTTTTCCGTCGCTTACTTTCCAACTTCATGAACGAAACCATTTCCCAAGATGCTCCCATGGCCTGTATTGATGATTTTTCCTCATGGATCCTGCATGAAGACGAAAATATTCTTGTCCTGGATAAACCGGGATGGCTTGTTTGTCACCCCTCGAAGAATGGCCCCTGGTCAAGCCTGGTGGGAGCAGCTAAGGAATACCTGCAACTTGATACAGTTCACCTTGCCAGCCGACTTGATCG
>JAQXCL010000154.1 GCA_029251885.1 Opitutales bacterium | reverse complement strand
AGATCAAGAAGCGGACGACTCAGGGTATACGGACTCAAATCCGTTTGCTCTCAACACCAGTTCAGATCAAGAGGAAGACGAGTCAGGACATGCAGATTCAAACCCGTTTGCTCTCAACACCAGTTCAGATCAAGAAGCGGAAGACTCGGGGTTTGCAGACTCAAATCCGTTTGCTCTCAACACCAGTTCAGATCAAGAGGCAGACGAGTCAGGACATGCAGATTCAAACCCGTTCGCCCTTAACACAAGTTCAGATCAAGAAGCGGAAGACTCGGGGTTTGCAGACTCGAACCCATTTCCTCTTAACACCGGTAATACAGGAGGCGATGAAAGCTCGGGGTTTGCAGATTCAAGCCCGTTCGCGCTGAACACCAGTACCATTCAAGGAGCGAACGATTCAGGCAACTCAGGACATGTAGATTCGAACCCGTTTGCTCTGAACACAAGTACAGATCAAGGAACGGACGACTCAGGACATGCGGACTCAAATCCATTCGCTCTTAACACCAGTAACAATCAAGGGGCGAAACATTCAGGAGATGCGGACTCGAACTCGTTTGCTCTCAACACCAGTAACAATCATGGGGCTGAAAATTCAGGATATTCAGACTCAAACCCGTTTGCCCTAAATACCGATAATACAAAGGGTGATGAAAGCCCGGGGTTTGCAGATTCAAGCCCGTTCGCACTGAACACAAGTACCGATCAAGGAACGGACGACTCAGGGTATGCAGACTCAAATCCATTCGCTCTTAACACCAGTAACAATCAAGGGGCGGAACATTCAGGAGATGCGGACTCGAACCCATTCGCTCTCAACACCAGTACCGATCTAGGAGCGGACGACTCAGGACATGCAGATTCGAACCCGTTTGCTCTGAACACCAGCTCAAATGAAGGGACGGAAAATTCAGGATATGCAGATTCAAGCCCGTTCGCCCTGAATACCGGTAATACAGAAGGCGATGAAAGCTCGGGTTTTGCAGACTCAATCCCATTCGCTCTGAACACCAACTCAAATCAAGGGGTGGACGATTCAGACCATGTAGATTCGAACCCGTTGGCTATTAACACCGGCGTTAAGGGAGGCAATGAAAATTCGGGTTATTCTGACTGTGCCCCATTTGCACTTAAGACCAGCATTAACCTAACTGCCGGAGATGATTCAGGGTGCGCAGATTCAAATCCCTTCGTCATCAATACGTGTGTTAATTCAAGTGCTGATTCAACTACTGGAATTGATTCCAGTTATGTGGACTCTGATCCGTTCGATTTGGATACAAAAATCGGGAAAACCTGGGTAAATACTCCACCAAATAACCTCTTTCTATCTTCTTTGACTATTCATGAAAATATGTCAGGCGGAACATTGGTTGGCGTCTTTAATGGCGAAGATCCTGACCAGTCGGATGGGCTTAGATACTTTCTAATAATTGAGCCATTGGACGAAGTAGATGAAAACCAACGCAAATATCATGATCAAGAAATCTTATTTCATTTAGACGAGAATGGCTCATTAACCACTACTCGTTCGCTTGACTTTGAAAGCGACCCAATCATTACAAATTTGCATATCCGCGTGGAAGACGATCATGGTGCCTTTCTCGAAAAGCCATTCGAGATTGAATTGCTAAATATCATCGAGGATATGGACGGGGACGAGATTGAGGATGCATTTGATGATGATCGTGATGGAGATGGGTTCTTAAATGATGATGAGTTGCTTGCAGGTACTAATCCTGATGATCAATACTCGTATACAAACAAACCTATATTAAATACTCCTAGTGGCTACCTTGATGAAAATGGAAGTATCAACCTTTCTGGCAATGTAACCTTTAACGGTAATGGCAAAGTAGAAGATTTTGGTTTTGTGGTTTCATCAGGTACATCCTTAGATGAATCGAAGTCTACCGTGTATTGGGTTCGTGGAATTGGCACATACGATTCCTTTAGACTTAAAGTAAACGAAAGTCCATTTCCAGATGTGATGTACTTCCGGTCATGGGCAAGAAATGCAGCTGGATATGGTTTAAGTTCGGTAAGAAAAGTGAACATTCCAGAACCTTCTCCAATTTGGTGGGGTGAAGTAACTGAAGAGCTTGGTGGATGGAAAACTTCGGATTGGTTTGGAACATTTATATACTATGAAAAAGGTTGGCTATACCATTCTCAGCTTGGTTGGCTATATTCTTCTCAGGTTCAAAATGGAAGCGTTTGGTTATGGTCTGGTGAGCACGGGTGGTTATGGACAAAGGCAGATATTTGGCCCTACCTCTATAAAGATGAAGCGGCAAATTGGTTATACTTCGTGAAGTCAGAGGATGGACTGCCTATTTTTTATGATTATTCGACCTCTTCCTATTTTGGCCAGGAAAGGGAAGATATTTATCAACCAGAATAATCTATCTAATTTGTGAAATTGCTCCGAGGAGTACTTCCTCTAATTCTCCTTTTTTTTTCGCTTAGTTTTAAAGCGCTGGCGTTTGAAATAGCACTAAAGAATAATAATTGGGGAGATGCATCCGAAAAAGAAGTAATTGCGGTTTTACAAACGACAGCTGATCAATTTGTTCCCTTGGTCACGAAGCTATCGGGATTAAAGGTTTTAGTTTCAACAACTAATGGCTCGCCTATTGTTCTCCACCAAAGAACTAAGGATGAAGAGTTGCAAATAAAACTCGGGACAAAGAATCGAAACTGGTGTCAATATGTCTTTCAATTCGCCCACGAACTTGGTCATATTATATGCGGATTCAAGCAAGGTAATCAATCAAACCAATGGTTTGAAGAAAGCCTATGTGAGGCCGCCTCGCTTTATGCACTGCAAAGACTATCAGTTGTTTGGAATACTTCTCCCCCGTACCCGAACTGGCAATCCTATGCACCTGAATTCGCCAAATATAGAATTGGTCGAATAGAAGGCGGTTCGTACCCGGAAAACTTCCAACTGCACTCGTGGTGGAGAGAAAACCGCGTTACCCTCTCGAAAAATGCTGGTCTGCGAAAACAAAACCTTTGGGTAGCTGTTAAAATACTCAGCACTATCGAACAAAACCCACGATCGGCATGGTCCGCTTGTTCATGGCTAAACCATGCAAAAAATGGGCAAAGCAAAACATTTGAGGAATATTTGAATGATTGGTACGGAGCATGTCCCCAAACTGGGCAAAAGAAATTTGTCAGACAAGTAATCAATCTATTTGGAATCTCTACCAAGTAGGACAAAGACAAATGAACCCCGCTTATTTTGAAACCAAGTTTCTCACAAATGATACTAAGGATTCATGGACCAAAGAATGCCATATCATTACTGCTTATAATCCCATGGATAATCAACTACCCGAGATCGAAAACCGACTACGAAATCAAAAACTTAAGGAACAAATTAAACTGTCTGGATTTGATTGCTTTCCAGTAACCGGTGTATCCATGGATTTAACTCACCAAGAACCAAGCTTTCTTACTAATGCATCAAGAAAAAAATCATTGGCTTGGGGCCGTGCTTTTGAACAACGGGCAATTTTTGGTATTAAACAGGATAAACTTTCAATCATTCCATGCCTACAAGGTGAAAAGCCTATTTACATCGGCTCCTTCCAGGATCGCTTGATATAAATACTAACGAATCACTGAAGCAAACAGAGTAACGACAACCGGAACATACAAATTGTCATTCCATCTTACCTTTCCCGTTTTAACAGGAAACAATTCAAGCACCGAAATCATAGCTGCCACACAAGCGGCCTGCCAAAGATAAAATGCCCCACCCCACTTTTCCAAAAAATCAGGCAGAATGGGAAAGACCCAATAGGCAAGAACCATACAAAGGAGAAAACAGGCAATTGCACCTTCTAAGGTTTTTTTACCTATACGAAGACGACCTATTGATTTACCCGCCAGAGCAGCTGCAGCATCTCCCAGAATGAAAAGGGTAAGCGACAGACATGAACAAGCCGCAAAACTTTCGCTTATAGTACTCAACCATGCACATAGAAAAGTGGCTCCAGCCATATAAGTTGCTCCACTTATTTGTGTTTTTTCTTCCTCCCGAAGCATCGATCCAAAAGTTGCCAAAAACCACCTGTTGAATGGAGGGTAGCGAAAACGAATAAACTCAGTTAGTAAGGAATACAAAAGCATTCCCAACGAAAGGAATAAAAAAAACAACCGTTCAACTGCGAAAATTTTTGGGCCATAAAAAACCCCTAAGGGAAGAACAATGACAAACCCGTGGAGAAGTTTTCGATAGACTTCCTCACTGGGCACGGAATTGAACATAAAAGTACGGGTTATTAAGGATGGTTAAATAAACCGTGCTTTTTTCATGAACTCTTAAAACTCAAAGGTTGCCTGGCTCTTTGGGTCTTTGCCATCTGAGGAATCTTTACGATCGGGCTCCCCCTTTTTTTCCTGAGAAGGAGGTTTTTTATCATCGCTCTTAGAAACTACAGGTTTCTCTTTAGGTGGAGTTTTTTTTTCTTCAGGTGGAGAAATTTTGTTTTCTCCTTTCCCAGAGTTCTCATCCGAATCTTCATCATCTCCATTTTCTTTGGGTGCATTGACCACCCGGTCGACCTTATGAGCGGTTAGAGTACTACCCTTTGCCCCACGGCCTTGTAAATCAAGCCAAGCAAAATCGAGCGCAATGACCATTTCCTTTATTCGTTTAAGCTCTGGGTCAAGGTGTACCAGTATACGACTGTTTTTCTTTTCATTGTCATGTACGGCAAAGAAAAAGATACGGGACCGGGAATGAGTCTTAAATAAGGGATATTCCTTATCGCGGGTGACCCCGCCTATTTTAAATTTCTTAGCATATAAACGACCACTCTGCCCATCCCTATAGACAAGGTTATATACCTTTTCCTCATCCCTGCGAAAAACATTAACCCGCAAGGGAGATTTACCCACAAACATTTTCTCGGCAACTTTCATCACCTTCATAATTCCATCTTTTCCAAAAACAATAACATCATCAAGGTTTGAGCACTTCTCAATCGATTCGTCTTTTTTCAGCCCGTAGCCAGCAAATCCATCCTTCCGGTTTAGGTAAAGGGTTTCATTGGCCACAACCACCTGTGCAGCATTGATTCTATCGAAGGGAGCAAGCGAACCATCCTCCTCCCGGCTAATTTCGGTTTTCCTCTCCTTTCCCTTACCGTAGTTCTTTTTTAAATCCTTGAGATAACGAACGGCATAACGGGTAAGTTGAGCAAGATGACCTTCGACCTCCTTAATTTCATCTTCAAAACCTTTGATAACTTCATCTGCACGAAAGGAGTCGAACTTGGATATCCGCTTGATACGAATTTCTAACAATCGGAGAATATCATCCTGAGTGACCGAGCGTCGAAAAATTTTAATGTAAGGCTTTAAGCCTTTATCTACGGCAGAAATTACTCCCTCCCAAGTCTCCTCCTTTTCAATATCCCGATAAATTCTTTTCTCGATAAATATTTTTTCAAGGGATGAAAAATGCCACTTCTCCTGCAACTCAGCGAGACGGATTTCAAGCTCCTGTCCAAGTAAATCCCGAGTCAGGTCGGCAGATGATTTAATCAAATCATTTACCGCTAGGAATTGGGGGTGATTATCCTTAATCACACAGGCATTGGGGGCGAGGCTGACCTCACAATCAGTAAAGGCATACAAAGCAGGCATGGCCTCTTCCGCCGATACAGTGGAGGGCAGATGGATCATAATCTCCACAAACTCTGCGGTGTTGTCTTCGATTTTGGAAATTTTAATTTTCCCCTTATCGTTTGCAGCAAGTACCGAGTCGATCAAACTTGTAGTGGTTGTGCTAAAAGGAATCTCCACGACTTTAAGCAGGTGTTTTTTCACCACTTCAATTTTTGCCCGTACTCTGATACGACTACCTCTTGCCCCGCCATTGTAAGCAGTACAATCCGCCATACCTCCCTGAGGGAAGTCGGGTAACAAATCAATCGGATTCTTGCGAAGGGCCTCAATCATTGCGTCGATGATTTCGAGAAAATTATGAGGAAGAATCTTAGTGGATAAACCAACCGCAATTCCTTCGGCTCCCTGAGCTAACAATAAAGGGAATTTCGTGGGAAAAGTTACCGGCTCCTTGTTCCGACCGTCATAAGAGGATGCCCAGGTAGTCACCTTAGGACTAAAAATCACTTCCAATGCAAAGGGAGTTAGCCTAGCCTCAATATACCGGGGTGCTGCTGCAGAATCACCTGTCAGTACATTTCCCCAATTCCCCTGGGGGTCAATTAACAAATCTTTCTGTCCGATTTGTACGATGGCATCCCCAATGGAAGCATCACCGTGCGGATGGTACTTCATCGTGTTACCAATGACATTAGCCACCTTGTTGTATCGGCCATCATCCAACTCCTTCATAGAATGAAGAATTCGGCGCTGAACAGGTTTTAATCCATCATCTGCATGAGGTACCGCCCGTTCAAGTATAACATAGGATGCATAGTCGAGAAACCAATCGCCATACATATCATCGACATAGATCGCATCATCATCGCCCCTCTTTGGTCCCTCAAGAGCCAAGGCTTCGGGGTCAAACCTACGAGCTACAACTTCCTTGGCCGACGACTCATCAGCCCCATCACCTACCACCTCCTCGGGAACCCCACCCGAATCTTCATTGGTATTGATTTGGTCGGAACTCATTTACAAAATTATTCAGGCAGCCGCACTCTCGACCATCTCCTTTTTGGAAGCCTCAGTCTTTTTACTCTTGTTAGGAAGGATGTTTTTTCCATTCTCCTCACCCTCTTCATCCTCACCTAAAATATCGTGTTCAAAACGAAGATTTCGAATAATATATTCCTGCCTGGTTGGGGTATTTTTCCCCATGAAGAATTTGAGCATCTCCTTGAGAGATTCATTGGCATCTATCTTCACTGGATCCAAACGAATATCATCACCAATAAAGTGTTTAAATTCGTCCGGAGAAATTTCCCCCAGTCCTTTAAACCTCGTAATCTCAGGGTTTCTTCCAAGTGTCTTGAGGGCAGCTTCGCGTTCAGTATCGTCGTAGCAATAGAGAGTGGTTTTCTTATTTCGCACTCGAAACAAAGGAGTTTGCAAAACAAACAAGTGTCCCTGACGGATCAATTCAGGAAAAAATTGAAGAAAGAAAGTGATGAGAAGCAGACGAATGTGCATTCCATCCACATCAGCATCGGTAGCTATGACTACCTGATTGTAGTGCAAACCCTCTAAATCTTCTTCAATTCCCAGAGCAGCTTGGACTAAATTAAACTCTTCATTTTCATAGACCACCTTGCGGGTAAGCCCAAAAGTATTGAGCGGTTTCCCTTTCAAACTGAATACACCCTGAAACTGTACATCCCGTGCCTTGGTGATCGATCCACTTGCTGAATCTCCTTCGGTAATAAATAAAGTGCTTTTAAAACGATCTTTGTTTTTGCCACTCAAATGAATGCGGCAGTCACGAAGTTTGCGGTTGTGCACTTTGCTCTTTTTCGCCCGTTCGCGTGCAATTTTTTGAATGCCTTTAAGTTCCTTTCGTTCACGCTCACTCCGTTGAATTTTTTGTTGAAGTGCATCAGCAACCTCCGGATGTTTGTGCAAATAATTGTCCAACTTTTCCTTGAGGAAGTTGCCAACGAATGTACGTATAGTCTCACCATCCGGAGATACAGTAAGCGATCCAAGCTTGGTCTTGGTCTGGGATTCAAAAACTGGTTCCTGGACCTTTATGCTTATAGCCGCAACAATTCCGCTGCGTACATCAGCCGCATCAAAATTCTTTTTCACAAAATCCCGGACCGTCTTGACCACTGTTTCACGAAAGGCTGCCTGATGGGTTCCCCCCTGAGTAGTGTGCTGACCGTTGACAAAGGAGAAATAATCCTCTCCATATTGATCGAGGTGAGTAAATGCCACCTCTATATCATGACCTTCAATATAAATAATAGGGTATAGAGGAGTCTCGGAAATGTTCTCTTCGAGTAAATCTCTTAACCCATCTTTGGATCGAAAACGTTTTCCATTGTAGCGGATAGTTAGGCCACGGTTAAGATAGGTGTAATAGCGAAGCATACGTTCCACATATTCGTTGCGGTAGCGATACTTCTTAAACATGGACTCGTCCGGAACATAGGAAATCATGGTTCCGTTGTCTTCATTGGTGGACTTATTTTTTTTGTCAATCGACTGAACTTCTCCGGCGGCAAATTCTATTCTACGGGTCTCACCTTCTCGAAATGCCTGGATTTCAAACATGCTGGAAAGAGCGTTTACCGCTTTTATGCCTACCCCGTTAAGACCAACTGACTTTTTAAAAGCTTCGGAATCATACTTTGCACCCGTGTTGATCTTGCTCGAACAATCGAGCAATTTTTCCAAAGGTATTCCCCTGCCAAGATCGCGTACTGTAACTACCTGTCCATCGCACTCCACATCGATCTGTTTGCCAAAACCCATGACAAATTCATCGATACAATTATCTAGGACTTCTTTGAGTAAAACATAGATACCATCATCCTCGGAAGACCCGTCTCCAAGTTTTCCAATGTACATGCCTGGACGCAGTCGAATGTGCTCTTTCCAGTCGAGCGACTTGATGGTGTCTGCCGTATATTTATGGTCAGCCATTTTTCCCAATTTCCATTTCCACACCTCAATCTATTAGAATCAAGTACCCTCTTGTCCACTTGAAAATTATATCCGCTCTAAAAACCTTGCCAATTGGCGAACAGGAAAGAATGAATAAAAGCGAATAAATTTAATGATACGCGACTTCACACTCTCTTTTTCCCAACTTTCTGATCCCCGGTTATGGAAACCAATTTTATGGGCTACAATTCTTAGCCTGGGTGCAATTTTTATAACTATCCTAATTGGCGGTGCCTTTGTTTTTCGAATGGTTGATCCTTTTTCGAACAATTTAAGCGGTTGGATGAGCTGGGCAGATGGATGGCTCGAAGGAGTCGCAGTAATTGTAGGTACTTTTTTTATCGGCGTGCTTGGCTATTTCTTTCTCGCCAGTGTATACGCTGCTTTTCTAAGTATTTTTATTGATGATGCTCTCGATGCGGTACGAGAACAACATTACCCAGACTCTGCATGGATCAAACCACCTGGCATCATCGAGTCCACCATTTCTTCCCTGCGCTTCATTATTTGGAGTCTTTTTATTTACCTATTGGCATCCCCTTTACTGCTCGTCAGCTATTTCATTCCCCCTGTCGGCTTGGTTTTGCAATTTTTATTGGGTGGATACCTGCTAAGCCGGGAATACGGACAACTCATCGAACTTCGCCTACCCCGGGAGGTTAGGCAAAAGAAGCCTGGAAAGCTAGCACATGGAACTGTGGCTACCTTTCTTTGGACATTTCCCATTATCAATTTAGTTGCTCCGATGTTACTAGGAGCCTCTTTGGTTCATGCCAGGCTAGGCACGCAAGTAAAGAAGACGAAAACCATCCCTTCACTCAAAGATACGACCAATAGCCAATAATTCAGGCTATCTTTTGAATTCGTTTTTGAATTGGGGCCCAACTAATGAACCGTTTTCATCCCATTCTTCGATCAGACCGATAGCCAAGCCCTCGGAAAATTTAGTTCGGGTCTTTTTCTCTCCGTTCTTGTGAAAGGTTACTCCTATTCCCGTATAAGGTAGATCATCGGCCTTGTTATACCAAAATCCATCCAATCGTTGTTGAAGCTCTTCATTTTGATCAACAAAAGGAGCCTGCTCTAGATCCTCGGCTTCCTCCTGTGCAAACTGAAGTCCATCGAAGGAACACTGGGAAGGTAACAAAATGACCAACAATCCCAGCAGAAACATAGCAACAAACCACCAAAAATAAGGCGAGCCACTTACTCTTTGCCAAAGTGTGGGATCGGGAGCTTCAGGCGGGGTGGGGAAAATATCTTCTTCCTTCATGAATATCTAGCTAATCGATAAATTTTCTAGTTTAGCAAGGCATAAAGAAAAACATTCATGCCCAAACGGGCATAAAAGGAGTGTGCATAATTGCTTATTTCTTCACCCGAATAATATTTGAAGATCCTCCAGCGACCGGTGGGTTCTTTTACCCAGAGCGGACGGTTGCCCGGAACTAAATAGATTTCATCCTTCAATCCATCTTCACGGGTAACCTCGTAAGTTTGGCCGGCAAAGGAAGCAACCTGCAGGGTCTCATCAAAATCTTCGGCTGATTCTCGAACCCGAAAAGAAATGGGTGGTATCCATGCGCCGAATTCGTCCCTGCCCCACCCCATCGCACAGATAGGAGAGGCAACACAGGCAAGCCGATCATTTACTTTTATTCCAACCATGGAGTATGTTCCCTGAGGCCACTTTTCCTGTTCCACAAAAGTGAGCACGGTATCGGGCAAACGCTTTTGGTCTTCTTCTAAGCGCAAATATTCGTTATCAGGCAAGCCCTTGTAAAAGGTTCGGAATATTTCATGATTTCTGGGTAAGGGAGAAAAAGGCTGATCAGGAAATAATTGCTCAAACCACTGACGAACCTCAGCCCGTTCTTCCCAGGCTGCATAACTATGTCCAAGATCAGTACCGAGAAAGGATGCCTTGATACCGGCGTCGAGGTAAACGAATCCCCCAAGTTTCATATACCTACGCAAAGCTTCATTTTCCTCGGAAGAAAAATCGAAATTGGGAAGTTCGTCACAATTTACATAGAGGACTGGATGTTCAAACAGTCTCTCA
This sequence comes from Opitutales bacterium, assembly GCA_029251885.1. Classification (GTDB taxonomy): domain Bacteria; phylum Verrucomicrobiota; class Verrucomicrobiia; order Opitutales; family Seribacteraceae; genus Chordibacter. The sequence continues at coordinate 8,740 of JAQXCL010000154.1, read as the reverse complement.
TCAGCCAAGGATTCTATAAATAGCGGATCGGGATCAAAATTGGCGAGGGATCGCTCATTCATTAGTTCGAGCAGACTGGGCAGTGCATCGGGGTAACGTACCCGCGTTGGACCATCCCTGCGTAACTGCATGATACGAACGGCACCCGCATTATCTATCTGAACAGATGAATCTTGGCCGTGAGAAAAAACGGCTATCCATACGGAAAAACAAAATAGTAGACAAGACCTCATGGATTTATTCCCATTTGTTGAAGTTCTCTTCTGGCCAATGTACTAATTCGTTCAGCTGGATATTGGCGTAAATATTTGAGCAAGGCGGGCACTCCAACCTGGTGATCACCCAGCAATCCATCCATAGCGGCTCGTTGAATAGCATAATCCTTATCTTTTAATGAGCGGGCATGGAGGTCTACCCAACCATCTGCCTGAATCTTTGCAAGGGCTCGCAAAGTAGTTGAGCGAACGAGAGAGTCTTCATCGATAAGCAGATCAAAAAAACATTCCTTAACCACCTCTTTTTCTGCAACCAATAAAAGTTCCGAAGCAAAGGACCGTACCTCGACATGGCGGCTTTTAATCAGGTATGATAAATCATTCCGATTGATCTGTTCAACCCGTCCACGAAGAAGGGATAGCACCCCTTTCCTCACTTTAAGATCTCGATCCTGCAATGCATCCCTCCAACTGGAGGCATTCTTCCAACCCTCAGAAAGAGATAGATGACGTACCCATGCCTGAGCTCGCATGCTCGCACTTGGGTGTTCGAGCAAAGCTTTATAAATTCGTTTGGCATCTGAGCCCAAAGCAGAGAGAGAATAAAATAAGGACTCGGCTTTGCCAAAAAGTCCCTTGGCCTTTGATAAGTAGGCGATTATTCGATCGATCATCTCGTTGGATACCCGCTCACCCAACCTCGCAAGATCTACAGCTGAAAGAGTAGCCACTTCATCCACTGGATCGTTGGTCAATATCCGAAGTATTTTTCGGTATTGCGGGAAAGAACGCCCCAAAGACTGGACTGTCCTCGCCAACTTTGCCCGCACCCCAACATCTGAATGTTTAGTCAGGGCCTCCATCTGATCATAGGTACCTGATTGAGCGGCGTACATGCGGGCTTGATCCAAGGCAACGAGCAAAACAGAAACATCCTTATCCCCTAGCAACCTGGCGAAGGTTTGAGATTCCATCTGAAAACGTAAGGAGAAGTGATGCTTTAAAACATTTTGACGGACAATGGAGTCAGGGTCGATCAAAGCCTGATTCGCCAGGTCCTGTAAATCTTGGCGAAGCTTACCAGGAATCGACCGAAGTATACTTCGTCCATTTACTTGAATTCTTTCCATCCCAGATCGCATGAGACCAGGAATTAAACGTGGAATGAGGGCGGAAGTTTCCCTCCTAACCTCGACATCAGGATCTCCAATTTTGGAAAATATTTTTTCTACCAATGCCTGTTCATAAATCGGGGAACCATTGTTAAAATGTTCGACCAAAGAAACCATTACCGCACGGCGAACCAATTCACTTGAATCATCCAACGCACCAATCAAAAGCAGACTTACTTGGGCATTAGCATACTTACCCAAGAGCTTGGCTGCCCCAACTCGTTCTTCTACCTTGGAGGACTTTAGCTTTTGGGACGCCTGATTCAAAGTATTGTCTATGGTTGAACGCATAGCAGGCAAAGTAAGTTCAGTCTGATTATTTTCAGTTTGATTGCCCTCTGTAGAAACGGGAGAAATTACATCCTGAGAATAAACAAGCTTGGATATACCCAAAGCAAATACCAGCGGCAATATTCTCACCCCCATCATCGCAAGCCCCCTTTTCTTCGCAAAATCCATTCGACTCCCGCAGCGAGAAATAAAACAGCAAATAAAGGCCAGGCATCAGCCAAGTCATTTCTCTTACTTATAGTAGGTAGGGCGGCAGATAGCTTGGGCACCCATGTATCAGTCATATCTTCGACTCTTACAAATGCACCACCGGTTAGGTTGGCAAGCATTTGTAAATCGCGCTCGGCATAGCGCATATCCTTGGCCTCATCTCCGAATTGCCGAATTTTCAGGTAGGAAGATTGCTCGAGCTTTTCACCATCAGGAAAACCGAGGTTGTAAACCACTCGGTAAGCCCCTGGGTTAGGAGGAATAAATTTCCCAGCGTAGGTACCGAGGTCACCTCCTTGTGGATAAAGTTGCAAGGTTTTGGAAAAACCCTCAGGGCCAGTTATATTTGCTTCCACTCTTGCATCCATCGAGGGTTCAAAATCTGTACCCAAAGCTTCCATTCGCAGTGAAGTTTCATCTCCTGCAATCAAAAATCCAGGCGTTTGCTCGACCTTGATCCGCTCGACTGTTCCCGAACCAAGCCACTCAACCACTCCCTGCCAGAAGAGTGAAAATTCACGAGAACGTTCTTCGTCGCTCAATGCCCTTCTCCAATCATGGGTAGACCCCCAATAAGCAGATTTACCCGCTCCATATGCCTGTAATGCCATAACTGATAGATTAGGCCTACCTTTGAGACTTACCACCTCCCGTGCTGCCGGATTGACCCGGGTAATTAAATGTGCAGGCAATCCAGCAGGTAAAAAAGCTTTCCAATTATCCAATCGTTTACGCTCGGAGAACAGAGGATCGGCTAAAACCGAAAGAGATAGGTTTTGTTTTCCACGCGAAGATTGGGTATCGACTACTGGCATAACCCCGCCAAGAAGTTCTCGTGCCAAGCTCGGTTCTCCAAAAAGCAAAAGTCCACCTCCACGCTTTTGCACAAAATCCTTGAGCGAGGAAATCAGACTTGCGTTTAATTCTGTCAAACAACCGGCATCCAGTAAGACGACATCATAATCCATCCAAAAGGCGGGATCTTGTGGGTAACCTTTTGGAGAGAGCTTTTCCCCACGAGCATGAAAAGTTTTCTCCCCCAAACGAATAAGCGAACTTAACTGAAAACGATCGCTGGCTAGGGAGCGTTTAAGAAAAGGATACAAGGGATTAATTTGGTGGGATAGATAGAGTGCGGAAAAAAAAGCGGGCGGAAGAATTTGAATAACTTGGGCATCAGAATTGTCGGAGGGGTCAGAATCTCTCTCGACCGAATCAATGACCACGCGATAGGTACGAACCCCAGCAACTTCTGGAACAACAGGACTAAACTTCAACAGCCTTGACTCGCCAGCTTGTAGAGTGATCGATCGATCCTCCAATTCTTCTTCCTCGGCAAACAGGCGGGCAACTAGTTTTACATCTCGACCAAATCCATTATTTATTTCGGCAGCAAGAATCAATTCTTCCTTGGCTACGATTTCGGAAGGAACCTCCGAAAAAGAAACGGAAAGATTCCCCTGTTCTTGGGTCTCACCCACTCCAATCACATTTATGGGAATGCCTCGATTACGGTATTGATCACCCGCAAACAGTGGAGATTTCCCCATATTATTTCGACCATCTGAAAAAAGCACCACCGCTCCAGGGGCTTCCTTATCCTGCCGTTCAAGTAGTTCAATTAGAGCGTCCCCAAGGGCGGTATTTTTACCACTCTCAGGAATGGACCAGCTGGATGAACGGATGGCAGATATATCGTCAATGGAAAAGCCCAGTCGATCAACTGCCCCCAAACTCTTCCTTGTTTGATTAACCCACGAGTCAGTACGGTCGGGATCGAGAAAAGGACGGACCAGATCAATTCGCCTTTTACCACCCGACTGATCCCGGTGATTCATACTCCCGGACAAATCTACCGCAGCAACCAACCTTACCGCATCAGGGTCCGTTTCCTTCGTCTCTATAAATGGCCGGGTGATTAAGATGAGAAAGATTAAGCCGGAAAGACCACGAAGAATAATCAATTTCCAGGCATCTTTAGCAGTGCATGCCTTTAGCAGACACCTAGCATGCCAAAAGAGAAGTACAAAATAAAGCCCTACCCCGGCAATCAGCCAGGAGTAGGAATAAGGCCACTCCAATCCGATCGAATCCATACCTATTAAGGACCCTCCGCGATGCGACGAAAGTATTCCTGTACTTGTTTTCGGTATCGGGCAGGCGCACGGGTGGATTGATGGTTACGCCGCAAGCTCTGTTCGACCGCTTGCTGCCAATAAAATTGTTCGATCAAACGCGAGGCCTGTTCCACAGCCCCAGCAGAAAGAGATCGTCCATTGCTGATATTTTCGGATATGGCGGACTCCTCAAACATCTGTGTAAGGTTTAATAATCGCTCATCAGACTCGGAATCAGGCAAATTGCCTAAAGCCCGAGCGGCTTCTTCATTCGCCTGCCTAAATTCCTCCTCTCCCATACCCGCACCTTCCTGGCTCATGCGTTGTAATCGTTCGGCCAACTCTCCAAGTTCAGAACTTTCCCCGTAGCGCAATTGATCTTCAACTTTTTGCAGCCCACCCTGTAAACCTTCTAACCCATCCTCTACTTTCCCCTGTTCCTTCTGGGCTTGGGGAAAAGCATCGTAGAGCAGAGAGTTAGATGCTCGCTTCCCCGCTTGCTCCAAACCATCCTCCTTAGCATCCCGGGCAGCTTTTAGCAGTTCCTCGGTGGCACGTTCCTGATATTTACCGAGTGATCTCGCTGTGCGATCAATCTCTTCAAGCAAGTCTTCCAAACCCTCGTTCAAACTATCCTGTTCCTCGCGTAAACGTTCACCCTGACCACCCTTAGCATTTTCAGTTTCTCCACGAAGATTCCCCTGTCCCTCTCCAAGTTGTTCAGCCATCTCGGTCAATTGATCAACCATATCAGCCGCAAGCTTGGACATCTCTTGTTCGACCTGGGAGATTGCACGCCCCAGGGCCTCAGATGCTAGCTCACCGTGGGGTTGAGCTTGGCGGGGTTGATCTCGTCGCAAGTCGCCAGCCCCTTCCTTCATCTCCCGACCAGCCTGGTCAAGGTCAGCTACATCTCCAAGTTTTCCATTCCGGTCATACCTTTGCTGGCGCAAACCATCTAGATCTCGTCGTATTCCCTCCTGTTCACTGGCGAGGTCCTGGTTCGGTTTTCCGGATTGTCCGCTACCCGCAGCTTGTCCGACCTCTTCATTTAAAGAGTCCTGGCGTGCTTCAAGGTTTTCAAGTTCTTCCATTTCCTTGGCCAATTCCTCAAGTTGTTGTGCTGGGTCTTTGCTCTTTTCACCCTTGGGCTCCTCTTCCTTTTGCTCACCCTCTTTGCCTGCACTTTTACTCGGTTGTCCCTGCCCCTGACCTTTTTTCTTTTCTTTTTCCAACTGTTGCATCAACGCGTATAGCTGTACCAGTTTACGCAGGGCCTGCTCCGAAGATTCGAGGGACAATTCAAGCTCCTGATCTCCCGTGTAGATTTCTGTCTGTTCAATATGATAGGTGGCTTCGTTGAGCAATTCTCCGAGGTCCAGTCCATCAACAATCGGAAACATTCCCTCAAACTCATCAAAGGTCTTGGTCATTTCATTTTTTAAGCTCAGAGCCTCGGTACACAAGGCGAGGGACCTTTCCTCCTTTTCCAATCCATCTTCCATCAAGGCATCATAACTATCCCGGATGATCTGTTTGGTACGGTTAATGAATTGTCGGATAGGGATTTCTTTGGTGTCTCCCTCCATACCTTCACCCGCTTGATCTTCAGATTCGGTCGAATTCCCTTCTGGAGGAAGAATTTCGATAAAATAGATTTCGGACCGGGCAAGTTGATTTTTGGGTTCCTTGTTATCGGCAGCAAAGGCCATGTATGTGATTACATCTCCAACTGCGAGCGGATATTCGCTGAGGTCTAAAATACCAGTTACTGCCTTTTCTTTTTCCACTGGATCGACAAATAGTCCCTCTTCCCGCTTTTCTCCGTCGTGAGATACATGGAGGCGCAAGTCGGAAATCCCGTGATCATCTGCAGCGAAGACCTCGATGAGTAATGGCTCTGCATCATAAGGAAGTTCCAAGTCCTTAGCAGGTTCTGAAATCTCAATAATTGGAGGTTCATCAGGAACTGGGGAAAAATTCACTAAATCATAAAGAATTTCCGGTCGTCCAGGCTCGCTGGGATCAGATAGGCCCAAACGGGCAGACCATTCTTTTTCCATTTTCCCTTTCCACGAAAAAGTGACCATTCCGATTTTCTCCAATGAATAATTACCATCTTCACTAATTAAGCGTGCCGTTACCTGTTCTGGGAACTCTTTTACCCGGACATCCAAGCGAACCTCACTGTTTTCAGGAGCTTCAAGATAGCCAAAGCCATCATGATTAATTTGTCCCATTTTTAAATAAGTAGGTGGCGTAATTTCCCAACGGGCAAATTCGAGCTCAGGCGGATCGTAAGGAATGATTTGATGCCAGGAACTTTCAAGCGAAGGGGTGACCACCCGGTATCGAAGGGTCTCTTGAAGCGAGGGAAGTACAAACTCCAACTGACCAGGTGTTTCGGTCGGGAGCATACTTAGACGAACGGTACCGTTTTCTTCGCCCCATTCAATCGATGCCGATTTAATGCCTCGATGCCCACGCAGAACTTCGGCTCGTATCGAAACATCTGTTCCTCTCCGGTACTCGAAGTCGGGATCGTTTAACTGATCATCGGTGGCTCCACTTAAACTTGTTTGTACACGAAGTCCCGGTTCACCAGTCCAGGATGCGAGTGCTTTGTTGAGCGGACTACGATCCATATTCCAAAGGGAAAGAAGTAAGCCGCATACAAGTCCTATCACCAAAAAATTCCAAAATGAAGCAGAAGGACGAACTCCTTTGCCCCAATCAAGGGATAAGGATTTTCTATCTAGCTCACGCAGAACTCGGCGTTCCATCAACCCAGGTTTTTTCCTTTTTTCTTCTATCTCGACCGCTGAGTTTAAAAGATCTCGCAATTCGGGATTGGCAGACTCCACCTGCCTGGCAAGTTGCGCTGAACCAGGACGGCTAATCCATGCACGAATAAACAAAGCCAAAAAGCAAAAAAGGGATACGGTAACAGCACCAAATATCCAACTCGAAACCTCCGTTTCCTGAATCGGTGAAAAAGCGTCATAAAGATCGAGAAGAATCAAAAAACCTGACCAGGCAAGAAAACCGGAAATGATCGCACCAAGGGACTGGGCAAAAATCATGATCCGTGATTCCCGGCGTAATCTGCGTACAAAATTAGCCATTTGCCGACTCCTTGCTAATGAGGGGTGAAGAAACGGGGGCTGAGAGGATCATTTCTGAAACCATGAGGATAGCCGAAGCTAATGCAAACCAAGGCCAAAGAGGGATACCTGATTGAGCTCTGACTTGGTTAACAGACAAGCCCGTCGGCACCGAAGAGGAGTTCCCCACTAGGGCTTCAGTTAATTCATTCTGATTAATCACCTCAGGCATGGATTCGACGAGGGGGTGCACAATTTCAATCCTTTTTTCACCCATTTGAAAAAGCCCAAGGCTTTGAGTATCCACAGGGTTGTCCCCGATCTCCATTGCCTCTCCTGCCTGCAAACGGATGGCTCCTCCAATGCTGTCTTGCTTTTGATTGAGGGCACACAACTCAACGAGTAAAGGAAGAAAAGAGTTACGCATGGGCAGGTCTGTCCATTGGGGAAACATGCGAAAAGTAAAAAAGATTAGCCTTCCACCACTGGGAAATGAACGAACTAAAACCAAGGGTTTGCCTGAACGATCCCGCAAAGGAACTTCCAGGCTCTCATCTTCTTGAACGGTTATAAATTGTTTAATTTGGGAAAGATACAAGTCCCGGGCGGAATCACCTGAGAATACCCTCGATAATTCACTTTTCTCTGCCAGTACTTCAAAGCGGAAAGGATCAAGTCCCGGCATAGTCCGGTTAATTCCGCCAAAAGTAAAGCTGAGCATTCCTGATTCTTTAAAAACTTGGTTCATTGCTACAAATGAATCATCTGGGGGGGTAATGAGTACAATTCCACCGCCCTGTAGGTGAGAATCCAAAGCGATGGACAAGCCCTCTTCTTCAAACCATTCGGACAGGCCAAGAACTAGGAGTAATTCAATCGGCGGCCCGGTTATTCCCATACGCACTTCATTGGCCCTTTCTTTATTTTCCTGCCAGCGATGCCAAGTGCCATCACCGGCACTTTCCATGGCCGCCCGAAGAAATTGTTGCTCCAATGAATCAGAATCCTTCGGATTTTGATTTTTCCAAAATCCAAAAGATCGCGGCAAAGGAGGAAGAACCCATAACGATTGATTATCGTCCAAAGTATAATCATCTGTTTGATCAATACTCACAGTTGCTTGAGCAAAATCTTGAGCCGGTAAAATAAATTGAACTTGTTGCGACCCCAGGGGAGGAAGAGAAGTTTCAATCGACTGCCTAACAGCACCGCCCGCAAAAATGGAAACATTAATATCCGATCGTTGATCTTCCCAGTTTCGCAAAGCCGTCCAAACCCGGACTTTTTCAGTACCCAAGGGTGCAACCCGGGCATCCACGATTGATCGATTAAAGGACCGATTTGACCAGGGGGCTTCACCATGTCCAACTGGGAGCAATTCAATGGTAATTCCGTCCTCTCCCAACGATCCAGCCACGTCCTGCCAGGAAGATTTTTGAAAGTCACTAACGCAGATAACTTTTTTCAAACCTGCCTGCGGTGAAAACAAATCCGCTGAACGGTCGATCAAAATTTGAATCCCAATGGCTGATGACTGGGGGGTTAATTCCTCAATGGCCTTGAGAAGCGCCTCCTTTTTTGTTCCCACAGCCCACTCGGTTAAAGCACCCTTTTGAATAGCTAATAAACCA
>JAQXCL010000151.1 GCA_029251885.1 Opitutales bacterium | reverse complement strand
TTTCCGCCTGGAAGATGAATTCGATCTATCCCAAGGCTGAGGTAGGGCAGAAGTAGGGTGAAGAAAGTATGCCCATTGTCGCAAAGAAACATCCGTAGTTTATTAGAATCATAATTAAGATAAACTTGTAATGAATAAGTATATTATCTCTAGCTGTTTGCTTTACCTGATCTTTGCCAGCACCCCTTGGATCAACGCCAGGGAAGATGTATCGATCATACCAAGGTGTAACTTGCTTGAAGCCTACGAAGGCTTCTACCATCTGCAATCACCTGTACGAATAATCATTGTTGGTGATGATTTTTCGAAGAACCAACTGAAAGCCGATGCCGATCGCTTTGCGACTTTTTTGCGAAATGGAAAAGGGCTCGAGGTAGCCGTAGGAGAGGAAGCAAAAGCTGGTAATTCTGAGATTGTTCTAAAAATCGAAGAGGGTCTGTTTCAACATGGAGACAAGGGTGCTTATCACCTGAGTGTTGGTCCGCAAGGTATCCATATAACCGGTGTCGACACCCAAGGAGTTTTTTATGGTCTGCAGTCCTTGAAGCAGATGCTTCCTCCAGCAATCTTTTATCAGGACTACGAGGCCCATCCCGATGCTTTGCCTGATTTTAAAGTCGGTTTTATTAAAATAAAAGATGCACCTCGTTTTGCGTGGCGTGGTTTCATGCTGGATAGCTGCCGCCACATCCAGCCGGTCGAAAAGATCAAGCAGTACATCGACCTCATGGCTCTCTACAAAATGAACATCTTCCACTGGCACCTGACCGAAGACGAGGCATGGCGTGCCGAGGTCAAAAAGTATCCGAAACTCACCACCATCGGCGGCTATCCCGGCGACCGTTCGAAAGACGAAGAACTCAATGGATTTTACACCCAGGAGCAGATGCGGGAAATCGTATCTTACGCAAATGAACGTTACATTAAAGTTGTACCTGAGTTCGATATCCCAGGGCATGTCAACGCTTTGCTCATGGCTTACCCAGAGTATGGATGCAATGAGGGCCCTCCCCTTAAAATGGGCAAGTTTGGAATGCGCTCATTCTCAAGCGATGCGGGCAGAAGGGCGATTTGTGCGGGCAAGCACGAGGCCACCATTCCCTTTATCCTCGATGTCTTTACCGAATTCAAAACGATCTTCACCGATGGATTGTTTCATATCGGCGGAGACGAGCGTCCACGTGGCAACTGGGAGAAATGCACCCATTGCATCGCACTGATGAAGCAAATGAATTTCAAAGATGAGCACTACATGCAGAACTGGCTTTTAAATGAGGTCAGCCAGAGACTCGGGGAACGGGGCATTCGTACCGTCGCATGGGCAGAACATCTTCAAGGAGGCGTGCCGGAAGGGCAAATTGTTCAAGCTTGGCACAAGGCCTCCCATGTAACCCAGGCGATTCGGACTGGAAGAGAGGTAATTAATTCCTACAACCGTAAGATCTACCTCGATTATCCAGCGAACAAGACCAACGTGGAGGAATTGGAAATGCACAATAGAAGGTATCGTAATAGACTGGTGTCAACGGAGTCCATTTATTCGCTCAATCCCATTCCCAAGGGACTGACGCCGGAGGAAGAAGATCGGATTATCGGGCTGGAAGCCCCGGTTTGGACAGAGCAGATCCAATTGAATCGTCTGGACAAGAAGGTATTCCCACGGCTTCTCTCTGTTGCAGAAACCGGTTGGACATCTCCGAAAGTAAAAAACTGGGAATCATTCCAGCGGCGCTTCGTTAAACATAGCCAAATCCTCGAGGCACTTAATATCGACTACGACCGCAACGATTCCATAATCGAAACAAGTGAACAATAATCAAGTAACTGTTTATAAGTAGCTCAAGCCATGATTATAAAAATAGGATTTAAACTACTCATCGTGCTTCTTAGCGCTGCTTGCTTCCTGCCAGGTGCAATGGCTAATGAAGCAAAGGCACCTAATATTGTCATTATTCTAACTGATGATCTGGGCTATGGGGATGTCTCCTTTCTCAATGCCGAATCTAAAGTGAAAACACCGCATATGGATAAGCTGGCCGAGGAAGGTGTATGGGCAACGGATGCCCATTCTCCTAGCACTGTATGTAGCCCCAGTCGGTACTCCATGCTTACCGGGCGGTATTCATGGCGCAGAAAGATTAGCCGGCTCAACCCATGGAAAGAATCCTACATCGTGCCGGAGCGGGTTACCTTGCCCAAAATTCTCAAGAGCAAGGGTTACTACTCGGCATGTGTGGGCAAGTGGCACCTCGGGTTTGACTGGCCCTGGAAGGGTGGGGTGAAACCACCCACTTCGGTGATTGGTTCAGGAACGAGCAAGGCAACCTGCGACCTGTTTGATTGGTCGAAGCCCATCCAGGGGGGACCCTTGGGGGCTGGGTTTGATTATTACTTTGGGGATGACGTGCCCAATATGCCACCCTATGCCTTTATTGAAAATGATCGCCTAACCTGTGACCCCATTGATGTGGATGGGGGAAAACTCAGAAAACAGCAGGTGATGTCAGGCGGTTATATCCATGGGGTCGGCCCGGGGCAAAAGGGTTGGCAACTGGATCAGGTAATGCCGATGATTACCGCGAAGGCTGTTGAAACCATTAAAGAACAAAGCAAGAGCACGAATCCTTTCTTCCTTTATTTCTCCACCTCTTCCCCTCATTCCCCCATCGTTCCATTGGATGAGTTTCAGGGGAAGACCCAGGCTGGGCCCTATGGAGATTTTGTGGCCCAGACGGATCAGGCGGTCGGGGAAATTGTGGCCGCACTAAAAGAGGCGGGCGTTTATGAGAATACTTTTCTGATTGTTTCCAGTGATAACGGCCCAGCCCCCTTCATGCGTGATTTAATTAAACAACATGATCACAACCCATCCGGCTCCTTGCGCGGATTGAAGCGTGACCTATTGGAAGGTGGGCATCGCGTGCCCTTTATTGCATCGTGGCCAAACAAGGGAATAAAGGATGGCCGACGGTTGGATTCAACCCTTTCGCTGACCGACCTATTTGCCACCATTGCCGGTATTATCAATCTACCCCTCAAAGAAGGGATTGCAGAGGATAGCTTCGATATTTTGCCAACTCTGATTACGGACAAACCAGTACGAACAGAATTGGTTTACCATGCGGCTAATGGTAAGTTGGGTCTCCGTCAGGGGGATTGGGCATACCTCAGGCGTGGCGGTATAACCGACGAGCCTGAATGGTATAAGGACTATTGGCAGGGAGACACCCTTGAAGTTCCTGCAATGCTCTTTGATCTCGCCAAAGATTTGGCCCAAAAAACGAACCTACAATCAAGCAATTCCAAACGGATAAAACATATGGAAAAAAGGTTAGCAGAAATTGAAAAAGGAAAAGCCACCCGTTAATCGTTTCAACTCTTGAAGGGATGAAATATATAAACTTCTCATTAATCACGCTGTTAGGTTTCGCCAGCTTGCTGAATTTACCCACAGAAGGGAAAAAACCAAATGCACGAAATGCCAGCAAGACTGGCAAAAAGGAACATTATGCTGATTCCATTCCCAAGCCTACATTGAGCGAAGTACCCTACGGTACGCACAAGCGCCATGTACTTGATTTTTGGAAAGCAGTTTCAGATAAACCAACCCCACTCGTATTCGTTATCCACGGCGGGGGTTGGAAGAACGGAAGCAAGGAAAGGCTGAATCGTTTTGTCGATGCACCTAAATTACTCAGAGAAGGAATCTCGGTGGTAGCAATTAATTATCGTTATACAAGCCAGGCCAACGGTATAAACCCACCAGTCAAAGTGCCATTGTATGATGCGGCCCGTGCCTTACAGTTTGTGCGTAGCAAGGCAACTGAGTGGAATATAAACAAGACACACATCGCAGCAGCAGGAGGTTCCGCCGGTGCCTGTACCAGTCTATGGTTGCTCTACCACGATGACCTTGCCGACCCCAAAAGTGATGACCCCATCGCTCGTGAATCCACCCGTCTCTTCTGTGCCGCCGTCAATAACGTACAAACCACTGCCGACCCTCAGCAAATGAAAGAGTGGACCCCAAACAGCAAGTATGGAGGGCATGCTTTTGGAATGAACAGTTTTGACCAGTTCCTAGCCGAGCGGAAAAACATCCTGCCCTGGATACAGGAGTATTCTCCTTATCTATTGGCCAGTTCAGACGACCCACCCGTTTACTTAAATTATAAAGGACCACCCCCGGCGATCGGGAAACCTCAGAAAGACCCCACCCATACCGCCAACTTCGGGCTCAAACTTCAGGAGCGCTGCAAGGAACTTGGTTTGAGTTGTGAACTTGTCTTTAGGGGTGCCAAAAAGATAAAACACAAAGACGCCACCGCGTACCTGATCGCCACATTTAATAAGAAAGCTGGAAAGAAATGAGGTTCCTGAAATATGTTGGTTGGCTTTTTATTGTATTCGGGTTGCTCGGATTTGGGGTTACCTTGGTTGATTACCTTTCATTGGAGCCCCAAGAGTCTTCTACAGTATTTGCAGAATCGGTCAGTGGCACGCTAGGCCCAGCAACACTTGGAAGTTTATCGATTTTGATTGGGTTTGTGATAATTTTTCTTTTTTGGATTCGTACAAAAAACTCAAGCCTAAGAATATAAATTACAGCAAGTAAGCAATATGAACTTTCAATTTTTCGATTTTATCCTGACGATTCAATTTCGTGTTTCTTACAGGTGATTAGATAATCGCCATACTCAAAATAAATTAATCAGCCAAAACACATCATTCATGAGCCCAAAATTACTGATCGCTTTTCTTCTCTTTCCCCTATGCTTTCTGCAAGCTATCCCTAAAGTTGCGGGCCCAATTACAGGTGATATCCGGGCCAATGGCGTAACCCTTTGGATGTATGCTCCAGCCAAGTCCAAGTGTACTTTCAGTTATCGTGCAGAAGGTACATCCACGGCAGATGCAAAGACGGGCAAACTTATTGCCCTATCCAACCAAGCAGCAAAGGTCCCCGGGCAAATATTAAAATCAACCGTAGTAGGTCTTTCACCTAACACCGCTTACCAGTATCAAGTTACTGTAGATGGAAAGGCTGACCCAAGTTGGAAAGGGTCATTCAAGACTGCACCCCTAGAGGGCACACCCACTGCATTCAGGTTGGCCATTACTTCCTGTATGCATATCAAAAGGGCACAACGGTCCTGGAATCTTCTCCTCGCGGAGCAACCAGACCTACACCTCACCGTGGGCGATACTCATTATGCCGATACCACCGATCCTACGATACAGTTGCAACACCATGTGGCTTACCGTCGTAAGAAAGAATTTGCCAATGTACTTCGTCAGGTACCCACCTATGCGATCTGGGACGATCATGATTACGGGCCCAATAACTCGGATGGTACCGCCGAGGGAAAAGAATTTTCCCTGGCCGGCTGGAAACAGGCTTGGCCCAATCCGCCATCGGGCACATCGGACACTCCAGGTGCCTTTTTTAAATTCTCCCGGGGCGATGTTGATTTTTTTGTGGTCGATGGCCGCTACCATCGATCGCCCAATGAATTACCAGATAATGATAAAAAACGGATGCTCGGTGATGCTCAATTTGAATGGCTGTTGAGCGGTCTGAAACACTCCAAGGCCAAGTTCAAGATCATTGCCTCCGGCAGTGTGCTTGACCATAGCAAGGTGGATGGATGGCGCATTTTTACTTTTTCCCGCCACCGTCTTTTTGATGCCATCAAAAAACACAAGATTTCCGGGGTAATGTATATCGGTGGCGATATGCACCAATCCCTAGTCTGGCAGCATCACGAGTCCGATCGGGTAGGGTATCCAATGATCGAGATTATGTCTTCGGGGATTACCAACGGTAAAGACTTAAGCTTTGCCAC
>JAQXCL010000149.1 GCA_029251885.1 Opitutales bacterium | reverse complement strand
TTCGTTTTTTTTTTCGCTTCTTGAGGAACCAAGTTCGATATTTTACGAATTACCTGATCGATCGATCGAGTACGACCCGCTTCTATTGCACGAAAAAGAGTAACTTCAAAATTAGCTTTTTCAGAAAGACCTGAACGGACTAAAGATTCTCCATCCCTTAAAGCATCCAAAATCCGGGATACTTGCTCCGGAGATAAAGCTTGGCTATCTGATTGCCTTAAAGAATCGACTAAGCTCGAGCGAAATCTTTCGGAAAGATCTAATAATGCTCTGTAAAAATCCAATCCATTCTCTGAAAATTTATCGGTTATAGTTAAAATGGTATCGTAATTAGCTGTAAGTACTGACTCGCTCAATTGATTGATCATATCAGATGATGCTAATCCATAGACCTCCAAAACATCTGATTGGGATATCGATTTCCCGCAAAATGAAATCATCTGATCTAAAATGCTCTGAGCATCCCGCATTCCCCCCATCGCCATACGGGATATAGCATCTAAAGCATTTTCGTCTGCATCAATCTGTTCATGTTCACAAATTTCTTTGAGTTTACCAGTTATTAGTGGAGCTGGGATAGATCGAAATTCAAACCGTTGGCAACGAGATACTATTGTGGGCAATACCTTTTGTGATTCAGTTGTTGCGAATACAAATTTCACATGTGGGGGTGGTTCTTCCAATGTTTTCAATAAGGCGTTAAAAGCCTGCTGGCTTAGCATATGTACCTCATCAATTACATATATCTTAAATCTGCATTGAGACGGTGCGTATTGGCACTCGTCCCGCAAGTCCCTGACCTGCTCGACCGAATTATTTGAAGCCCCGTCAATTTCGATTACATCTAAGCACCGGCCCTCCATAATAGATTTACCTATCTCAGAATCTTCTGGTACTTCAAGAGTTGGGCCATCTTCCCAATTCAAGGATTTAGCAAACAAACGAGCAGATGTAGTTTTGCCCGTACCCCGAGGTCCAACAAACAAATAGGCATGGGCTATTCTCCCCAACTCAATTGCATTGCCCAGCGTACGAACCACATGGTCTTGACCGACAAGTTCGGAAAATTGCTTGGGTCGCCAACGACGGGCGATTACTTGGTAGGCTTCAGAGGACATGGTTGATGAATTATCTATTGTTCCTCTTTGCCAACCGTGCAAGTCAAACTCAACAAGTTTGAAAATTAATGGCAAAAAAAGGCACAAAAAAGGCCAGGCACCCCACAGCACACAACTCTTGCGATTACCGCTGCTTCCTTCCGGACCTCACGGAGTTCATCCAATCGTTGTCGCATGGGACCCGACCTTAGATTCAATTATCAAATATTCGACCGACCTAAGCAACGACTTTTTCAAATTTTATGTAGTTAAAAAATTCCATGCCCCAGTTTTTTAACTTTGCCATTTACACCTTTAATCATTTGAAAAACTTAATGGGAAATTCATTTGGAACGCTCTTTCGTATAAGTTCCTGGGGGGAAAGCCATGGCGGTGGCATTGGTGTGGTCATCGACGGTTGCCCGCCCAGACTGCCTCTTGGCGTTGAAGATATACAACCTGATTTAACCAGAAGGCGCCCCGGACAAAGTAAAATCACCACGCCCAGGGATGAAGCCGATAAAGTGGAAATTCTTTCTGGAGTTTTTGATAGCTTAACTTTGGGAACCCCTATCGCCATGCTTGTCCGTAACCAGGATGCCCGACCGCAAGCCTATGACGAGATGAAGGAGAAGTTTCGCCCCTCTCATGCCGACTTTACTTATCAGTCCAAGTTTGGTCACCGAAACCACGAAGGCGGCGGTCGCTCATCTGCACGCGAAACTATTGCAAGAGTGGCGGCCGGAGCCGTGGCAAAAAAAATTCTTTCTTACGATCACATTAATATCCGAGCCTATGTTGAAAGAATTCATGATATACAGGCCCCATCAATCGAGGAATTGCCCACACTCGAACAGGTTGAGTCATCCCCTACCCGATGTCCTCACTCTGAAACTGCCGAGCTCATGGAAAAACGCATACTCGAAGCGAAAAAAGCCGGTGATTCTGTGGGAGGATCAATTCTTTGTCGGGTAACCGGACTTCCGGTAGGTTGGGGTGCTCCAGTCTTTGATCGTTTGGAGGCCGATTTAGCTAAAGCTATGCTCAGCCTACCCGCCACCAAAGGATTTGAAGTTGGCAGCGGATTTGATGGTACCTATTTAAAAGGTTCCGAACACAACGACCTATATGAATCGAGAGATGGTAAAGTTGGTACCTCCTCAAATCGTTCCGGAGGAGTACAAGGAGGAATAAGCAATGGAGAAGAGCTTTATTTTCGTATTGCCTTCAAACCAACTGCTACTGTTTTACAAAAGCAAAAAACCGTCGACTCTCAAGGGAATGAAACCGAGTTGATGGGGCGTGGTCGTCATGACCCCTGCGTTCTTCCCCGTGCTGTACCTATTGTCGAGGCAATGGCCTCCCTGGTTTTAATCGACCACCGGATGCTACACACTGCCCAGTGCCAATCTTTCGACTTTTCATAACCTAGTGAGCACAACGATTCACCTAGTTATTGAAACTCCGGGAGCAACTGCCTTTCAAATTCTAAAAGATGCAACCGAAGATGATTTAACCACTCCGAAATTCATATTCCCCCCTGAATCAACCCCAGTACCTGAAAATAATTTAACTTGGAAATGGTCAACGGATGACCCGAAGATAATTTTCCCCACCATTGAATCGGAAAATCTGAACGAATGCTTCCTTTTTATATCAAACAATCTTGATTTGGCAGACCAGCTTGAGGAAATTAGCCATGCGTTTGAAAAAAATAGCGATTTTTCAATCGGTAAAGTTCTTTTTTTTATCTATTCACCGATTCTTTTATCCCCTCCCACTGATTTCCAGGAATGGATTGATGCATCTGCACACTTTGCTGACGCCATGCTTTTCACTGAAAGAAACAATGAAAATGCAGCTTTAATTAAATCATATCAGGATAGGTATTCAACCCTGCGGTACCCCATGGAATCGATTGTGCTTGGAAAGAAAAACAATCCATGGGCCAGAATCCTGGAGTCCTT
>JAQXCL010000139.1 GCA_029251885.1 Opitutales bacterium | reverse complement strand
CACTTTTGTCCTGCCACGCACTTACTGCCCCGCTTGACTCAATCACCGTTGAAGAGTCATTGGCATCAAGCCACAAGACAGGAGAAAATGCACTCGGGAGAGCAGGCATTAATGCATAGGAAACATTATCCCCATTGGGATCGGTTGCATTAAATTCTCCAACAATAGTCCCTGCCGAAGAATTTTCAGTAAGTGTAAGAGGAGAGTTGGAGTTAAGATCAAATGGGAAGGCATAAAGATGAAAAACCTCGGCACTGGAAAGTGCACGATCATACATACGAACTTCATCTACCCCACCTTGATAACGGTCCTCCTCCTCGTACCCCTTACCAATTGGAGAACCCGCACTAACGCTTAGCTTGGCGGGTCTTCCAAGTACCAGCCCCGTTTTTACTAAAGCACCATTTACAAAAAGTATTGGCTGTTGGTTTTTAAGAATTAGGGCAAGGTGTACCCAACTTGAAATTGTCGATGTATAGACGAGAGGTTGGCAATAAATACTGCTCGCATGTAAAAGTGTACTTACTCCATTTGTACCGACTGACAATCCCAGTCCGAATGAACTACTCCCGCCATGCAGCGGTTTTATTAGAGTCCTATTGATAGGGTCTATCGAATTATTTACTGAATTGGATTCCGTGCCCAGAAAGGTGGATGATTGTGGATTTACCCAAAAAGAGACACTAAAATTACCCTCCACTAAAATGCTGGGCGGGGATAGTTCATCATTTACTCCATCCAATTGAGCGCCATGGTTAATTTGCCCCGCTGTCCAGCTTGTACCGTTTTGTAAACTTAATGTTCGATTGTAATCGCTTGAATCATCAGAAGTAGTACCAGCACCTTCATCTAGTTTCCACCAACCCACCAAGCCATCATCCAAGCCTGCAAAGACTGGAATTGAGCATGTGACAAAGAAGCTAAATAAGAAAACACAGCATTGTCTCAATTTAACTAATTCAATAATCATAAATCTTATATTAAATATGCAAAAATATCGGAACTTCAAAAGTTATAGTTTATATTAAGTACTGTAAGTTAGCTTAAACACGATTTAAAATACCATTGATTATTAAATTTGGACTTTAAAAATCCAGTCGGTCTAAAACTCCAAGGTTGCCAAATCCGAAATAATCTACGATAAAAATCTTCTTTCTCTCGATGCCCGGATGGAGGAATTGGTAGACGCGCTGGATTCAAAATCCAGTTCCCGCGAGGGAGTGAGGGTTCGACCCCCTCTCCGGGTACCATCCACTTAAAACCACTTCTAAAAAGGTATGGATACAATGATCCGCAGAGGGCGCGAGTCCGACTTACCCGCTCTGCGGGATATTCTCAATCACTACATCCTTAACACGATAGTGACATTTGAAATGGTGGAAATGTCTCTGGAAAACCGTAAAACTTGGTTTACCCAGTTTCGTGAAGATGGACGCTACCAATTGATGGTGGCCGAAAAAAGCAATGAAGTGGTTGGCTATGCTGCCAGCTTGCGCTTTCACCAGCGTCCCGCGTACGCACCTTCTGTAATGACCAGTATATACATCCACCCCAATTATTTGGGTCAGGGGATTGGAGAAAAGGTTTATTCTGCCCTATTGGAAAATTTAAAGGCAGAATCGGAAGCACACCGGGCTTATGGGTTGGTCGTTTTGCCCAATGCGGGCTCTGTTAGGCTACACGAAAAGTTAGGGTTCAAGCAAGCAGGCTTGCTCAGCGAAGGAGGATACAAATTTGGAAAATTTCACGATGTTCGAATTTACGAACATCGATTAAACTAAGAACTTAATCTTCGATGGAGATACCTCCCTGCAACAGGGAGAATTTTCGAAAGCAAAAAATTAGCCAGGGAGTAGATCAGAAACCATTTCGCGTTCCTCAGCCAATTCGTTAACCGAGGCATCGATTTTTTCACGGGCAAATTCGTTGATAGGAAGATCCTGAACAATCTCCCAGTTTTGACCATCCGAACGGATTGGAAAGGAGGTGATCAAACCTTCCTTCGTACCATAACTACCATCAGATGCCACGCATACACTGTTCCAATCGCCCTCGGTTGTTGGCGTGGTCAGGGATTTAACAGTATCAATGGCAGAATTGGCCGCTGAAGCTGCTGATGAAGCACCACGAGCTTGTATAATAGCTGCGCCACGTTGTTGAACGGTAGGAATAAAATCAACATGAGCCCAGGTGTCATCAGAAATAACTTCGGGTGCAGGTTGTCCACCAATCTTGGAATTATAGTAATCAGGATACTGAGTAGCAGAGTGATTTCCCCAGATGGTAACATTAGAAACATCAGAGACCTGACAGTTTGCCTTGGCGGCAAGTTGGGCGGCCGCACGGTTTTCGTCAAGGCGGGTCATCGCAAACCAGCGGTCACGCGGAACCTCCGGTGCGTTGTTCATCGCGATTAAGCAATTTGTGTTACAGGGGTTACCCACAACAAGCACGCGAACATCAGATGCGGCATTATTTGCAATTGCCTGGCCCTGCCCGGTAAAAATCTTTCCGTTGATCCCCAGTAAGTCTCCACGTTCCATGCCTGCTTTGCGGGGCACGCTGCCCACGAGCAAAGACCAGTTGGCACCATCAAAACCGGCATTCAAGTCACTGGTTGGACGAATATCCTTAAGCAAGGGAAAGGCGCAATCGTCCAGCTCCATGCAGACCCCTTCGAGGGCCTTCATTCCGGGCTCAATCTCGATAAGGTTTAGAGCGACGGGTTGGTCGGGGCCAAAGAGCCCGCCCGAAGCGATGCGAAAAAGTAAGGAATATCCGATTTGACCGGCGGCTCCGGTCACGGCTACGCGAATGGGTGCTTGGTTGTTTGTCATTTTCTGGTTTTAGGTTGTATAAATTATGAAAATCGAGCCTTGTCAACTACCTCGGCAGCCCGTCGGAGGCAAGCCTCAGTCGACGACCAATCGATACAGCCATCAGTAATGGATACGCCGTAGTCCAATTCGCTTAATGGCCGGGGAAATGATTGACTGCCCGAATGTAAATGACTTTCGACCATAAAGGCATGGATCGATTCAGCCCCGGCTTGTACCTGATCGAGCACAGCATCAAGCACCTCGGGTTGCCGGGCTGGGTCTTTACCACTGTTCGCATGACTGCAATCGATCATCAGTGAACAGGGTCCGTCTATTTCTTTAAGAAAGGATTGAGCATAGCCCACAAATTCTGGACCATAATTCGGGCCACTGGCCCCACCGCGCAAAATAATTTGGCAATCAGGATTCCCCCCCGTAGTTACTGCGGATGCACGGCCGTCTTCAGTGATCCCCAAAAAGGTCTGGCTCTGGGTGGCAGCAATAATTCCGTTAACTGCTGCCTTTAAATCTCCGCTGGTCGCATTCTTAAAACCTACAGGCATTGATAAACCGGAAGCCATTTGCCGATGGGTTTGCGACTCCGATGTACGGGCACCAATTGCTGCCCAGCTCAAAGAATCGGCAAGGTATTGGGGAGTGATCGGATCGAGTAACTCAGTGGCGGTGGGAATGCCCAAGTCTAACACTTCTCCAAGAAAGGATCGGGCAAGTCGTAACCCCACGGGGATATCACAGGTTCCATTGAGTTGAGGATCCATAATTAACCCCTTCCAACCAACGGTGGTGCGCGGCTTTTCAAAATACACACGCATTAAAAGAAACAATCGATCTTCCAATTCGCGGGAAAGGGCAATAAATTTTTCTGCATATTCCCGACAAGCTTTTAAATCATGAATCGAACAGGGTCCGACCACTCCGATTAGGCGACGATCCCGACCATGAATTATTTCGTGAAGAGCAGCACGGGAGCGGGCAATCACGCCAAGCTGGTTATCAGATCGTGGAATCTCAGTCACCATTTCCAAGGGAGATGGAAGCGGTTCCGAGTCGGTAATTCTTAGGTTAGTTACTTGGTGCACAGGGGGAGTACCATAGAACCTATGCTTGCATGAACAAGACAAACTTTTAGCAAAGGAGCATGTCCATGCAATTATTTGAGTTTTCTATAGCCGGTGTAGTACGGGTATCGGGCGAGGACGCCCTACCCTACTTACAAAGTCAATTGACCATTAACCTGAATCAAATTCCGGTCTTAGGCACACGCCCTGGACTAAGGCTAAGCCTTAAAGGAAAAGTCTTATTTGGTGCCCAAGTCGTTCGCACGGGAGAGGAGGAATATTTGCTCGTCTGCAGGGATACCCCTGCACCTAGAGTCATAGGATTGCTCGAAGAAAACATAGTCGCAGATGAAGTTGAATTCACAGCCCTTTCCAAACATTGGAAATTATCCTCCCTTTTTCATCCTTCCAGTATGGATGAGATTCTCGCCATTTCAGGTATTGAAAAGTTGTCGCCCAATGAAGCTCGGCAAATTGAGAAAGGCTGGGTCTTTCTCAATCCCAGCCTGCCCGGAAAATCTCTTTCGCTCCTACACCCGGCAGACTCAAGCCATCCTTGGCCCAACAATCTCCTAACCGCAGATTCAAGTGATTTGGAATATTTACGCCTTCAGGAAAATCTTTTCCGACCAGGGTTGGAAATTGGCGATACGGAGTTCCCTCAGGAAGGAGGACTGGAAGAAAAATCGGTCGACTTCGACAAGGGGTGCTACCTTGGCCAGGAAGTGATGGCTCGTATCCATGCGATGGGTAAGGTTAGGAAACAAGCTGTTGCGGTTAGAGGTACTGGCAAACCTGAAGTGCCCTACTCCCTGCTTGATCA
>JAQXCL010000133.1 GCA_029251885.1 Opitutales bacterium | reverse complement strand
TTCGAGGTCTATGCTCACGGGTTACGGAACCCACAGGAGATTGTCTTCGATGATTTTGGAAACTTGTTTACTTTCGATAACACCGGAGACTTTGGCGATCGTGCAAGGGTGGTTTACGTAATGGATAACACCGATTCGGGATGGACTGCGGATTACCAGTCACACCATCAGCATGCCAATAAACTGGACTGGGGGAATTTTCGCCTTTGGCAGGCGACTTGGGTGGGAGAGGGCTCATTTGATCTATACAGTGAATCTGCTCCTCAGTGGATTTACCCGCCAATTGGACATGTGGGTAATGGACCTTCGGGTGTGGTTCGTATGACTGGTCCGGCTGTTCCTCCTGAATTACGGGGGAAGTTTTTGATGTGTAATTATCGCGGGTCGCCAACGAGGTCCAGTGTGCTAACGATTCCCATAGAGTCTATGGGTTCAGGGTTTATGGTTGGCGAGGTTACTACCTTCCTCTCCTCCTTAAATGCATCGGATGTAGAGCTTGGTTATGATGGTCGTGTTTTTTTTGTGGAATATGGAGCAGGTTGGAGTCCGGACAATCAGGGAAGTGTGCAGGTTGCAGAACCTACGAACCCCACTTTTTTAGAGGCAGGTCGAAAGGTTGCTCAGCTCGTTAAAGAAGGATTTTCTCATCGAACTTTGAGTGAGCTGAGTAGTTTACTCGGGCACTCTGATCAAAGGGTGCGGCAGGAAGCCCAGTTTGCAATCGTACAAAAGGGCTCTGATGCAGCAGTCTCATTATTCGCCCGTATTTTATCAAACGCCAAGGTTGGAGAGCTTGCCCCATTACATGCCGTCTGGGGATTAGGACAACTTGCCCGTTCAGGTAATGAGGATGCTAAGAAAAATATAGTACAATGCCTAACCCATCCATTCATTGAGCTTCGTGCTAATGCTGCTCGAACCTGTGGAGACATTAAGTTAAGCCAAGCACGAGCTTCTTTGTTGGATGGTCTTGAAGACGCCTCACCAAGGGTAGTATCTTTGTGTGCGATCGCCTTGGGTAGATTATCTCCTGTTGGGGATAAGGAAGTGATTCAGGCTCTTCTCCAAATTGCCGAGCGAAATAAAGGTGCTTCATTTGATATTACATTACGACATGCTATCATTTCCGCCTTTGATCGAATGGCTACAGTGGGGCAGGCGTTATCTTGGTCCGAGCATTCATCTCCTGAGGTGCGCCTGCTTGGAGTAATTATTCTTCGTAAAAAGGAGCACCCGGGTGTAGCTGAGTTCCTTAATGATTCAAGTACACTTGTTAGAACAGAGTCAATTCGTGCTCTTTACGATACATCCGTGGTGGACGAATCGGTGGGTGCTCGCCTGCTTCAGGTAAGCTACAAGGGCCTGCCTGTTTTTATTCAATCCCGCCTTTTAGTGGCTGCTGCCCGGTGGGGCACTCCCGATGGTTTTGCAAGGGTATTGGATATGGCCATGGATTCTTCTCTTGATAGCAAAGTCCAGAACTTGGCTTTGCGTGCTTTGGAGCAATGGGATGAATACCCCAGTATGGATCCTGTTCTTGGTTCACTTCGTCCTTCTCCCCATCCACGCGAGAATTCTCGTGTATTGGCAGGCAAGTATGCCTCCCGCTACCTTAGTTACCTTGAGCAGGAAAAGAGAACTGAGTTTCTCACCTTGGCAACAGAAGTTTCTGCTGTTCTGGGAATTGAGTTAAATGCTAATGACTTGCAGAACCAGATTCTTAACGACGGGCTTTCCAGTAACCTTCGTATCGCCTTTTTTAGTCGTCTGCTTGAAGTTGAAGCTGGGATTACCAATAACTTGCTTTTACAACTATTAAAAGATTCGGATACTAGGTTGCGTGCTCTTGCATTAGGAGAAGCCTACTCACGCAACCTTGATGAATCCATTGCACAGGCTGAAAAAGCAGTGCGCTTACAAGATGCACCTGAATTAACAAAACAGGCAATTGTGAGCATTGGAGAAAGATACCCCAAGCGTCTACTGGAGTTTTGGAAAACTCGATCAGGAAAAAATGGTATTGATCGAGGTGTCTGGCTCGACCTTTACAAGATGATCGAACAGTCCAACGATCCTGAAATCAGATCAACGGTGAAAGGATTTTCCTCTAATCCCACTAACTTGTATAATCTTGCTTTAAGCGGTGGAGATCCAAACCTTGGTGAGGCAATCTTTCAGGGGCAGGGTGCCTGTATGCAATGTCATAAAATAAATGGGAAAGGAGGAGAGCAGGGCCCGGATTTAAGCCTTGTCGGAAAACGCCTTGGTCGTGGAAAATTGTTGGAATCGATTGTAAACCCAAGCGCAGAGATTACTCCCGGTTATGGCCTCTCCACAGTTATCCTTCAAAATGGAGAGGCTTATTCTGGGAGACTGGCGGATGAAAATAAGAAAGAGGTCAAATTAATTACTTTGGATGGGAAGGATTTAACTTTCGCCCGCAAAGAAGTTTCCCAACTTTCACCTCCCATCTCTGCTATGCCACCTATGGGGCAAGTCTTATCTACTTCTGATCTGCGTGACCTTATTGCCTACCTTGAGTCAACCCGAAGGAATCGGGGAATATCCAAGTCTCTGAAGCATGGGGATTAATTAGTGATTAACAGTAAGCCTTTTTGCTTTGGCTGGGTCTTTAACAGGAATACAATTAGTTAGGAATTTGTATTCAGGGCCGTTTTTTCCAAGTCGTACTTCATGTGGATCCATGGAGTACACTTTGGGTTGAAAAGTGTTTCCATTTATTCGAACGGTGTAAAGGATTTCCTCAGTCCTTGAGTTCTTGATTTGAACAACTTGATTTTTCTTTGAAAATACGAGTTTTGGTAACCAACCCATGGTTTTCCTTCCATCATTATGAGACATTTTTACCGTAACAGGCCAGCCGACAAATTGTGATTTGTCCCCGTCAGATACCTTGGCAAAACGGGGCCAACATTCGAATGTGATGGTTCTATTTCTTTTATTGAAACGGGCTACGCCAAAACCATCGGCTCTTTTTAACTCGTTTTGACGATTTTCGGGATTGGCATAAGCATGCATAGTTATCTTATTGCCCAAGCCATCCTTAAAGTCACCAGTCCAGGGGAGGGGGGAGTTGTATATGGGACGCAAGCCTGGCTTTTCGTCCTCTGGTCTCCACCATCGTCCGTAGATGGTGTTAACAATCGCAGGACTGGTAAAAGCAAAGGGTCCATCCCGATAAGATTCAACTCCATGTTGAACTAATACAGCGAGGTGTTGGTCCCCGCATAAATGTGGGGCCCAAGCTTTTCGTAATTCTCGAAGTGCTTTGTTTCTACCTTTTTGAGGCCAAGCATTACTATCCAAGTCGGCAAGCAATCGATTATTCGGATGGCCGTGAATATGTACCGCTCCACAAAACGCAGTTGCAGAAAGTGCCGCTTTCATCTCGGCACCTTCCCAGTCCTGACTCCATGTGGAAAGAAATTTCAATTGGCGATCACCGAGCAATACAAGACCGTCCAAGTCAACCGCGTTGCGATCATAGGACGGATCGTTGATATGATCGGGTCGGGGCCCCATGGGAGGTATTTTTCCAGACGGCCCGCTTTTAAATTTACGGTCTTCTAAGATTGCGAAATCAATACCACCTACCCGTAGCCTGGTAAAGTATACCTCTAGTCCCCGTTTTAGCTTTTTTGGGTCGACCGGGTCAGGTAGATGCCAAGTCTGTTGTCGTTGTACCATATTAACATAAGGAATAGGGTAAAAGTAACCTCCGCTATTTCCCTCGGGTGATGTCGCCTGTATGCCCGATTCGCCCCAAAGATTAGCTTGCCCAACATCATGATCATCCGGAATGGTGATAGAGGGGCGGTCTTTCATTAAGTCTCTGAACTGCAGACCAAACTCAATCCACCCGGCGGTGTGCTCGGTATGGTGATAAGTCTGGTCCCCAGCAAAGAATAGTACATCCGGATCAATTAATTTAAGGTTTTCAATAATTTGCGGTCTTGGGCCTTTAGTACGGCTGGAATTACAAGATAAGTTTCCAACAACAATGCTCTCTTGGTCGGTCGGGTCCTTGCGGATAGTTCCATTAAAAGACGCTAGTTTCCCATGCCTTACTCGATAGAGGGTATCTTTGGATGAATCCCAGTTTTTTATACGAAAGTGAGCGCTCCAACCTGGATAGGTAACTTGAACCCTGGAAATTTCCTTCCATTTTGTACCCTGCTTTATTTCAAGTCGAACGGAGCGGGATTCATCGGGCATAAGTGGGTATAGTTGTCCCGTTAGTTTTAGAGTGCCAAGGTCTTGGGTATACAAAGCAAAGGCGACTACCTCGTCGCGTGGAACTTTTAATTCAATGATTCGCTTGGGAGGTTTTCCTTTTTTGGAAGGTACCTCTGGAGGTCTAGCACGCTTCCACCATTGACCGGTTGAGAGATGATCCAAATGGGAGAATCTTTTTCCAAATAGTTCTTTGGATTCGGGTTCTGATTGTAAAAATAGAGAAGGCAGAAAAGAGATGATTGTAACTAAAATACGGAAAATCATAATAATTTATTTTCTAATCTTTTTATAAAGGGCAATTAAAAATAAATTAGTGTGATTAATTAATCGAGTTGCTTTACAAGTGACAAACGAGTTGTTTGGAGAACTAATTCAAATAGATTTACTATTAATGAAATTCTTATTTTTACTTTTTACACTTTTCTCTGTGATTACGGGATTTATGAATGCTCAAGAGGGCGATAAAAAAGAAAAAAGTCCGCAATTGTTAGACTCGTTGAATTGGAGGAAGTGGACTCCAGGAATTGTACCTTTGCATTCTCCCGAGGAGTCCTTGTCGATGATGAAAGTGGCTCCCGGTTTTAAGGTGGAACTAGTTGCGAGCGAGCCCATGGTGAAAGATCCTGTCTTTATTGATTGGGATGATCAGGGAAGAATGTGGGTTTGTGAATTTCGTACTTATATGACGGACTTGGATGGTACTGGAGAAAACGAAAGAAAAAGTCGTGTTATGGTTCTAGAAGATACGAACGGGGATGGGAAGATGGATCGATCGACTGCATTTTTAGAAGATATGATCAATGCACGCAGCCTTTCCTTCGTCGAGGGTGGCGTTCTGGTTGTGGAGTCGGGAGCTATTTGGTTTTGTGAGGATTTGAATGGTGATCTGAGGTGTGACAAGAAATCTAAATTAATGGATTTTGCGACTGCTGCATTTGATAATATCGAGCATGCAGAGAATGGGCTTTCCTTTACCTTGGACAATTGGATGTATAATTCGAAATCCTCCCGCAAAATATCTTGGAGGTCGGGTAAATTAATCGAAGCACCCGCCAGTCCGAGAGGGCAGTGGGGGATAGCAACAGATGCCTACGGTAAACTGTTTTACAACAGTAATAGTGTTTGGTTTTTGGGAGACTGGGGTATTTATGACCATGCTTGGCCGATCAAGAAAAAGACAATTGGACCACCAACCAAAGAAGTCTTTGCCATTCGCCCAAATACCGCACTCAACCGTAATTATAAGCCTGGTTCTTTGAGGGAGGACGGTAGAGTGGCACGCGTCACCACTATAAGCGGACTCGCAGTACACAGTCATGGTGCGTTTGGGGATGCTTGGGAAGGAGCGATTTTTTCGATGTCTCCCGGTACCAATACTGTGGGCGCTTTTATTCCTGAAAGACCTTTTCCAAATACCGAAGGATATCGGCACCAAACTTATGCAGATCCCATTTGGGAAAAACGAGAATTTCTTTCCAGTACCGATGAACGGTTCAGACCAGTCAATGGTACTATTGGTCCGGATGGTTGCCTTTATGTGGTCGATTTCCACCGAGGAGTTATTCAACACAAACGCTTTCTTACTTCCTATTTACGCCGGCAGTCTGAAGAACGTGAATTAGACAAGCATATTGGGCATGGGAGGATCTATCGAATTGTTCCTGAGGATCAAAAACCTCAGCCCAGTCCACAAAACTTGGTTGCTGGATTATCCCACCCTCATCTTTGGTGGCGTTTGCGTTCACAAAAGCGAATTGTTGAAGGTGACCGTCAAGACTTGGCACCAACCGTCAAGGAATTGGCTAGAAACAGACAGGCATCT
This sequence comes from Opitutales bacterium, assembly GCA_029251885.1. Classification (GTDB taxonomy): domain Bacteria; phylum Verrucomicrobiota; class Verrucomicrobiia; order Opitutales; family Seribacteraceae; genus Chordibacter. The sequence goes on along the minus strand of JAQXCL010000133.1, from coordinate 13,086 downwards.
CCATTTGCTCGTGTACATGCAATATGGACTTTAGTTGGTCTTAACAATTTGGATGCAAAAACCATAGACCGGGCGATAAAGGATACTGATTGGTTTGTAGTCATGACTGGTTTACGCACCGCAGGTGATATTATGCAGTACGGGGGGGTGTTTCCTCAGGTCAACCTAGCAGATGCTCAAAGAATTTCGCAAAGCGATGACTTTCCACATGCCCTGGTTGCATATGCCTCCAAAGTTGTTGAGTCTGGATATCCTAAGCGAATGATTGCGAATTATGTAGATAAACCTGCGCAGTGGGTAACGCGGGACAAAGAATTATATAGTTCTTACAAAAAAGGGCGCGAACTGTATGGCAATAGTTGTGGGGCTTGCCACCAAGCTCACGGAAAGGGTTTAGCTAACATGGCACCCACACTGTCTAAAAGCGACTGGGTTAATGGTTCTTTGTCACGTTTGATTGGAGTCGCTGTCCATGGTTTGTCTGGTCCTATCAAGGTAAATGGAAAACTCGTTGAAAATATACCTCCCATCATGCCACCCCATGGATATATGAAAGATGATCAGTTGGCTGATGTCTTAACTTATGTTAAAAATGCTTGGGGTAATCGATCAGGTTCGGTGAGCGCTCAAGAGATTGCTAACTACCGCACAGGCACAAAACGTTTTCTGCCATGGACTGAAGAGGAACTCTCCAATCTCAGGTAAAAAAAACGCCGGAGCAAATGCCCCGGCGTTTGTGAGAAAGATCAGGTTTTAAATTATTCGACCGTCATGGTTCCACGCATCATTGCAAAGTGACCGGGAAAACTACAAAGGTATTGGTAAACCCCAGGTTTAGGGGCAGTGAATGTAATTGTATCACTTTCGTCAGGTCCAAGAAGTTTGGTAGCAGCAATGACATCTTCTTTACTTGCTTCAGGAATAGGATTGGTTGCACTTGCACCCATGCCCATGATTTTCTGGCCAAATTTTAAAGCACTAATACCTTCCTTAAGAATTACAAGGTTATGACCCATGGCAATCTTTGGCATCTTTCCGATGTTTTTAAATTCAAGTTCCACTTTTTCTCCAGCCGAAACGGTGAATTCTTTAAGATCAAACTGCATGAAGTCGTTACCAGTAACGGTAATCTTTTGATCGGCGTGAAGAAAAGCTCCGGATAGGCCAAGAGCTATTAAAGCAGAGAGTAATTTCATAAAATTTATTCTATCGGATCCGTGCTTCTGCCCAAGGATAATTCTCTATTTACAGGTAAAAAATGGTTTATGAATGACCTGAAGTTTTTAATTATCTTTTCTTCTTTCGAGGAGCCATACGCCCATCAGGCCCAAGCAGTGGAAGTATTGCAGGCTCCTGCTCGAGGAGATCGGAGGTCGGCAGTTCCACGATTTCAGGATTGTCCGGACGGTTCAAATTTTCATTGAGCTTTTTGAGGGAGATCGGATCGGAGGGCACGCCACCTTTGGGCACTTTTACGCGGGCGACCCAGGCAATCGTGTTTAGAATTAAAGTACGGTAATCATCAATTGCCCAGTTTCTGTGGTAGTGCCCACCGACAAAACCCGCACCCCGGGCACCAGTTTTAGGATCTCTGCACCAGAGCAGTGCCTGAGGGGTTCCTAGTAATTCCTCCGCCTGCCGGTTCCAAAACTTGCTGCTTCCATAACGGATGACATTTTTATGGGTGGGAATGGCCGTGGCTAGGGGGTAGCAATGGTTGCAGGATTGATCGAAGCTCAAGTTGTAGTAAAATTCATCGTACGCTCGGACCGGCTTGGAGAGACCACGGGAGACAGGATGACCCGCTTTGGGGGTCATCTCCGCGATCCAGCTTGGGTTGACGGAAAATTCGTCGTCGTAAAATCCACCGATCCATTGGTTGTAGTATTTCTCACCCACCTCTTTGGTCGGGTGGACTCCATAATGCATGAACATAATTCCCATACCCGCTTGAACTTTCTTTTGGAGGAATTCGTACTTCTCGCCGAATTCCCCGCCCCCATCAGCATAGATTATGCAGGCATCGACTCCATCAAAGATAGATTCGTCCTCTGGCCAACCATACCAGTGAACCTTGGCGTCGACAGGCAGGTCGCTCATGTTTAACGCATCTGCCAGAAGAATCGATCCCGCCCGGTATTCATGGAATCCATGCCTGTGCTTAGTGTTTCCAGCGATGAATAATACAGACTTTAAGCTTGTACCTTTTTTCTTTGGTAGGGCTTTACGAATCGCCGAGGCCACTGCAGCCGCCAACACCTTTGTGCCTTCTTTGGTGTAATGTACATCGTTGTCTGCTTTTTGATAAGCTGGTCTTTTCTGTCCGATGGTCGCAAATAAATCGTTTAAAGTTACTCCGTTATTTACCATAACCTCCTCTGCCATTTGGTTGAAGGATTGAGCAGTTTCGATTGAAACAAAAATTTCAGAGGATTTTTCTTTTTTAAGGCAGGGTGGTGTGGTCGAACCAAAAATCAGACGGGCTCCCGTCTTACGGAGTTTATCTACAATTTCTTGTAGATTTTGGGCATAGGACTTGGGAGTGGCTTTTTCTTTTTGTTTCCAACCATACCAGTCCCATAGACCAAAATTGAAGTGGATAACATCCCATTTCTTTAAACCCACCCATTTATCAATTTCCTTAACCCCGAATGCTGACCATCTGCAGTTGGTGGTAGGACGGTGGACTTGGGCATCTCCCTTGAGGAGATTTCGAACGGTTGGCGTGTAAGCAATGGATATTGAATCCCCAATAATTAGAACCTGTGGGAGTTCAGGATTGGGTGCGGGATTGGCAAATGGGTGAACAAAAGGATCCTGTTGTTTCTTCGCACCTGTCAGGGGGAGAACAGCAAACAGTATGCAAGCCAATTTTGTCACAAGGGAAAAACTGTAACGCTTCATGATTTGCAGGCTCCACGAGGGGGAGTTGTGGTCTTTCACATAAGAACCTTGCGGGCCTTGAGATTATTAAGTCGGTGGGTGACATCAATAATACCATCTACCACAGTACGATCATAAGTCCGTCCGTCGGTAGTATCAATTCCGTGACCCTTTACCAATTTACGTAGAGGTTCGAGAGCAGCATCTTGATGGTGGAAGAGTTCAATGAAAACATGTTCCAGTTTACCTGTAGCGGCACATGCGTGAAGAAGTGCGGCAATCCAACCGTCATCAGTTGAAAGGCAACCCCGGGTGGTTTTCGCAGATGCGTGGAAGATACCCAGTGCATCTGCTTTAGCCAGATCCTTAATAACCGCTTCGTTCTCCGCCATGGAAAGATCGGAGTCTCCACAATGAGCCGCATCGATCATGACCTTGAAGAATTTTTTTCGTATCTTTTTGTTGATCGCTTTGACCACCTCAGCGGCTTTTGCTGCATTAGTAAAATTTTGAAACTCCCCGCCCCGTAAGAATTCAAGATGCCATGCCTGCACTGGGCTTTTCTCTAACCCAGCTTCTTTGTAACAACGGGCATGAAGTTTAACTACTTGTAATACTGCGTTAGCATAGGCTTTTCCCTTCAGGGGTTTTCCTGAAAGCCACTCCTCATAGGAGGTGGAGGAGACATGTTTAACCCGATATTTCTTAGCAACGGCCAATCCGGAACAGAGCATTTCAACCACTGCATCTTCATCCTTAGGATTGATTGGATTTGCCCCGCCCACCATCATAATAAGATGAACTTCAAGTTTGAGGGCCTTCATTCCTTTGAATAAATCCTGCAGGTCTTTGGAGTCAGCACCTGGGAAAAGGGGAACTTGAACGCATTTGAGTTTAACGGGAGAAGATTTGCAAATCGCCCGCATACCTGAAACCACTTTGAGAATGCCAGACCGAGTGCGAGGAAGTTTGCCGTTGTCATCGGGAACAAGGGAGCCAACGAACTTTAAGTGGGTGGGAACTACGCCAACGGCGACTTTGGATTTATTCACTACGGTCATGATACGGTACTTTGGGGTTTAAAAGAGTAGGCGGTTCAGATGTTATAAAATCAGATTCATTGAAAATAATGCAACAGGGGCAAGGATAAAGCGGATCAGCAAAAGTAGTAGTTTCAGTATTTACGAGGCACCTGCAGACTCCTCAGGAAGTTTGATTTGGGCGACCTGATAATTCGGATCGTCAGGTAGTACGGTTATATCGACCATGCTTCCAGCCTTTCTCAAAAGCTCTTGGCAGTTTCGACTGATGTGTTGAACTTTTAATTTCTTTCCTGCATTGAGGTAGCGTTCCCCCAATTTATGAAGGGCTTCAAGTCCAGAATGGTCCCAGACTCGGGAATCCTTCATGTCTACAATTACACAATCAGGATCGTCTGCGGGATTAAAACCGAGGTTAAAATCGGTGACTGAACCAAAGAAAAGAGGGCCAGATAAATAATAAACTTTTGCTCCATCCGTAAGAACTTCGGATTCACGATGAATGTGATGAGCCGATTTCCAGGCAAACCCAAGTGCCGAAACGATCACACCACTAATTACGGCAAGGGCAAGGTTGTGGGTAACTACAGTTATTCCAGAAACTAAGATAAGAACGAAAGCATCGGTTTTTGGAATTTTCCTTAAAATTCGAAAACTCGACCACTCAAAAGTACCAATAACCACCATGAACATAACTCCGGTTAGGGCAGCCAAAGGAATTTTTTCGATTAGGGAACTGGCAAAAAGAATAAAGGCGAGTAGGAAAAGACCCGCCGAAATGCCTGAAAGCCGTCCGCGACCTCCTGAGCGAATATTAATAATGCTCTGCCCAATCATGGCGCAACCACCCATACCGCCGAAGAAACCTGTGGCCACATTGGCAACTCCTTGCCCAAGGCATTCCCGGGTACTGTTGCCCCGGGTCTCGGTGAGTTCGTCAATTAGGGTGAGAGTCATTAGGGATTCGATTAATCCAACGGCCGCGAGGATGAATGAAAAAGGTGCGATAAAGACCAGGGTATCCCAATTTAGGGGAATCGAAAAGGAAACCAGGCTCGGTAATTCACCTCCGATGGAAGCCATATCGCGAACAACAAGCGTGTCCAAGTCTAGACCAATCACAACCAAGCTGACGGCACCAATAGCGGCGAGGGAGGACGGAAATTGAGTCGTAAGTTTTGGAAGTAAGAAAATAATTGCCATGGTTAGGGCGATCAATCCAATCATAAGTTGAAGATCGTTACCGACTAACCAGGAGGAACCAGGAGTGGTTGGGCTTTCAGTGAACATGGGGAACTGAGCTTCGAAAATCACGATGGCTAATCCATTGACAAATCCAAACATTACCGGCTGGGGAATAAGCCGGACAAACCTTCCCAGTTTTAAAACACCGCACCCGATTTGAATAACACCCATGAGAATGACCGCGGCAAACAAGTATTGAGTGCCCATTTCAGAACCCAGTCCGAGAGCCTCTCCGCGTTCATTACCCAAGAGGACAAGAGATACCATGATTACAGCAAGGGCACCAGTGGCTCCCGAGATCATGCCTGGTCTGCCACCCAAAACCGCCGTCAGTAGGCAGACCATAAAAGCGGCATACAATCCGATCAGTGGTGAAACCCCTGCAATAATGGCAAAGGCCACAGCTTCAGGGACCAAAGCAAGGGCAACGGTCAGACCGGACAGAAGATCGTCCTTTGCTTGAATACGATTCCCGAATTTTCGAAAGATTATTTGAAACACGATGATATAAACTTGAGGATTAAAAAAAAGAACGGTTAAAAAGGTTGTAAAAGTACCTGCGTTGGACATCTCATAAAGATATCCGAGCCTGGAAGTTTTACATTCACCTATTGTACACGCTCAAAAGGGCACAAGGAATTACCATAAACCAAACTGGCTTTTGCAACAAGGACATCTTACTGACTGATTTCCTAAAAAGTTCGACTTCGTGCGGGATGCGACCAACTTATTTGGACAATTATGATCAAAAAAATAATTACCCATCCTGGAGGTGCACATAAAGACGAGTTTTTAGCCTGTTGTGTACTCCTTGCAAGTGATTCAGTTTCCATCCTCCGTCAGGAAGCTACAGGCGAGGAGTTGAACGATCCACTAGTTGTGGTTGTCGATGTCGGTCATCGCCATGAACCGCATCTGAATAATTTTGATCATCATCAATTTCCTCGAGATGCCGAACCTACCTGCTCACTCTCTTTGGTTCTTACTAAATCGGGCATCTATGAAGATGCCCGTTCCTTTTGCCCATGGTTAGAGGTTGCTGAGTGGTTTGATTGTAGGGGACCTAACGATACCGCTGAATGGTTGGGGTTAGACAGGGAAGTTGTGGGGAAATTAAATTCTCCAATCGACATCACCATACTCCAAGGATTTGCCAAGCAGACGGAGCATAATCCTGGTGAACCAATTTGGGAGGTTATGCGGATGATGGGTAAGGAACTGGTTGGATACATAACTGGATTACGGGGTCGAATTAACGAGGTCTCGAAGATCGAAGAGATTTGGAACCTCAATCACGGTGATGATGTATTTAAGGTAATTTTCGTCCCTCGAACCGATCCATCCATTGAAGAAGTATCGGGGGCATTGGGTTGGCGAGTTAAAGAACTTGGTCTTGAGGATGAGGTTAAAGCTATCGTTTATCCTGATGGACGTGGCCAAGGTTATGGAATGAAAAGATTCAACGATCGGGAGGAAGTCGATTTCTCAAGAATCGAAAAAGAATCGGATGTACGCTTTGCTCATGCCCGTGGGTTTATTGCCAAGGTGGAACCCGTTGGAATCGATCGTTTGAAAGAGTTAATCATAAAATCAATTATGGATAAAAAATGAACCAATGAAGCCTTCTATTTTAGCATCAGTTTTTTTCTTCTTGGTTTTAAAAAATTGGGGAATGGATAAATTGAATTTCGAGCTATTTGAAGTACATGAAAACCTCGCTGAAGCCTGTGCGGTAGGTGATTTAAATAAAGATGGTCAAATCGATGTGGTCTCAGGAAAATGGTATTATTTGAGTCCCAAGTGGGAACCTGTAGTTTTTCGCGAGTTGAATAGTTTTGGTAAGGATTATTTGCAGGATAATGGAGATCATTTGTTCGATATCGACGGGGATGGGTGGATTGATATTGTGTCAGGGCAGTTTACAGAGCGGGAAGTTTTGTGGTTTAAAAATCCAGGAGACTGGCCTTCTACAAGACAAGCTTTGTGGGAAAGGAATATCCTTACTGATTCTGGTTCCAGAAAAAATGAGATTTCCTTTTTTCGCGATATGAATGGAGATGGCTACCCAGATTATATCGGAAATAGTTGGGTGGCAGACGAATCGATGAGAGTCAGTTTGTTTTCTAGGAACCCAGAAGGAGGAGTCGTTTCAAAATCTAGAACTATTCACCCCAAAGGCAATGGACACGGACAAGGCTTTGGCGATTTAAATGGAGATGGCCTGGAAGATATTATCTTTATGAACGGATGGTACCAACGCCCATTAGTTAATCCCTTTGAGCAACATTGGAAATTGAGGAAGGATTTTACATTACCTCGTGCAAGTTGCCCGATTATAGTACGCGACTTAAACGAGGACGGTCGACAAGATCTTTTGTGGGGCGACGGTCATAATTATGGATTGTATTGGTATGAACAGTTGGAGCCTGAAGCAGATGGGAGAACTCGTTGGAAACATCACTTAATAGACGATACCATCAGTCAGTGCCATGCCATCACCATGGGCGATCTTGATCGAGACGGTAAAGAGGAGATAATCACTGGAAAACGATATTTCGCACATAGTGGTAGGGATAAGGGAGCTAATGATTTAATTGTACTCGTCCGATATGTATACGAACTCGCCGCAGATGAATCGGTCCAGTTCGATCGTCAAATCATCCATCAGGGCAAGGCGGGGACAGGTTTACAGATTCGTTTAGCGGACTTGGATAAAAATGGTTGGCTGGATCTAATAGTTTCTGGAAAAAGCGGCCTTCATATTTTATACAATCAGGGGGAACAAAAGAGACCTTAAGATTTAATTAATCTGAGGAATCTAGTGTCACGAGTTTTTCAGCCTCAATTTCCCACTCATAGGTGCGCTGCTCAAGTTTGCGAGCAATACCTGCTGCCTGGCTATTCAGTTCCTTGGCTTTTTCGGGATCATCGTAAATGCCTGCTCCCGAAAGTTTTTGATTGAGGGTTGTCTGTTCCTCTTCGAGGGAAATAATCTCGCTCTCTAGTTTGCGGACATGATCTTGAAGCTTTCCACGTTTGGCTTTTTTAAATTCTCTCTCGGCAGATCGTATGCGCCTTTTCTCCTTTGCACTCATAGCTTTCCCGTCGCCAGGATTGGCTTTGTTCTGTTCAGGACGGGAATTTTTTAAGCCCTCAACCAGTCCAGACTGTGCACTGGCAGCACCAGATTTCCACAGATAATAATCATAATCGCCTGCATAATTAGTGGTTTTACCTGCCTCGATACGGATAGTTCGCTGACCAAGTTTTCGTATAAAGTGTAAATCATGGCTTACAAAAATCAAAGTACCCTCGTAATCTTTCAAGGCATGAACCACTGCGTCTATACTGGCCATGTCCAAGTGGGTGGTAGGTTCGTCTAACAGGAGAAGGTTCGGAGGTGCGAGCAAGAGTTTAACCAAGGCAAGCCGACTTTTTTCTCCTCCACTCAGTACCTTGACTGGTTTAAAGACATCATCCCCCCGGAAGAGAAAGGCTCCAAGAAGAGTGCGTGCATCCTGTTCAGATACCCCGCTTGCTAATTGTAATGCTTCATCGACCACAGTGCTGCTTAAGTCGAGAGTTTCGACCCGTTGTTGAGAAAAGTAACCGGCAGATACATTATGTCCTAGTTCGCGCTTTCCTGCCTCGATGGGCACAAGATCGGCCAGGATTTTTAGGAGGGTGGACTTACCAGCTCCATTTGGACCGACTAAAGATATGCGCTCTTGTTTTTCTACCTCTAGGGATAAGTTACTGTAGACTAAATGTTCGCCGTAAGCTTGGCGTACATTAGACAAGTTAACCACCCTTTGCCCACTTCTTGGAGGCTGGGGGAATCTAAACGAGATCGTTGCCTCGTTATTCTCTGGCGGATCGATTCGCTCCATTTTTTCAAGGAGTTTGATACGGGCTTGGGCCTGGGAGGCTTTGGATGCCTTGGCCCGAAATCGACGAATAAAATCTTCATGGTGTGCGATTTCTCGTTGTTGGTTCTGATACTCTGCCAAATGTTGGGCCTGGCGTTCTTTTTTGAGATTTAAGTAGGTCTCATAATTCCCTTGGTAGCGTTGAATCTTTCGGTTTCCAATTTCAAGAATTCCCGTACATATGGCGTTGAGAAAAGAACGGTCGTGGGAGATTACAAGTAAAGAGCCGGAGAACTTTTGTAATTGCGCCTGAAACCAACCGAGAGTTTCCAAATCTAAATGATTGGTCGGCTCGTCCAGCATGAGAAGGTCGGGTTCCATGACCAATAAACGGGCGAGGTGAGCCCGCATGATCCAGCCCCCACTGAGTGTTTTTGCCGGCTTATGGAAATCGTCCTGGTGAAAGGCGAGGCCAGCCAGGGTTTTTTTGGCTCGGGCTTCCACTTTGTATCCGTCGAGTTCAGCAAATCGTTCAAGTGCATCTGCCCGTTGGGGGCTTTCTGGATCAGGGAAATTACGGAGGTCCGCAAGGGAGGCAGACATTTCATCCGATATGGCAGTGGCAAGTTCCAACACCGATTCTTCACCAGCAGGTGCACTTTCTTGAGGAAGATAGCCAATTCGAATGCCCCGTTCCCATTCAATTATGCCTTCATCTTCTTGGTTTTTTCCAAGTAGGATTGAAAACAGGGTGGTCTTACCCGCTCCGTTTGGACCTACCAATCCCATCCTTTCGCCACGAGCCACCCGCAAGGAAACTTCCCGGAAGAGAACCTTGGGGCCGTAGCGTTTACTGATATTGGAAAGAATGAGCATTGGTTCGAAAAGGTGAACAGGTTTGCATCAATTTTAGATTTAGCAAAGGAATTTGACGATTTCTAATAATTTGAGCGTTTCAGGGTTCAAAAGTTTTGCCGGTTTAGCCATGTTGACTAGAGTATTTGTATGTCCAAAAGCACTTCCATGGAATCTCATAAAAAACCTAAATCTATTGTTGATGGCAGAGTGTGGTGGTTGCGTGGGGTTTGTTTAAGCGTAATGATCATTCTTGTGGTTGGCGGGGTTACCCGCTTGACTGGTTCTGGACTATCCATGGTTGATTGGCGTCCTGTATCAGGGGTTTTGCCCCCAATCGGGGAGGCAGCTTGGGCAATCGAGTTTGCCCAGTATCAAGAGTCTCCTCAGTACAAACTTGTTAACCAAGGAATGTCGCTTGGGGAATTTCAATATATCTTCTTTTGGGAATACCTACATCGTGTACTTGGACGTATTGTAGGACTACTCTGCTTGATTCCCTATCTATGGTTTCTGTTTCGTGGGAGGCTCGATCGTGGATTGAAGTTGAAAGGTGGTATACTCGTCCTTCTTGTCGGAGCTCAAGGTTTTATGGGTTGGTACATGGTCAAGAGCGGTTTGGTTAAAAATCCTGAGGTAAGTCATTTTAGGCTGGCAGCTCACCTTAGCCTTGCCTTCGCTATTTTTGGATTAGCATGGTGGGCTTCTCTTGGCTTGTCGGATCGAACCGAAACGGGTAAGAGCGTCCCTCCTATTCGCTACCGAAACTGGGCCGTTATTTTACTTTTTGTTTTGTGTGTGCAAATTATCTATGGAGCATTTACTTCCGGATTGAAAGCTGGGTATGGATTTAATACTTATCCTCTGATGGGGGGTGAACTAATGCCCCAGGCTCTCTTTTCAGCTAGTCCGTACTGGGCGAATTTTCTTTCAGACAAATTCACGGTGCAATTCATTCATCGCTGGTTGGGTACTTGCCTGGCCTTGGGTACTATTTTCTTTTGTTGGTATACCATAAAGTCGGAAAAGATTAATCTCTTCCTGTCACTATGGACCAAGCGTTTGTCTGGGTTGGTCGTAATTCAATTTGTCCTAGGAGTTTGCACACTTTTATGGATTAAGGACTACCCAGTAATTCTTCCATCCATTCATCAGTTCACAGCTTTGCTCCTTTTTGCTTCTTTTCTCGCATTGATTCACCAATACTGTGAGGCAAATGCCAAAGAATGAAAAAGAAGCAAAGCAGTTGCCTGGAAACACTGATTTACTTGGGACGTGTGGAGGAAATGCCCGGCTTGGCATCCTCAATGCGTTTACCAATTGTCGGTTCGGAAAGGTGAGGCAGGTAGACCTTCCTTGTTGTAGAGGTTGGCGTCCGCTGGGTTCATGGTAAAAGCGTATCTTGCCGCGGTTGGACTGTTTACTTCCTTCGAACTAAGCACGACTTTGTCTCCCATAATTTTAGCATCTGCCCAGTGCCATTTCTTATCAGCACCGGCGATGGAAAAATGCTTGAGCGTTCCATCTTTAATTTGCTGAGTTGGGTCAAGTCCGACCTTTTTCCCGACCATCAAACCCTTGCCTGAATTTTTGAAGGAAAGTTGGATTTGATTACCCTTAATTTCATACCCAGAGTAAAGGGGGCCTGAAGGAACTAGCTCATTTTTGCCGTAAGTCTGATGAAGCGCCCATTGGGCAAGGCGCCAGCCCACATCCTGCTTGTTTTTTGGATGAATGTCGTTTGGGTTGTGGGCATCGGCAAGGTCGATAATTACTGCCATGCCGGTATGTTTAAGATCAAGGGCCTGAGTCTGGGCTTCGCGTAATTTGGCCCATCCGTCTCCACCACCAGGAATTTTACCAGGTTGTTTCCAGTTACAGAGTTGTACCCAGTAAAAGCCAAGGTTTGGATTCTGGAAAGCTTTTCTCCAGCCTTTTACAAGAGCGTGTTTCTTTTGGTAGTATGTAGTTCCTTCTTTTCCATTGGATTCACCCTGATACCAAATGGCCCCTCTGATGGCGTAGGGTGTGAGGGGGTGAACCATAGAGTTGTAAATGGCAGAGGGTGTGCCTCCTCCGACTTTCGTATCCTTAGTATAGGCGGCAACACTTTTGGCCTGGTCGGAAAGTTCAGGGACTGATTTAAATCCGTCAAGAGTGGTCCAAGGTTCGATACGTGTGCCTCCCCAGTTCGACCCGATAAGGCCTACGGGGACATTCAATTCCTTCTGCAATCGCCGACCAAAATAATATCCAGTTGCACTGAATGATGGAATAGTAGCGGGTGTGCAGATTTTCCAGTTTCCATTTCCTTTTGATTGGGGAAGTGGGTGGACGGTGTGACCGGGGACATCAAAGAGCCGGATGTAGGGTTGGTTCGCAGCGGCAATTTCCTTCTGAGCATTAAGAGATTGTTTTACACTCCATTCCATATTGGACTGTCCAGAGCAGATCCAGACCTCTCCAACTAGAATATTTTGCAGTTTGATTTCGTTGCTCCCTTTAATGTAAAGAACGGATGGCTTGAAGTTGGCAGATAGTTTGTCGAGTTTAACCATCCATTTGCCTTGAGTATTCGCCTTTGTTTCTTTGATCTGACCAGCAAAGGAAACTGACACTATTTCATTTGGATCGGCCCATCCCCAAATGGGTACAGGAAGATCTCGTTGGAGAACCATATCGTTTCCGATGACATTTGGGAGAGTGACGGCACTCCATACCGAGGTAACTGATAGCAAAGAAAGTACAAGAAGGCAGCTTTTTTTCATGAAATTGATGGTTAGCGGGACGAAAGATTTCTGGCAAAGCCGAAGTGCAAAGATGAACAAAATAATTGGTTGAAGGAAATCCCATAACCACAAAATGTGAGCAAATTGTTCCACTTTTGTTTCGATGTCCTCCGAACTTACTCTTTTACTGGGTAGCTAAATGGATAAAAAAGACATTATTGAGGTTCTCGAGCGTATTGGGACAATGCTTGAAATTAAAGGGGAGAACCCTTTCAAGATTCGTGCCTATTTTTCCGGTGCACGAACCTTACAAACCATGGAGGAGGATCTCGGTGAAGTAATTGATGAGGGCCGACTTGGTGAGATTCCCGGGATTGGCAAAGCACTTACCGAAAAAGTTGAGACTTTGTACACGACAGGGGAACTTGAGTTTTATGATAAACTGGTTGCTTCGGTTCCTTCCGG
>JAQXCL010000130.1 GCA_029251885.1 Opitutales bacterium | reverse complement strand
CCGCTTATCTTTAGAAAATCGAGCACTCTTCCCACCTGATCATCGACCGATTTAACCAGCCGGTAGTACCCCTTAATATATTCCTGGTACATTTTACGGGTCAGATCATTTCGTGAAATGCCGGGGTTTTCCTTTTCTATTATTTTTCGCATATCCTTAAATACGGGCTTAAGGATGATGCGGTTGTTCCGCATTATGTCGGCGATGGCCTCCGGTGTTCTTCCCTTGTAGTCATCGATCAGGGTTGCGGGTTCAGGGATAAAAACATCTTTAAGGAAGTCCTCGTAACGGGTGGGGGGGGTATACGGTTCGTGCGGTGGTTTGGGATGAAGCAAGAGGCAGAACGGTTTACTTGGATCGCGCTTTTGCTTGAGCCATTGGATCGCTTCCGTTGTGATCACCTCATTGTTATATCCCTTAATTTTGCGTCCGCCACTTAGTGCTTTTTTTTGGGTTTTGGGGCTCCAGTCAATCCATTCATGATGGGGCTCAAATACATTGGGGTCCCATGGTTTTCCCTGCATTTTTTGGACGCAAAAATAATCAAAACCAGTGGGGCGTGAAAGGAGGTGCCACTTGCCAAATAGAGTGGTCTCGTACCCTGCTTTTTGTAATAGCTTCGGGAATGTTTGCTGGCTCCCATCAAAGCGTTGGTTCAGGTGGGTCACCCCATTGCGGTGAGAATATTTTCCGGTAAGGGCAGCAGCCCGTGCCGGAGTGCAAAAAGAATTGGGGGTAAGGGCATGTTCAAAGCGCATGCCTTCCTCGGCGATCCGGTCGAGGCCAGGGGTTTGGATATCTTTATTCCCATAACAGCTCAGTGCCTTTTTGGCATGATCATCGGAGAAGATGAGGAGGATGTTTGGCCTCTTTGCCTCTGCGGTGAAGAAGAATGAGAGGAGGAAAGCAAATGCGAAAAGCTGGCGTAGGAGACGGGCAGAATAGTTCATCGGGCTTACTTAAGTTTTATTTCTTGGTCAAATTTCATGTAGGTTTGGAAAAATTTCTTTGCCAGTTTTTGGTTTTCGGTAGCAAGGTTGGTTTGCTCGCCTGGATCCTTTTGCAGATCGTAGAGCTCATAGTCGTTGGGAGTGGTTTTTGAAAAGGGGGTTATTCTGCCGGGATGAATCCATTTCCAGTCATCGATTCGCATGGCATTGGACCGGTGCACCATCGGTGGCCGGGCTAATCTTTTTTCCGGTTTCAGCAGAGCGGTTAAGAAACTATGACTATCTTCCGCACTGGGGAATTCTTCTTTTGGATTTATGCCTAAGAGCTCCGCAAAGGTGGCAAAGAAATCGGTAAAATTGATGGTTGATTCGGAAGTGGTTCCTGCGGCCAGTTTGCTGGGCCACTTGGCGATGAACGGCACCCGGTGCCCGCCCTCGTAGCGATGAGCTTTCATGCCCCGAAATTTTTCCGAGGAGGCATGCCCCTGTGCTTTCATTCGTTTGTGAGCCACCGGACCAGCGCCGTTATCGCTGGTGAAAATAAGGAGGGTGTTTTGCTCGAGCCCGGTTTTTTTCAGGGCTTGGTTAATCTCACCTATTACCCAGTCCATTTGCATCAAGAAATCACCGTAAGGGCCGAATCCGCTCTTGCCTGCAAATTTTTTCATTGGTGCCCAAGGTTGGTGTGGGATAGGGGAAGCGTAGTACAAAAAGAAGGGTCGATCAGATTTCTCTTGGGCATGACCCTTAATGATTTTTACTGCCCGTTTGACCAGCGTGGGACTGGCTTGCATAACCGAAAAACCGGGGGCACTTTTGGTTTTCACAGTCATACTTTCGCCTTTGATGTTGAATTTTGGATAAGTAATGGGTTCGGTTGGTGCACGAGTGAAACGGTTGTTTTCGATCCAGCACATCGGATCGGATCCGGCGGAGGAATGAATACCAAAAAAAGTATCGAATCCGCGGTCAACGGGTCCACCCGGTAGAGCTTGGTCTGTCCACTTGTTTTTCTTTTGTTTAGGATAGTCAAAACCGAGGTGCCATTTTCCGACCATATGCGTGTGATAACCTTGGGACCGAAATAAATCTCCCAGTGTTTTCTCTTCCTTGGTAATGATTGCTTTTCCACGGGCGAGCAGGGTATTTAGCACTCCGGTACGGGCTGGATTAATACCTGTGAGTAGTCCGTAACGCGAAGGAGTACAGGTTCCGCTTGCAGAGTGGGCATCGGTAAAGCGAACGCCTTCATTTGCCAATTTATTGAGATGCGGAGTCTTGATCTTGGATTGAGTATTAAACACCTCGCAATCGCCATACCCCAAATCATCTGCAAGGATTAGAACAATATTGGGCTGGTCCTTTGCGTAGATAAATAACACCGATGTGTAAAGTATTAGTAAGCTAAGAAATTTCGGTCGTATCCTCATTTCTTTTGCGGATCAAAGGGGCTGTATCATGGAGTTTCGTACACATCAATTTCTCCAAAAAAGGTCGGGGCTTTCACATCCCAAAGTAAGTAGCGGTAATTGCCCAGTTCGCCCTTTGATGCAAATATGGAACAGGCCTGTTGTGCTGGTCGATCAAGTTTTTGGTGAACCTGAAAAAACTGATCACTGTTTACACGTGCAATTCGTACCCACTCCGAATTGGGACTGCCTATCTCTTTGGCTGATGGTGGATGATTTCCTGCAAAACCATAGAGCACATAGCCTTGATGTGCCCGGACCCGGTGGTCACCAATTCGGTTGTGCTGGTGCCAGGAATAGGAATTGATTTTGCGGATGGAGACCGCTCGCCCAAGATCCATAAGTATAGAGCCAAAACTTCCATGTTCAAAAAAGAGTGATTCTTGAGGTGAGTCCTGTTTGCTTTGTCCCTTGCCATCAATCAAAACATTTGGATTGGGAGAAAAGGATGGCCGGGTCCTAAGTTTTCCTTGGGGAACAGTAATTTGAGACCCACCCTTGGACTGATCAGCTAGGTCATCTGTGCTCGGTTTACTAATCGTGGGGAAACGGAACTGGTCTGTCTCATCTCCTGATTCGATACGGGTAAGAATTTTGTGTGCTCCTGGTTCCACAAAGATTGCTTCTCCCTGCTGTAAAAGGTGGGAGTCATGATCCTCCTCCACAATTAGGTTTACTTTGCCTTGGGTTACTTCCAATCGGCTCAAGCCGTCCGGGGCGACAGTAGCAGAGAAAGCAGTGCCCAAGTCAATAAAGTTTGAACTTGGCGTAGCTAGGATAAAGCCTTGGCTTTCTTTCGAGTCCGCCAACACCTCGGCTGAACCGAGGGTAAGGAAGGCAGCATTTTTATTCCTTATTTCAAGAATGCTTGGTCCCTTCAACTCAATGACCGCTCCAGTATCAAAAAGTAACTTGGCCTGTCCTTTGGAAAGTTCGATCCGCTGGCCTACCCGTATCGTATCACCTACGCTCGGGTTCTCTTTTTCATTGATCCATCGACAGTTTTTCAATTCTTCAAAGTGGGCAATTTCTGCAGGTTCGCTTGTTAATAAGCTAAATGATGAGACCCAAATTAGTGCACAAATAAGGGCAACTGCTACAGGTATCCATCGATTGAATTTTTTTTTGGTTTCAGTTTCCTGTACGAAGTCCACCAGTGACGCACTTTCAGAGACGATACTGGGAAGGAAGGCATCAATTCTCGCATAGGCAAGAAAGTCTTTCCGTAGTTGCTCATCTGCGAACATCAGCTGTTCAAGTCTCGAGGCCTCAGCTGCACTGGCCTCTCCGGCGAGGTAGCGACCGACCAGATCCATTTTTTCCTGGTCCGACTTCATGCCTTTGCTCCTTCCGCTTCCAGGGTTTCTTTTATACAATCCGCTAAGGCTATCCGTGCACGGTGCAAAACTTTATAGACCGACATCGGAGTCCGTCCTTCCCGCTCGGCAATTTGTTTAATTTTTAAATCCTTATCGTATGCCTCCTGGACCAAGGCCGATTGCTTGGGCGGGAGTTTTGCGAGGCAGAATTTAAGTGCCTTGATTTCACGATCACAGTCCATCCCTATTTTCTCAGATTCTTGTGCAAGTTGGGTAATCAGTTCCTCCCCAAAAATATGCCGGTCCCGTGCTTTATCTCGCCGATAGGATAGTACCTCAAACCTGGCCACCCCGAAGGCCCATCGGCGGAAATTCTTGGGGTGATCCAACTGGTCGAATTTTCTCCATAGCACCGCCGCAGTGTTCTGCATCACTTCGCGTGCATCCTCTAGGGTGGGCAGAAGGGAACGCACATATCCACGCAGGGATTCCTCGCACTCTACATAAAGTCGGAGAAAAGAATCGTGGGAGTCGCTTTTAGGACTAGGCATTCATCATGTACACTCCACTTTGAACGGCAATTTGCCGATCATTTTTTTAATCGAAGAGCCTAAGCTATTTCTTCGTAGAAAGTCCGACAATGTAGTCGAGGAGGGAAGCGAATTCTTTGACGGAGAAATCGTGCATCAGACCAGCGGGCATCATGGAGTTGGGCAATTTGGTGCGCTCGGTAATATCTGCTTTTGCGAATTGGTGTTCCTGGCTGGCCATATCCCGCATAGTCAACTGATCCGTGGTCTCGGAGGTTATGAAGCCCATCACCGCATTTCCATCTTTGAGGGTTACCAGATTGGTGGCAAAGCCCTGGGCAATGGATTTACCTGGGTTGAGGATGGCTTCAGCCAGTTCATTTCTGGGGTA
>JAQXCL010000114.1 GCA_029251885.1 Opitutales bacterium | reverse complement strand
TTCCACCACCGGACTGGGCGACTGGAAATTGGTCAACGCCAAGGCGGTCGATCCCAATCCTGATGGCGGGCACAAGTACGGCGTGGGAGATGCCACCATCGAAAAGATCGGAGGAGAGTATTACATCTACTGCGACCGGGAATCTAGGGGCAGTCCCTACAAGGTCGTGGCTTGGAGATCCAAGGAGATCAATAAGCCCTTCGAGTATGTGGGCAAAGCGATCATCCCGCGTTCAGAGGAATTGGACGACTGGGACAACCACCGCATCCAGGACCCCGATATTGCCTATATTCCCGAGTTGGGCCGATATGTCATTACTGCCAATATGATGGACCGAGACGGCAACCCCGGTGGCAACTTTCCCGGCTTAAAAGGGAATATGACCCGGGTGATCGGGGTGTTTTACCATGGGGATGTTCAAGCAGTCCCAGGCAAAGAAGGAGCAGGACGATAAGTCTTGATCGCATGGTAGGTAAAACTAGATTCCAGTATATGCGCTCCCTCATTGTCTCATTGCTCATAGCATCCATGCTCATTGGTTCCTTTTCTTGCTCACCGGCTATTCCAAAACATGAAACAGAGCGCCTGAAGAAACTAAAATCTGCATTAGCTCCCTTTGTATTACCAGCCAAGTTTGATGAGGAGGTAGTGGAGCACTTCAACTTAAGGAATGAGCGTATTAGCAAACTGGCAGATATTTTAGAACCACACGACATCAAGCTGCAGGTTTCAGAACAGGCCCTGCAACAATCATTTCCTATTAATGGTCTGTCTGGTTTTACCATCCAAGGAACAGTTTATCAGTGTGTTCGTAATATCGATGGATGCTGGCTTTATCATGATAACACTGTTTTTGTGGCCATGGACCCCAGTGAATTTGACCAAGCACTTCAAAAAAAGTACGAGCACAAATTCGCCCTTAGCTTATTGGTTAACCAACAAAAGTTTCAAATAAATCAAATAGAAATGGGGGTCGCCAGGTTGCCGATGAAAGTATTGACCTATGTTCGATTTGGCCTTCCTGGGGGGCTTCCAGAAAATATCAAACTAGATAATATTTCCTGGCAGGATACTCCCCTTAAAGAAATATTCAGGGACCTGGAAAGTGCAGTCGGAAAAGTACTGGATAAGAATGCCAATCATTCTAAAAAAGAGTTCATCGAAGATTTTGAGATTACACTCCTTCTTGAAGACGATGAAGTCTACGAAAGAAAGAAGAGTTATCATTTTAAAAACAGCTCTATTGAGTCAATAATTTCTACCATATGTGAAGAAAACCAACTACACTCAACTGGCCATTCCGCTACGGATGAGCAATTTTACATCGTTCCCTTGCACCCAAGTATTTTGATTGGTGCAGGTGACCAGTAATCATTGAGGGTGTCGCAGGCGGATTCATCGAGGTTGCATGGAGCTCAGAGGTGGAGAAACGGTCGGGTATCCTAAACCATGATTTAGTCAATGGTTTTGCTCGGTAAATATCTTACATGAGTAGGCATCTTTACATCCTTTTTCGCTCGATTGCCATTGCCATTGTCATTCTTCCCTTTGCAACCTTTATTTTATACATGATAAATCTAACGAATAATATAAGTTGGCTTGAAAAAACACACATAAGGTAAAGGGGTGGCTATGAGTATTCACCACAGCCGGTCGCGGAAGTTGGAGTCAGAACGTGCGGATAGGATGTTCGCCTCAAAAAGGTTGGCCTGCCTTTTGTATGCACCTTGTCTAATTCCTTTAGCTGGGGCATTTCTCCTTCTGCGCCTTGAAATAACTGGTCCGACAACAACTGTCTACATTGCCATGGCGAGCCTCCTCGGTCTCGTTTCGGGTTTCCTCGATATGTTCCGCAGGAAGATCATCCGACAAGACGAAGCCATCAA
>JAQXCL010000100.1 GCA_029251885.1 Opitutales bacterium | reverse complement strand
CTTCTCTGGCCAATGGACTCCCCTTACTCTGCAAACCTATGTAGGCGACTCAAGCTCGGGGTATGGTTTTGACGACGGAATGTTTGTTTTTACCACCAATTTTTTCAAGAACAGGAATGAAGTCATTGTTTTTCCGACGGAACCCAAACAATTTTCTGAGAACCTAAGCTTTTCGATAACTGCCTCAAATCCACCTCCGGGAACACCGATTTGCATACGATTTTACGATTCTCCAAGTAAAGGAGGGGCACAATACAATACCGTTACTGGTGAAAATTGGGTTTGGCCTGCCTTCCCAAGTGGATCAAGCATCCCATCAAACTTGTATCTCAAGATCGCTTCCGGAGACACTCCAAACGGATCCTCATGGCGATACGGAAGTCTATTTGAAGATAATGCAGCAGAAAATAGGTTCAAAACAACTAAATCCCCATTGTATGACATTAATTTAGAAATTAACCCAAATGGAAAAGGAACAGGAACTATTTCAGATGAAATCAATGGTTCCTACACATGGGGGCAAACGATTTCAATAACCGCCACTCCTCAGGAGCATTCATACTTTTTACAATGGATAGGTACTGGCATTTCTGACCCATGGAGTGCAGACACTTCCTTGGTAGTCGCTGGCGATCAGGTCGTATATGCTGAATTTGAAAAATTACCGTATTTTTTGGATCTTTCTGCAACAGGGTTAGGACAGGTGTCGGGTGGCGGTCTTTTTGCTCACGGGGATTCCCTCACAATCTCTGCTATTCCAGATCAAGGACATTCCTTCTCGCATTGGGAATGGGATAATAATGGTAGTATATTTAGCGAAAGTACCACTGTCACTTTTCCCCTTCAGGGAGACATCGCTTTAGTCGCAATATTTATTCCCATTGAATATCAAGTATTGGTCGGTAGTACGACTGGGGGTTCTTATGAAATTTTCGATTCGAACGGTTCCATCCCAAGTTCATACAAGCATGGAAACACCTACACTATTCGAAGTTTTCCTGATCAGCACTTTGGTTTCCTCAATTGGTCTGGAACCTCCGATGTCTTAGCAATGCTTAACAATGAAAATTTCGCTGAAACCACATTCATACCGTCTGGAAACATGAGCCTAACAGCTAATTTTACTGAGCTTCAATACCAGTTGAATGTTCAATCAACCCAAGGCTACATCAGCCTTTACCCGCCATCTGGAAGTTACCCTGCATCTAGCATAATTGAAGTTGGAGTTGTTACAAAAGAAGGCTTCGAGTTCGATTACTGGCAAGACCCCATGGGGATTTTAAGTAACCCATATTCTGCTACTACTGATGCGAACTTATCAAAAATGGACTACACAGGCACATCCATCACTGCATTCCTGCGATTGCTTGACTATGAAGCAGAGGATATAAATATAACCTCCGACTTTGGTGGTAACATTATGCTTGGAACTAATGAATCCGGAGGTTTTGAACATTTTAAGAGTTACTCATTGAGTGCAACACCTCTAATGGGATACGAATTTGATCGTTGGGCTGGAGACGCAAATGTGACCCAATTGGCATATGGTCCTGCGGTCGCTGAAAACGAATTGCTCATCGAGGGACCGGTTCAATTAAAAGCACTGTTCAAATTAGTGAATTATCAAATGAATTTATCATCCCTTGGTGATGGATTACCCAGAGGTCCGGAAACCTTTACCATTGATCAAAATCCTGAAATCGTCGCCGAGGCGTTTCCTGGCTGGCGATTTACTCATTGGTCAGGAGATGTTGATTATCTTGTCGATCCCCTATCGTCGAAAACCTTAATTCAATGGCTAACTGGTAATCCCCCGCAAAACTTGTCATTTATTGCCAACTTTGAGCCTCAAAGTTACGACCTAAATTTAAAAACTTACGGGAATGGTCAAATTGATTACATAATCGAAGGCGGGCAATCAGCTTCCGTGACCTCAGCAATAACAATTAGCCTTAATTCAACCGACAAAATATATTTAGATGGAACATTTTCTTTAGATGGATGGCAATTTAACAGATGGGAAGGTCTTCCCACTCTCTCATCCCTGATAAATCCGCAAAGTTTTGTAGACCCTAACTCTTCGGTCATTTGGTTCTATCCGTCTGCTGACTTGGATATTGATGCTTACTTTAAAGTTATCGAATATGATGTTTCCCAAGTAGAAATAAACTCTACAATAGGAGGAAATGTAATATCCGAATCCGAAAGCGATGGAACTTTTGCACACTTCTCAAGTTATGAATTAAATGCGAGTGCTTTGAGAGGCTATCAATTCGATGAATGGAGAGTAGATCTTGATAAACAAGATTATATTCTAAATGGGTTAAATAACCCCACAAATGAATTAAAAATTG
>JAQXCL010000057.1 GCA_029251885.1 Opitutales bacterium | reverse complement strand
AGCATGAACTTAATTAGGCTGGCGATTGTAACTACTTCTCTGGTCTTTTCTTCCTGTATCGAATTTGAGCGTCAGGAAATTTCTTACATCCACGATGATGATAAGGATGAGCTGAGGCTAACTCTCGTTTACCAAGGTATATTTGGGAGTTTAAAAGAAGGGTTTGAGTCCAAGAAAAAGGATGCAGAAGATTTACCGCATCACCTTTCAAATGATCATGAATCTGATCGACCAGGGAAGTTTCACAAAGGAGGGGAAGCGAGCTGAGGAACTGCCAAAAGGTGCTCGCTTTGCAAACCGCGAAGATCACCAGCTTCTTGAAAACGGTGAGAAGTCCGCCGAGTTCGTGACTCTGGAAAAGAAATGCTTTGATGGGTATGTTCCCAATGCGTTTAATCATGTTGAACAAAACAATGGGGTCCTGATGCTTGCTCCAAATAAAGTTAAAAACAGACTAAAAATGTTTCTTGATGTTGCCCGATAGCAATTGTTTCTAGCCAAAATGACTAATTCAGTGGGGAGTAAATAAAATAAGTTTAGGTAAAACATCCATTTAAACTTAACGCATTATCGTTTGTATGGAATATGTTCATAACTAGTATGAACATTTTAATTAGTATGAACTTTTTAATTACATTTGCCTTGGTTATGCCTCTTTTTCTATTGGCTGGTGAGAAAGTGAAATTTAATACTCAGATTAAATCCATTCTCTCCAATAAATGTATTGCCTGTCATGGGCCGGATGAGGAAAATCGCGAGGCCGGGCTTAGGCTGGATACCTTTGACGGTGCGACTGAAGACTTGGGGGGCTATGCCGCCTTGATTGCGGGTGATGCAGAGGATAGTGAAATGATTTTCCGGATGGGGCTCGATGCTGATGACGAGGAGATCATGCCACCCAAGGGGAAGGGTGACCCGCTTACCGAAGAGGAAATCGAATTGTTTAGCAGATGGATCAATCAGGGTGGGGAGTATGATAAGCACTGGTCCTACAAAAAGCCGGTCCGTCCGACTGCACCTACTGGCATGCATCCTGTGGACCATTTTGTTCAGCAGAGATTAAAAGAAGAAGGTCTGAAGCCTTCCAATCCTGCTGATAAAGGGACCATTATTCGCCGAGTCTTTCTCGATTTGATCGGGCTTCCTCCCACTCCAGTAGAAGTGGATGCATTTGTACAAAACGAGAACCCTAATGCCTATGATCAATTGATTGATGATTTGCTTGCCCGTCCCGCATTCGGAGAGCACTGGGCAAGAATGTGGCTGGACCTTGCCCGTTATGCAGACTCTGCAGGATATGCCGATGATGTTCCTCGTACCATCTGGGCTTATCGGGATTATGTGATCGGTGCATTCAACGAGAATGTGCCCTTTGATCAGTTTACCATCGATCAGTTGGCAGGGGATTTACTTCCCAATCCTACGGATGACCAACTAATTGCCACCGCCTTTCACCGCAATACCCAGACCAACAATGAGGGAGGAACCAATGATGAAGAGTTCCGTAATGTTGCGGTAGTCGATCGGGTAAACACCACCTTTGCCACCTGGATGGGAACCACCATGGCCTGTGCCCAGTGCCATACCCACAAATACGACCCAATTACTCACGAGGAATATTTTCAGGTTTTTGACATCCTTAACCAAACCGAGGATTCGGATAAAAAGGATGAGCGTCCGGTCTACTCCATTTATTCTGACCATCAGAAAAAGAGACAATCTGACCTGAAGAAAAAAATATCCGAATTGGAGAGATCACTTAAGCCATCCTCTGAAAATGAGCTCTTACTTGCAGAACTAAAAAAATGGGAAGTTGAGCAAAAGCAGACCAAGTGGAACGCCTTGGTTCCCTCAAAAGGAACCGCACAGTCAGGTGCAGACTTAAACATCTCCGTGGACGGATCTATCTTTGTATCAGGTGCGAAAAAGGCTCTGGAAGAATATGAGCTCTCTGCTGTTTCATCGTTGGATAAAATCACTGCGGTCAGGATTGATCTTCTGAAGGACGCTCGATTGCCCCACAACGGCCCAAGTCGAATTCACAACATGGTTCTCAATGAGCTGATTCTTAATTCCTTTGGTGATGTGGCAGAGAAAGGCAGTGCAAAACCTGGCCGATTTGTGCGCTTGGAGCTACCTGGCAAACATAAGATTTTACATATCGCAGAAGT
>JAQXCL010000052.1 GCA_029251885.1 Opitutales bacterium | reverse complement strand
GGAGAAATCAATCTTGCCATGAACGCCCGGGCACCGTCAAATCGCGGGTTTTACCATGTCCGCCCGCATTCGTATATTTGTAGTCGACGATGAAGAAGATCTCACCGATCTCCTTCATTACCAGTTGGGCAAAGCCGGGTTTGAGGTAAAGTTTTCCAACAACCCATTCGAAGCTTTGGGCAAGGCAAGAGACTTCATGCCTGAGCTCATCATTCTTGATGTAATGATGCCCGATTTGGACGGTCTTCAACTGCTACGCATGATCCGTGTCGATAACCTTCTGCAAAAAGTGCCCGTGATTATGTTAACTGCTAAATCGGGAGTTGAACATAGAATCAAGGGATTGGAACAAGGAGCAGATGATTACTTGGGCAAACCTTTCGACATACAGGAGCTTACCCTTCGTATTAATAGCATCTTGAAGCGGGTTGCGGAAAAATCGGAAGATACAAGTTCCCGTATTTTATCTGGAAACCTGATGCTTGATCAGGATAACCACAGTATTTCCATATCTGGAGAAAAAATTGATTTCACGCTCACAGAATTCAACCTTCTCCATTATTTCCTTAAACGGAAGGGCCGGGTGCAGACCCGGGATAACTTGCTACTTGGGGTATGGAAGTTCGATACTGATGTGGAAACCCGTACTGTGGATGTCCACATTAGACGCGTTCGAAAAAAGATTGAAAATTCCGGCCTTGAGATTGAGACCATACGCGGTGTGGGATACCGTCTAACCGAGAATAGCAGCTAGAAATTATGTTTATTCCATTCTGGCTCATCCTGCTTCTGGGCTTTTTATTCCTCACTGGTCTTATCAGTGCATGGAGGTTGGGTCGATCCAGAGGAAAAAGCCGATGGTCTGTAAGCCACCCCAACTTCAAGCTGAGCAAAAACGAGGACGAGAGAAAGAGGATAGACTTTGTTGCCAATGCTTCGCACGAATTACGAACACCCGTTTCAATTATTAAAGGTTTTGCTGAATCCTTACTCGAGGACTTTGAAATTCTCAGTAAAGATCAAAAGAAGGACTTTCTTATCAAGATTCAACGGAATTCACTACGACTCAATGTTCTTGTCGAAGATCTTCTCTCCTTAGCCCGATTGGGAAGTAAGGCTCATGGTAACGTCAGACAGAATTTGGATTTATCTGAATTGATTCAGCAAGTCGTGGAGAATTTTCAGGTGCGGGCACAGGAATCTGGCACATCTTTTTCCATCGATTTGCCTGATGAAAACTTGAAGCTTTTGGGAGATAAAGAAAGTTTGATCAGTGTGTTTGAAAATCTTTTAGAAAATGCCCTGGTTCATGCGGATAATCTGACCCTAATTCGAGTGCGGGCAAGACATGATAAAAAAAGTCGTTCTTTGGTCTGTTCTGTTGAAGATAATGGACAAGGCATTCCACCTAATGACCTGGCACGATTATTTGAGCGGTTCTATCGAGTC
The DNA here is from genome assembly GCA_029251885.1 of Opitutales bacterium. Lineage (GTDB taxonomy): Bacteria > Verrucomicrobiota > Verrucomicrobiia > Opitutales > Seribacteraceae > Chordibacter. The sequence continues at coordinate 7,406 of JAQXCL010000052.1, read as the reverse complement.
GATAAAGGTAGATCCCGCAAACGAGGAGGGACAGGACTTGGTCTTAGCATTGTCCGTGAAGTTATCGAAGCTCACAAAGGCGAAGTTTTTGCGCAAAGTAAGCTAGGGAAAGGTTCAGTCTTTTCCTTCCGACTTCCAAAATCTTCTTAAGAAACTATTTCAGCAGACCTTTATATCCGTTCATAGAACAAACAGGCTTTTTTACACAATTGTAACAATTGCGACCCATTAGTGTAATGATTGTATGTTATTTTCTTGTCATGATTTTTTATAAAAACGGCTTCAAAAAAGTAAAAATAGGAATTTTTACTCTTATCTTGTCATGGTCTTTTGCACTTTTGGCAGAAGATAAACCATCCACCTTTTATGATGACCTGTGGAGCAAAGCCGTACTTTTTGAAAATAAAGATAATCCATGGGTAAAGAAATTTGCTCTTTCAGGACGCCTGCAAGGGGATGCACACAGCTTTGAAAATGATGTGAGTGGTTCCTCTGCCGATGATTCACAGTGGCGACGGTTTCGCTTTGGTTTCAAAGCCGGTTTATTCGGAGGTATCACCCTTCATTCCGAGGCCAACATGAATCTTAACCAACCAGATCCTTTATACCGAAATTTAACCGACACTTATTTATCCTGGACTACGGAATCGGGCATAAAAATTAAAATTGGAAAACAATCTGCTCCATTCACTCTGCATGGCTCCACTTCATCCAAGAAACTTTACACCTTGGAGCGTGGCAAAGTAGCTAGAAATATTTGGTTCACCAACGAATATTTCACCGGAGCATCCCTTTCTGGGAGTCGGGATAATTGGGACTATCTGGCAGGCATATATTCAAGTGATGAAGGTCCGGAATTTGACGAGGCATTCGATTACGGAACTTTTGGGCTCATTTCCATCGGGTACAACTTTGATGAGTCTGAATACTTTGATAATTCCTTGCTTCGTATCGATGTAATGCTTCAGGAGGAAGATTCCTTAAATCAAACACCCGAACACAAAAACGCTTTTTCATTGGTGACCAAACTGAAGAATGGAAAGTTCAATTTTTGGGGAGATCTAAGCTTCTCCAATGGATACGGCTCACAAAGCGATATTTGGGGTGTCCAACTTATGCCCTTCTATGATTTTACCGATAAGTTACAGGGAGTATTCAGCTATTCCTATGTGGAAAGCAAAGACGCCTTGGATGTAGACATCACTAGGTATGAGCGAGATCTTGCTGGTCGTGGGGATGAAATGCAGGAATACTTTTTCGGGATTAATTATTTCTTACATGGTCATAAATTAAAATGGCAAAATGCTGTTCAATATACAGAAATGGATAACTTGGGCACCAAAGTGTATGAAGGATGGGGATATACATCTGGAATTCGTATAAGTTGGTAAGCACGCTAACCTCTAAACTTCATCTTTAATAACTCTTAAAATCAAATCATCATCATGGGAAATGTAACCACTTGGGAATTTATTGTTCGCTTTCTTTATATCCTCGGAGGCCTCGGCATCTTTTTGTTTGGCATGCGGGTAATGAGTGAGGGTATCCAAAAAGTAGCCGGAGAAGGGATGCGTCGAATTATGGCAACCATGACGCAAAATCGTTTTTTTGGCTTATTTACTGGGCTATTGGTGACCTGCTTGGTTCAATCCTCCTCCGCAACCACAGTAATGGTGGTAAGTTTTGTAAATGCTCAGTTGTTAACCCTGATGGAATCTATCGGAGTAATCATGGGGGCAAACCTGGGCACCACCCTTACCGGTTGGATTATCGCCTCAATTGGAAAATTTAGTTTATCCAAGATCGCCCTACCCATTATTGGGATTGGCCTGCCCTTCGTCTTCATGAGCAAGCCTAAATTTAAACATACGGGAGAATTTCTTGTCGGCTTTGGTCTGCTCTTTTTCGGCTTGAGCGAATTGAAAAACGCCGTGCCCGATGTCAAGAGTCTGCTCAAGAGTGCCGATCCTGGTGACCAGGCAATGGTTGCAGATATTCAAGGTATGATCGAGTATTTGAACAGCTTTGGCTTTGGATCGGTCATCATTTTTCTCGTAATTGGGGTTCTTCTTACCATCCTCGTACAATCCTCCTCCGCTGCCATGGGAATTACCATTATTTTGGCGATTAATGGCTGGATCAATTTCGAGATCGCTGCTGCCATTGTGCTTGGAGAAAACATCGGTACAACAGTAACTGCATGGCTTGCTTCTATCGGGGCGAACCTGAACGCCAAACGAGCTGCTCGGGCACACTTCATTTTTAATATCGCCGGTGTTTGCTGGATGCTCCTTCTTTTCTACCCCTTTATTGGCATGCTCGATAATATTATGCCAGGAGCCATTTACACCGAAGATGTAAGTCGCGAAGAAGCGATTGTATACTTGGGAGACAATGGGTTTGCCGGAGAACCCAGCGCTAAAGATTTGGCTGGTGCAAAGAAGGCCATCGTGGATCGCAATATCCCGCTTCACCTCTCGCTATTCCACACCCTTTTCAACCTTGCAAATATTGCCCTATTGATCGGTTTCACCCCTCATCTGGGCCGACTAGTCGAAAGAATCGTACAGCCAAAAACTAAGGATGGCAAAACCCCAAAACCCGGAAGTCTTGCAGCCTTACACTACGAAGGCTCGGGTGTGCTACCGAAGACGGGCGAACTCAACCTTGCTTTAGTCGAAGGTGAAGTTAACCGATTAGCAGCCATTACTCGTTATATGTTTGAAGGATTCGTGGAAGTATTTGAGCATCCAGAGGAAGACAAAAGTGACTTTATCCGTGAACTTAAGGAACTGGAAGATAAGTGTGACGAACTAGCCTTTGAAGTCACGCAAACATTGATCCATTGCACAACAGAAAGCCTGGCTGGCGAACGGGCTTTGCGGGTTGCTTCCATGCTTCGGGTAACTGCTGAGCTTGAAGATATCGGAGATTGTTGTAACCGGCTCGTTCAATTAGCCCACAGAAAGTATAGAAAAAACCGCACTTTACCGATTGAGACTCAACGTGAGATCAAAATATTCTCGGAACAAATCCTCGACTTCATGGAGCTCTACCAATCTCATCTTAGTGAAGGATCAGGTATGCCTGATATCAAAAAAGCCGAGGCAATCGAAGACCGGATTGATGCCTCCCGCAAATCGTTACGCAAAAACGCAGTCCGCCGAATGAAGGAAACTGAGAATTTAAAAGCTGAAATGATTTATGTTGATATCCTCAACGAGATGGAACGGATCGGAAACGATTCCCTCAATGTCGTACATGCACTCAACCATGTGGTTTGAGTTGTGTTAATTACCTTTCAGATTACTGAGCGATTTCAAATTTTAATAATTCCCCAAGATAATATTTAGCCCCATTCCCTGGGAACAATTTAGCGGGCTAACCTTCAGCCCCGTTGTGCAACTCTGTAAGATACGATGTAGATCATAGCCAAGGGAATACCATAGTCCCCCCACCTTTCGATCCATTCGAATATATTTATGATCCCCATACCTGAGACTGTATCAGCAGGAACATACAAAAACTCGGTAAAAAGTTTCCAAACCAATACAAGAATTAACAAAATTCGAACAGGAAAACAAAAAATTAAGAGCCCCAGGAAAAATTCTGCGTAGCCAAGCGTTTTGATAAAGGCAATATTGGCTTCAACCCCAATGGATTGCCAATGATTGATAAGCATTTGCTTTTCTACTGCGAACCCAAAGCCAGCATGTCCGATAAGAAGCAAAGCCAGGCAACATCTGCAAAGAAAGAAAACAGTATTGATGGTTGATTCCTTGAGTTCAGGCTCTTTGTAAGGATAAAATAAATCTTTTATAGATATTGCAAAAGCCCCCCCCATAACCAGAAGAAAAAAGGGAGGCCCCCAGTTGCCTGCCCGTTCCCAAAACTCCCAAGTTTGCATCTTAGCAACTCGCATCGAATCAGTGGCCAATTGTACGACCCATTGACCATCAATTTGAATCTTTTCCAAGTTCCCTGCCAATGGACGAAGAATTGCTGTCCATAAAGCCCAGAAAAACATCCATAGCAAAACAACCCGGTTTGGCTTCCTTAAAATAATAACTGCCATTAAAATATCAAATGCACCTACCAAAGGCTGGAGTTTCCAAGCCAGATCAGGCTCAATTCCCTGCGATGCAAAAAAAGGTAACCATCCGGACTTCGTTATTAACCCCCAAGTTCCGTGCCCAATAAAACATAAGGCCGCTGTGATTCTAAAGGTCCAATGTAATTGGGTCTGCAAAGTCTTCTTATCACCATTATGTGGAGCAAACAGACCCAAGCTAAAATATTGTTTAAAAGTCATACTATCCATGTTCATTGACCGAAACAACTTAGGCAATTAAGAAAATATGGATGAATTATTTTCATCTTAAAAACTCTCTCTTCCTCTTTTTCACTACATTCTTGGTCACGGGTATTAACCTCGCTCAGACCGATTCACCTTTTTGTAATAAACTTAAAAACTTTGGTCATTTTTATGAGTCGCCAGATTCAAAAGGTCTGCAAAGTGCCAAATTCTTTTTATCCTATCAGCATCAAGTAGGTCATATTGATGGGGCGGACAAAGAGGGAATTTCGTTTAATGATGACTTTGAAGAGTTTCGACGGGTTTGGATGGGCTTATCGGGTAAATTTGGTACCTACTGGAAGTTTAAGGTAGTTAGTCAACTATCCAACGATCGAAATGCTTACCCCGATGACTACAGGCAATGGGGACATGAAACCTTTCGAGCAGCAAACATCACCCTCGATGCAGACAAGTTATGGAAATTCGAAGGAGTCGACTCGATGGAGATTGGTTACGGTCGGAGAACTGGTCGCATGGCAGATGAGTGGCAAAGATCCTCTACAAAGATCAATTGCTTGGAGCGTTCATCGTTCTCCAATAAACTCTGGCTCTACGATAAAGAGAAAGGCAACCCTTTGGCTGCCTGGATAAAATGGTCTGCTGGCAACCACACCTTTGACACCGCCCTTTTTTCCGGCACCTACGATGATTACATTGGGGGCTGGAAGGATAGTCGTGTGTATTATGCATCCTGGTTGGGCGATTATTCGCAGGAAAGTTCCTATGAACTTCTGGAATATTGGCTATCTTACTATAAACAGGATGGTTCGACTGGAGATGATCACCTTGCTGGAGGAAATGACTGGGCCCTGTCTTTTGTAAATCGTACAGGTAATGGTCCGTGGGCATTACACAGTACATTTGCCATTGGAAGTAATGGGGAACTCAAAAAAGACGGCTCAGCAAAAAGCATCGAACAACAGGGTGATTTCTTTGGGGTTGTCCTTATGCCAATGTATTGGCTGCAAGAAGATAAATTCAAATTGGTGGGTAGATACTTATACCAAAAGTCTGATCAACACGAAGGCATCAAACTAAACAGTCGATATGTTCCTTTAGCCGACACCCGGAATGCAGCCATTGATTTAAACCAAGGGCGTGGAGATGAACACCATGCTTTGTATTTTGGTTTAAATTACTACCAATGTGGAGAAAACCTCAAACTTGTCAGCGGGATTCAATATGATGAATTAACATCCAACGCTGCACAGCCTTACAAGGGGTGGACTATTGGGAGTGGATTTAGGATTTGGTTTTAGTAAAAGGAATGTGCCAAGCCAGACGATTCATAAAGTAATGATCATGCCTCTATGCAACGGTCTGATTTATTTGACTGTTAAAAAGATTTAGTCAGAGAAAATATGAAATTTCGCCCCGGACCATTTACTCCTGAACCGTGAATTCGATAGTCGATATCGCTTGTATTTTCAATGGCGACTGACAGATTCAATTTATCACGAAACTGGTAGGTTCCGCTTATACCGAAAAGAAAATAAGCAGGAGTACCGCCCCGAGGAATCCTACTCTTATCGGTTTCATCTTTGAGCGAAAGCTTATCTGCTTTACTCACGGCGAGTATCGATAATTCCCCCATCCATGGCGATGTGGGCGGTTGATACCGAGTCGTAATATGTGTCTGAATCGGCATCAACCGAGTAGTCGCACGATCAACGGGTAAAAAGTTTCTCCCTTCAATGGTGACTGTGCCCGTAAGATTATCATCAAGAAGTTGCTGCACTTCTCCATCCATCCAGGAAAATGACAGTGTCGAACTCCAGGCTTCCGACCATACATAACCCAGTTCTAATTCAAGCCCATGAATATACCCATCACCATTGGATTTGACCGACTTGGTCTTACCGCTCGCGGCATCCACATAGGGTGAACGTACAATCATATCCCTTATCCAGGTATGATAATAAGATGCAGACAGCGAAAGAGGCCCTGCATTATGCCTGCCCCCTACTTCAAACTGGATGAAATCCTCGGATTTTAAATTAAGGTTAGGTTCCTCAATGATACTCGTTTCATCAGTCGATGTTAGGTCATATAGGCTGGGTGGCCTAAATCCTTGTGACAAGCCTCCAAAAACAAAAAGTTGTTCATTGAAGCTCTTACTAACCCTCACGCTACCTATGACCTCATCGTAGGTTTTAGAATGAGGAGCCGATTGGGTACTAAAATCTTTATTTTTAGTATAAAATTCTTTGAGGTCAGCATGTACTGAAGAGTAGCGAATACCAGGCTGGACTTTCCAGCCAGACTCGAGCTCATAGGCGTACTGAAGATAGGATGCATAACGATTGTACGATGCATCTGCTGCCAACGGGCCCTGAGTATAAGACCTGTTAACCATGGAGGTATTGTTAAAATCAGAACCAAAAGAAGAAAGACTTTCAGAATGTAACTCCAAGCCATAAGAAAACTTACCCCAATGCATTTCATCACTTTCAAAGCGGGCGGTGAATCCAATATCATCAAGTTCAAAGCCCTGGCGGTCATCAATTAAATCTCCAGCAGAAGACTTCCTACGGTTTCGCTCCTGGCCATGTTGATGTGAGCTAAGGGTAATCTGGCCTGCATCTGCCCCACCGCCTGCGTCATCCCATTCGAATCTACCGTAATAGAGTTCTCTGTCTTGGTCGAGCTGCCTCCAAAGTTCCTCCCCTACAGATAACCCTTCCCAGCTCAGACCATCAATTGTTTTATGGGTTCTTGGCACATCATCCATGAAAGCTTTCTGAAATCCAAATACCCAGCGGGCATTATTCGAGATTTTACGGGCCAGACGGGACTGAGTCCCCCTCATGCCGTACCCTGTATTCGTCTGCCTACCGACCTCGCTTCCTCCATCAAGATCTCCAAATGAACGCTCCGTATGCGAAACTTCGACAAACCAATCACCTGAAGTAACCTCCCCTAATATACCCACTGTCCAGGAACGCTCAGCAGAGGATAGTCGGCTAAAAAATTCACCAGATGAATACTTCTCACCATAGCCAAAGGATGGTTTACTGGATAAAACATTGACCACTCCTCCCACTGCATC
>JAQXCL010000030.1 GCA_029251885.1 Opitutales bacterium | reverse complement strand
ATCCGCGGACCGATTGGCTTGGCGGTTCGGGGAATCTCGTGCATCCAGTGGTGTTGGGTCGATCCCTTCATCAATAGAAAGCTTCCATGTTGGAGCATGATTTCCGCCTTATGCCCGTTCTCCTTGAATTTTTTGTGCCGTAGCTTGAATTTTCTTTCAGCTCCCAAGCTGACTGATCCGATCACCGGGTTTTGGCCCAGCTCTTTTTCGTCATCACTGTGCCAGGCCACCCGGTCTTTTCCATCACGATAATAATTAATCAGTACGGAATTGAAGGTAACGCCCGCCTGCTTTTCGATCGGATCTTTTATTTTAAGGAGATCTGCGGTCCATGGTTTTGGATTCATATGGATACCGGAATACGCATAGGATTTACCCGGGTCTCCATACCAGGCTTCGAGCCGGGGTACTAAACTTTCTTTGCCGTAGAAACGGATCGTATTTTGGGTCCATTCGATCTTTTCTTTGAGGTCATGGAGCAGTCGGTCAGCAGTTGGCTTTGGTAAAAATTGGTGTTGGTAGTGAAGTTCTGAATCGGGCAGATCAAACTCCTCAATACCTTCATTAAATAATGATTGCTGGCTCATGAGTTGTCGGACAGACGAAACAGAAACAGAGAACAGGGTTTGTTGATTATTAAGTGGAGAGGTGCGTCCAGGTTTTCGATTCTGAGTCCATCGGCTTTTCCCAATTTGTGGTTAGCGACACTCAATGCTCCGGAAACCACTTGAATCCAAGCATGAGGAAGTGTCTCTTCTGGCTTGATTGAAAGATTTGTCCCCGCATCCGCTCTTCCAAATAAAAACTGTGCGTTTTGACGAATCGGCGTGGAGTCTTCGCCAACATCGCCCGAAAAAAGAAGGGTCCATCCGTTTTGCTTTTCAGCTCCAGCTAGTTCTTTTTTTGCATAGCGGGGTTCTCCGCCTGTTTTATTGGGGGTCATCCAAATCTGATAAAGTTCGGTAGCTTGGTTAGTCGATGGATTAAATTCACTGTGAGTTACCCCTGATCCAGCACTCATGTATTGCAAATCGCCGGGTCGTATAACCGAACCGTTTCCCAAACTGTCCCTATGTTCCAGTTCTCCAGAAATCACATAGGTGAAAATCTCTGCGTCTTTGTGAGGGTGGGTAGGGAAACCTCCTCCAGGCTCAATTACATCGTTATTCATCACAAGCAAGGAGTGAAAACCGCAGTTTTCAGGATCGTAGTAATTGGCGAAAGAGAATGAAAATTTGGCATGCAACCAACCATGTTCTGCAAAACCTCGATCTTGAGCATGTCGAACCTTGAGTTTCATATGATATAAATATATGTCCAACTTTATGATAGCCCAAACAGAGGGATCAGGGGCACGGAAATCGAATTTATCCGTTTAACAGAATCGCTAGGTTTTCAGACTCTGCATCGATTTGCATGCGAACAGCTTCGCGGGCAGAAATATATTCTTCTTCGTTCATTCTGCGTCTCCGTAAGAAGGCTGATGGTAACTCTTCAATTTCCGCCGAACCACTATTTCCAAATCTTAACTCTTTGATCATATGATTTGCTAGCATAACAATATCGATGAGTTTGTGAATTTTGGGGTCATCTACTAAAAACCGAGATCCTTTGCTGTAGGTATGATGCCAGCGGGCAACCTTTTCAATGATGGGAGAAACCCCCCATTTTTCTATGATCATTGAGCCGAGAAGATCGTGTTGAATATGGCCCAAAGCTTTTTCGGCAAACCAAAGCGAGCAATTGTTTTTGTGTGTAAACTTAACTTCGCTGAGGAACTCCTTTTTCAAGAATTTAATTTTGGCGACCTTACCCAAGTCATGCAGAAGTCCACATGCATAGGCTTGATCTGCAAGTTCTTCATCATACCGATCGCTGAGAAATTGGCTTGCTAGAGCCACTCCGCAACTGTGTAGCCAAAGACCTTCCAGCTTAAACTTAGATTCATTCTCATCGCTCCTAAAGCTATCAAGGACGGAGGTACTGAGTAAAGTCCGCCGGACGTTTTCTGTGCCAATGCTTAGGACAGCATCATTAATTTGTGTAATTCGATCAGTTCTTTCTTGTCTGAATTCAACAGAATTAGCGACTTTAAGGATTTTAGCATAAACAGACTGGTCTTTTTGAATGATGTCGCAGAGTGCAAAAGTTGCAGCGCCAGGATCGGATGCCACCTTCATCATATCGTTAACCAGTACAGGAATGCTGGGCAAATTACCCGCAAGCTTGCCAACCACACTATTGTAGTTGCTTACTTGTTCTGGTGTCATGCTCGCACTGCTCATATCTTGGTTGAAAGTATTTCGATAATTTAAGAGGGTTTTGTTTACAATGTTGAAATTCAAAGCCTTCATTTTTAAAACACCTACTTTTCTAGAAATTTGAAATTCTCACAATCATTTGATCCTTCTGGTCAATCCAATTAAAATGAACTTCGCCATCATTGGAGCTGGTATTTCGGGTTGTTCCTGTGCCCATCAATTAACCGAGGCGGGCCATCAGGTAACTGTAGTCGAAAAAGGCAGGGGTGTGGGCGGTCGTATGGCTACCCGTCGAATGGATGGTGCGAGGATTGATCATGGGGCTCAGTTCTACACCGCTCGCGATGTAAGGTTGCAAACTCTCAATGAACAATGGTGTAGAGAAAAACGGGCGATTGAATGGTACGATCAAGTGCCTGGAAGATCTGATATTCCAACAGACATGCGTTATCGCGGTAAAACCGGTATGACTGGGCCTGCCAAGTCCCTTACTCAGGGATCCAAGCTTGCGCTAAATTTTTTCGTCGAAAAAATTGAGAGGACAAAAGGTTGGAAGATTCTAGAGCGTGAAGGAGGAGGGCGAGTTTTAGAAGTAGATCACCTCGTCATAACGATGCCATCCTTGCAAATGCTCGAACTTTTCGACCGAAGTCGATTAGAGCTTGGGGCGGCATCAATGGATCGCCTGAAGGCAATCCGGCATACCCGTTGTCTGGCAATTCTAGGAATCTTGGATCGTCCTTCCAAACTCATTCATCCGGGAGCGGTTACGCACCCCGCAAAAAATATAGACTGGTTGTCCGATAATCAGGTGAAGGGAATTTCTCAAAGACCGGCGGTTACCTTACACACATCGGCTGAATTATCCCAAACAAATTGGGAAGTGCCTGCAGAAGAATGGGCACCTGAGTTATTGGCCTCTGTTGAAGATCAATTGGGAGCCCGTTTATTGTCTTGGGTTTCCCATCGTTGGGGCTTTGCCAAACCCTTGGTGACTTTTGGTGCCAGTCACTTGCACCTCCCCGAGCTCGGACTTACGCTTGCTGGTGATGGGTTTGGTGGGGAGCGAGTTGAGCGTGCAAGCCTATCCGGATTAGAGGCTGCCGAAGCAATTTTGGGGACTATTTTTTAGAAGCGAAAGCGGTACCCAACCTCGATACTCGGTGCACTTTTAAGGTCGCGCTCGGCAATAGTGGTACCGGTTGCGTTTTTTAACTCAACTTCTCGTCCAAGCTCAGCACCGAGCGTGGCAAACACACCATGTTTCCCGGTCGGGTTCCATTGTGTAGTGGTGTAAAGACGGTAGGATTTCATGGAGAATTCTTTTTCCACAACTCCAGCACCATCATTGTAATCTGCCTCTGTTAGCCAACGATTTCCGGAGAATTGTCCGCCGGCAATCCAATCAAACGATTCCGTCAAACTGTATCGGTAGCGAATGATCGGACCGGCGAAAAACAAGTCAGCCTTATCGGATGGTTCCCACATGAAACCTACCGCAGGTAGAAATATGTTATCGTCAAACCCAGTTGAGTAAAAGGCGCCGAAAATCCATTGGAAGGTTTCACTTTTTTTCCAACGAACCCCCGCCATGGCCATGTAGTTCATGGAATCGCCTCCAGTGGTTTCAAAATCTCCGGACATCCCAGGGACGAGCAAAACAATCCCTTTTAAACTGGCGGAGTAATCTTTGCTTAAGAACAGGGCCAATTCAAGTGATTGCAAATGATCCTCCTGTAAAAAAGTCGAATCCGAAATATCAATATTTGTGCTTTGATAACGCAAACCCGCGCCAAAAGACCAGTCACCACCGTCGTGGTAATATAAAGGAGTCATTAATTCCCACTGACTTCCACCAATTTCAATATCTGTTCCTTCTACTTTTCGGTCGGGGGAGGAGCCGTACGATACTTTGATAGCTGCAGAGTCTGACATGAAATCCTGAGCTTGAAGAAGAAAGGAAGGAACGAGGAAGATGGCAATTAGGGATAGCTTTATCATAAGTTTAGCTTATATGGGGTTTGGCGTCTGGTCAAGCGGGTTGCCCATTCTATAATCCTCGCTAATAAAGAAACTATGCATCACCTCACCCAAGAACAAATTTTGCCGATTGATCGCCAAACCCTTTGGGATTTCGTATCGGTCCCGCAAAACCTCAACCAAATCACTCCGCCCGATCTTGCTTTTCGAATCAAGGGAAAGCCACCGGAACGGGCTTACGCAGGATTATTTCTTGAGTATGAGGTGAAAGTTCCTCTCCTTGGTTGGACACCCTGGCTAACGGAAATTAAGTATGTGGAGGAGGGATATTCTTTTATGGATGAACAAAGGGTGGGGCCATATAAATTGTGGTTGCATACTCACCGGTTGGAAGAAGTAGATGAAGGTACACGGATGTCAGATGATATTATTTATAAAGTACCATTTGGGATTTTTGGATCGATTGCCCACCTTCTTTTTGTCCGCCGCACCTTGGAGAGAATTTTTCGTTATCGCCGGGAAAAGCTAGACGAGCTTTTTCCCAAAAAATAATTCATTCCAAGCCACCGGCTTTTCCACCAACAAGCCGATCTCATGATCAAATCCTTTCTCAACCGGTTTATGTCACAAAACTGGGAAGATCTTGTCATGTTACACTACCGAGTAAACCCAGCGATGATTCAAGTTAGGCTTCCTGATGATTTGGTGGTCGATACTTTTGAGGACGAGGCTTGGATAAGTGTTGTTGCCTTTCGTTTGAGCAATTTGCGTATCCGTCCGATTAGTTGGTTAAAATGGAGCGATTTTTGGGAGCTCAATCTACGTACCTACATAAAGGACAAAAAGGGAAGGAAAGGGGTATGGTTTTTTTCACTGGACTCAACGGACCCAGTTGGAGTCATCGGTGCTCGTATGCTTTATGGTTTGCCCTACAATAATGCCCGCATTGAACGATCTGGAAGTTTTCAATCCGGTCACTTATCCTATTCCAGTAACCGAAAAAGGGTCGGGCTTTCTACGATCGATGCATCTTGGAATGTTAGAGACTTGAATCAAAATTTGGCTGGTAAGGAAATAGATCATTTTTTATTAGAACGATATCGGTTCTGGGCAAGTCGCTCTCGATTTAAGTCTTCGTCTTCAGCCTGTGTGAACCATGAACCATACAACGCTGTTCGACTTAACATGGCTAAGTACCAAGGGCAATTATTTGCCAGTCAGGGAATGTGTGAGCCGATTTGTGAGCCCGAATTTGGGCATTATTGCCCTGGCTTTTCTGTGGAGGCAACCGCTCCAGAGTGGGCATTTTCAATCTCTGGCCAGGCAAACCAAAGGTAGGTCTCACCTTCTAATCGTTGTTTTCCAAAAAAGGAAGCATCTGCAAGTTCCCCAACGGAATGATCGGGGAACCCTCGTCTCATTGATCCCTGGAGCAGAGACCAGAGGCATGCATCTTTGGATAGAACCGCAGGTAGGGAAGATAGGTTAGACGATGCAACTGCATTTAATTCTTCGTCGAGTTTTGAGTCTACTTCTGCATGGGCAATCGCGAGCACGCAACCAGGGACTGAATCTTTAATTAATTCGATTTGAAAACCGCCAGCTGTAGAACGATTAGCAATCAAATTTGCGAGGCAGTAAAGGTTGGAGTCGTACTCAGCAAATTCCACACAGCGTTCACTAATCGGGCCTTCAAAGAAATTTCCACAGCTTGCTAAGCCTGCCTGATTGAAGAAGGAATGGCGTGCACCCGACCATTTTTGTCGCAATAGATGTGTTCCATGCACTCGAATAAGTTCGTCCTCGGCTAGTTGTTGCGGGTCTAAATCCTGAAAGGACGCACGCATAATTTTTAATTGATCGCGACAGAGATAAAAGATTCGCCTTACTTCACTTAGGCCGATTTTTCCTGAGCCCGCAAGATCAGTGAAGTGAGCAAGGGAAGGGAGGGAAGCAAGAAGAGATCGTTGCAGAGATTGTGCGACCGGATCTTCTCCGGGGAGTAATGGGTCGGTCCACTTGCTCAATTCATTTTCCAATGGTAAATTATCATATACAAATTTTTGCAAATCAGAAAAATCTCCAAAGGCTGCTGGCGAGTCACCGCTAACCAGTGGAAGGAGTCTTAATAAATGTTCATAGGTACGAAAAATACCGTCTTTTAATGAAATATCTTTTACTTCGGAGGTATCCACAGTACCATCCCCTCCAAGATATCGACTGGCTGGTTTTGAATAGTTTTGGCGTAATCTTTCCACCCCGTCAGAACCAAGGAAAGGTTCTAAGTCAGGTGGGTCTTGCGTAAGCATCAATGTACGCGACCTTAAATCAGGATCGGGCGAAGATGGTTGTGATAGAAGAGCAAGGCTAGACCAATCATCGTTTAAATCAGCGAGAAGATTACGGGTAGATTCGCTGTTTTTGAGTTCATACTCGAATGTGACTCTCTCTTCGGAGGAAAGAGACCCTGTTAGGTAATCGATGGCTTGTTGGCGAATGGAGTCCAAAATGGTTTAGGAATTATTTCTATGCGGATATATAAAGCTTCGCAAATAAAGGATTATACTTTTTTAGTATTCATAATCTTTAAGGAATAAAAAATTTATGAACGCAGATTAGATAAGGCTCTTTTGAGTTTTTCCATGCCCAAACGGATACGGGATTTAACAGTTCCGAGTGAGAGTTGTAACTGTTCCGAAATTTCGAGATGATTGAGTCCTTTAAAGTAGGAAAGTTCGATCACCTCTCTCTGATCCTCAGGCAATTGTTTAAAAGCACTCCGTAAGAAAGAACGCTCATCGGATTTGGAGGCCTCCTCCGCTCCGTCTTTAGACCCAAGGTCTTGTCGGTTGCTGAGTACTTCAATTGGTTCACCGCTTACCACCTTGCGTTTGCGCGAGCGTACGCGATCAATGCTGCGGTTTCGGGTGATTACCAGTAGCCAACTGCTAAATTTACCTTTCGCTGGAGAAAAAGATTCCGGTTTTTTCCAAACATAGGCAAATACATCCTGAATTACTTCTTCGGCTTCCCAACGATCACCCAGTACTTCCAACGCCAGAGAAAACATTGCTCCGGCAAATCCGTCATAGAGTTCGGCCAGAGAATTGGGGGAGCGATCCCTTATATTTTCCCAGTGTATGGTATCGATTAGTGGCATCAGTTCGGATACTTATCAGTTTCTTAGTAGTGAGCTCTTGTCGAGAACAAGCGAATAACGCAGGGTAAATTTGTCTTCTAGCTTAAAGATAAAAGATAAGGTTTTTGAAGCTAGAAGAAGAATCAATCAGTCTACAACAGCATGAGCCTTTAAATCTTTCAGGCTTATTAATTCTAATGCCGATTCTTCACAGGCTTCCAGTTTTACCTTAGGAGCCATACCGGCTACGAAGGCTTCTTGCCAGCGTCCGGCACAAAGGCACCAACAATCTCCAGCCTTCAATCCAGGAAAATTATACTCGGGCATGGGCGTACTTAAGTCGTTGCCTGCTTCTTTGCTAAAGGAAAGAAATTCCTTTGTCATCAGGGCGCACACCACATGCTTGCCATGATCGGCCCCATCCGTCTGACAGCTTCCATTTCGGCTCCAACCGGTCATGTTTTCGAGGCAACAGGGAACAAGATCGTTTCCTAGCACATTTTTTGGTTGGCTTGGTTTGATGGGTGCAATCATAGGTAAAAAGGAGTTGGTGAATTAATAGCCCTGAGTTGTTTTAAATATGTTTTGCCTGAGGGATTTCAGGCTTAGGGATTCCCGGCATTCCTCTAAAATAAGCTGGGTGGAAGATGTTCCAATTCTGGATGCTCCAAGTTGTCTCATTTTTAAAAGGTTATCAAAGTTTTTGATGCCTCCAGCCGCTTTGATTTTTACCTTGTTTGAACAAGTGCCTGCCATGAGGGCAATATCCTGCTCGGTTGCTCCCATTGTGATCATGCTTCCATCCGCCTGTGATATATATCCAAACCCAGTTGAGGTCTTGATCCAGTTTGCTCCAACGGTTTCACATATATCGCAGAGTTTTTTCTTAATTGTATTCCCGTCGCTATCGTATTCACGCGAGTTCCAATAATCATTCTCAAAAATAACTTTAGTTTTGGCATTTCCCTCCCTAGCAGTTTCGCAAACTTGTGAGATTTCCTCCTCGATATATTTCCAGTCTCCACTTTTGGCTTTTCCAAGGTTAATGACCATGTCCACCTCACTGGCGCCCTGCTCACAGGCTCTTTGAGTTTCCAGCTTTTTTACTTCACATAGGTTTGCCCCATGGGGGAAACCAATTACCGTACACACCTGCACGCTGGAAGTTTCCAGCTTTTTTACTGCCTGCTCAACATGGTACGGTTTTACACAGACAGTTGCGACTTCGTAGAGATGGGCAAGGGAGCAACCGGAGCTAAGTTCCTCATCTGTTAGTGTCGGGTGGAGTAGGGCATGATCGATCATCCCAGCAATCTCTTTATAGGTATACTCTTTTATTTGCACAGCTTTATTAAACCTGTACTGAGCACCTCTTTTCAGCAAGAATGTATTGTCGAGATTACTAAGGAGTTGTCCTGCTAACATTGCGATTGTCCACACTTAGGAAATATTCAATTGGATCGGTATGTTATGGCCCAGAAGAAATTATTCTCTTCCCCTTTCTTTTTATTAATTATTTCTATTTTCTGTATTAAGCTATGTAAAAGAAGAAGTATTCTTTCACCTTTTATAAAAAATGGATTGGCAATGAGATTTTTTTCTCAATAGTTGTAATCATGAAAGTTTTATCTTCTTTGTTGCCGTTACTACTCTGTGGTTGCTTGTCGAATATCTCAAAAAGCAACTCCCTTAAATATGATGATCGTTTAGTGAAAAATGTCCAAGTTACTTCTGATATTAATTTACTTGGCAAAGTGGAAGGAGAAGGAAACCAAGTTGAATTATTTGGTTTCTTGCGTTTTGGAGATAATGGTCGTGCGAACTATGACGATGAACTTGTAGATGTTTATCAAGGCGACGAAATGATTCATGCATCCAAACAGTCTGCTGTGTTTAACGCCCTAGAAGGAAGTACAGATTCCTTTTTATTGGACCCTCAATTTCGTACAACTACTAGCAATTTTTTCATTTTTAAAACAACCAAGTCCGAAGTAGTTGGGCAAAAAGCAGCTAAAGCCAACTATCGACAAATTAAGAGATTTTCAACAGATCGCACTGAAACTGTTCCCTTACCCCATTCCTACACGATTAATAGAAACGGAGTGGAAGCCACAAAGATTACTACTTCACACAACTTTCCCCAGCACATTGCAGACACTATTAGCGTTATTGAAACGCCTTCAGATGTTCAAGCCGTCACTGTCAATAAAAACACAAATAGAGCCGAAAACCTTGGCAATATGTCCAGCTCCCTTGAGTCTTTGGAGAGTAGACTTTTGCAAAACAGAAAAAAACTGGAATTGCTCAGTAGCAGTTTTCAATCAGGGAACTAGACATTATCGATTTTTGAAACTTATACCCCAAAAATTGTACTGGAAAATATTATTTTTTCGCCCTAAACTAATTTACAATGGACTTGAGATGGTTCATTTCCAAGGTTTATGTTTCTCATTCGGGCATCAATTATTGGTTGTAAGTTGATGTTGACTCTAAAACTTGTAGGCAAACTTTTTCTTTGATGATTAGTCTTATTTTTTAATGAGCTTTGGTTTAATGGATATATTGCCTTTCCCTGAAGCATGCTTTTGCCTTTTACCATGAATGGCAATCACTTCGATATAAAATGACTTGAGTTCTCGTTCTTCCGCATGGTTGATGTTTTTATCAATTTCTGCCAGATGACAACTTTTTGCATGTTTTTCGGTGTCCCCAAACTTGCAATCAAAGTCCCAGAAGTCTGCACCCTTGGGCAGGGGTTTTCTACGGCAACGCTTCAAATGTTTTCTGACTTCGGCTTTCACCGACTCGATCATTCGAGGATACTTAATTTTCTCGTGTGCTAATTGAAATGTTTTTTTCATATTTTCCATTATCCTAATTTGCGCCAAATACTAATTTTCTCTTCTACTCAATTCCGATAACGATAAACGATTCGATGGCGAGTATGACTTTCCTACTTATTTGCCTTTTAAGCGATCAATTTTCAAATACTTATCAAATATAATCGAATGCACGGGAGAGGCGACGAAAGATTTCAGTGGAGAGGATTGGTTATTATAATGACAAGAATGCTCTACTTGATTTCTTCCCAATAAACGATCTATGAGAATATTAAGGTTATTAGAACCATTGCATCATAACTCGAATTTGACTAACTATAGATTTTGAAATTTCAATTTAACTCCATGAACACATGCCCTATTCAATAGAAGTACACTTTGACGATATTACTAACGCAGCAATTCAAGAAATGTGGAATGTACTATCTCAAAATAATATTCCCTGTAGGGCTTTAGAAAAAGGCTTCTCTCCACATATCACACTCGTTTATGGTGAAATTACCGGAGTCAAAAAAGTAAATTGGGATTTTTTGGCAAACCAGAAAACTTTTAATTTTGAATTTAATGCACTTGCTGCATTTCCGGATAGAGGTGTTCTCTTTCTTTCGCCCGAAAATTCAAATTTATTGTCTGAACTTCATAATCTTCATGATGCAAATGCGAAATTTTCATCGATGAACAAATTTTATCGGACTGATTTATGGGAACCACACTGTTCTTTAGCTAGTAGGCTCTCACCAAAACAATTAGAAAAATCAGTGAAATTGTTCGAAGATTTTAAGTTTCCACTTGAAGCAACCTGCGTTTCTTCAAATTTTGTTAAATATCCCAAAGCTGAAGTTCTTTCCTCCTTTCAATATCTGCCTGAGTAAATTTTTAGTGTTCGGCTTTGAGGGTGAATATAATTTAATTTTTTATTTACCGAGTTACTGCCTTTAATACCCTGAATTGCTAATTATGTTTAGCGACTTGCGGTAAGCATAGATTAAAGCTAGTCAAGAGATCAATGATTTGGAGAGTAAATTTTGTATCATTTTTGGTAATTATTCTTTGCAGTTGTGAAGATGACTCGGTTGCAACGCCAGAAAACACGCTTACTGAATCTACATTAACAAGACGGGAAAGGATGCGGGAGTTGGAGGCCGATCTGGAGGTAGCAAAGTGGGAAAATGCTCGATTGAGTTTGAAACTTCGCAGGGTAGACGGAGCTTCTTTGGTAAGGGATAAAAAAACCAATCTTTGGCACCACGATGTTGAGCGTACTCCTTTTACGGGGATGGCTTTAGAGAGCTTCCCCGACGATATCCCCCGTGCGGAAGCTTGCTTCCTCGATGGCCAAAAAGATGGAATGGAAAGGTTGTGGTATCCCAACGGTAAGCTTAAGGAGGAAGGGCAATGGTTCAATAATCGAGCAAATGGATTGATGCGTTCATGGGACCAGGACGGCAAAATATCCAAGGCAGTGCGTTACAAAAATGGAGAACTCATTGAAGTCCTCCGCTAGTCAGATTGTAGTGGTGTAGCAGGAATTAACGACTGAAGTTGAGTCCTCTAGGCAAGGGAACTTCACCAATCCATTGAGGGCGTTCACAAAAGATTTCTCCCCATGGCGTGCTCAACACCTCACGAACTAAAATTTGATAGGCCCTTTCTGGTTGGCCAAAAGAAAAGGTAAGCAAGATGTCGGTCCTTTGGTTGGGCTTGGTCGTTTCGTTAAAATTCTTAATTAGGATGGGCCCGCCAGCTGAAGATTCATCAGGGCAAAAATAAAAGAGGCGGTCTGGGAAGGGATTATCAAAGCGAAACAGCAAATCAGCTTGTCCAGATCCGTTTCCCAAAATATTTTGGTTGTAAGCTTTCTGTGAGTCTTCCGGGGAATACCCAATCATTAAAGGCTTTCCGTGGGTAGAGTGATCGAGTTGTAAACGATAAGTAAGTCCACGTTCAAAAAAAAGGGTTTTAGGATCGGTCGCATTAGGATCAATCATGGAATCTCCAGAAACTATAAAGCGATTATTTGTCCAATGAACCGAAAGAGGAATTTCGATGGCAAGTAGGCGGGTAGTCTCCCATTGAACTCCATAACCTTTGGCCTCTCGAAGAATCGGGTCAAAGGCCTCACGTTGGATCATTTTAGGTGAGTTTTTTGCAATGTGCCGCCATTGATCTCTCCAAGTATGTGCGAATGCAATTTTCCAACGGTCGAGCGGAGTCTTGGTCGTGGTTGGATAATCTAAGGTATAAAATTGAAGGAGTTTTTGTCGGAGTTCAAAATTTTCGAGGTTGAATAGAAGATCCCGGAACTGTTCTTCTTCGAGAGAGAAAATCGACCTTAAGTAAAAGTCGCTAAATTTGTTTTGACGAAAAGAGTCAAAGATTTTTCGGCCCAAAACTTCCTTAGGATGAATCTGTCCCGATAAAACAGGAAGAGAGATGCCTGATAGAGCAAGGATCAATAAAAAGAGTGATATAGACCAAAGACGCATTTCCTACGAAAAGTACCTAATTTATTACAGTCTACAAGCAATTAAGGGAGCCTGAATGCTGAACAAAGCGTGAACACTATTATAATTAAAGTGAAATTGGTTCAAAACTTGCAAGATGTTTATAGTGTAAATGAAAAGAATTCGTCCACTCGATACCCGACAACTCCAAGCCTTCGAGCATCTTTGTGAAACGGGCAGTTTTACGCGTACGGCCAAGCAGTTGTTTGTTACTCAGTCTGCAGTAAGTCATTCTTTGCGCAGCTTAGAGAAAGAAGCGGGTTGTAAACTTATAAAAAAGCAGGGAAAGCAAATTCAGTTAACGGAAGCAGGTGAAAGATTGCTTGCTTTTGCCCGTCCTTGGTTAGAAGAAATGAACCGAGTAAGGGATGAAATTCGTAGCTCTGATGACCGAGGGATACCTCGAATTCGTTTGGGAGCTAGCGATCAAATTTGTCGATTTTTATTACCTACGCTCTTAAAAGAATTTTCGAGTTTAGAACCGAGGTGTAAATTTGAAATTCGAGGCTTAGATACCTTGGACTGTTTAGATCTTCTAAGTTCAAGCGAAGTAGATCTGGGTTTAACAGTGGAACCTTTTCCCCGTTCAGATTACTTGTTTATACCCTGTTTTTCCGATGAGTTAGTAGTAGTTACCTATCCAGAACACAGTTGGGCGAAAAAAGGAATTGTAAGTTGGAGAGATGTAGGTGGAGAAAAGTTTATTTTGCCTAATCGAAGAGGTTTCACCTTTCGGACAATTCAAGACTTTTTATCAAGAAAAGGAATTAAACTTAACTCATTCATGGAAATGAACAGTTCGGAAACTACTAAGGAGTTGATTAAGCATAAATTTGGTATCGGAATTTTGGCGGACTGGTTTGTTGCCAAAGAGATTGAATCGGGGGACCTGGTCTCACTGCCTCTTGGACCCAAAAGATTGATTAGACCGTGGGGTATTTCAACCTTGAAAAGCCACTCCCTTGGGACTGCGGAAAGAGCTTTTATAAAGTGTGTTGAACAAACGGGATGCCGTTGGATGGTTAATCGTGACCCGTCCTTCAGTACAAAGCTCCCTGGGAATTAAAAATTAATCCTATAACGCTTGCCTGCAAGCCGTGGACATTAGAGAAAAGTACTATGGCTACATTTTTATCTTTATTTCATTTGTTTGCCCTTTTCCTGATTTTTTCTCCCTGTGCGAATGGTCAAGGTTCTCCTAGTTCAGATCCATCTCGTTCTTTACGTTTATGCAAGGTACAAAAAGTAACCTCGTCCCCTGGACCAACGATGGATGCAATACGGTTCGGTCTGGATCGATTATTGGACGGGAAGTTGCCCAAGGATGGATGGCGCTCAACCTGGACGGCGTGGTATCAAAAAGATCCAACGGTTACTTTTGATCTTGGGGAATCAAAGAGAATTGGAGTGATTCGCGTCTATTTTCAAGCTTGGGCTAGGGAGGATGAATTAAAAAGTGTCGAGGTGGCTGTTGGTTTGGATGGCAAAACCTTTTTCCCATTTAATGAGTATGGAGAGATCGTTACTTTGCAGGAGAAAGGAACCTGGGTGGAAATGGATTTGCGAGCCGTTCGGGCCCGGTACTTTAAAATATCACCCAAATTTCAGGGGTGGGGGCATCAATGGGGAGAAGTTGAATTTTGGGAAATCTCAAAGTGATTAACCTTTGAACCTAGGTAGAATTTCACTTTGGCTGACTGCCGGTTTCCCGGTCTGGTCGATACTTGTGGGAGTATCTGCTCTTTATGAACCAGCCCTTTTTCTCTGGTATGGTGCGGACGCCATAAGCCTAGGCCTTGGGTTAATCATGTTAGGGATGGGGATAACCTTAACACCTCAAGATTTTCGCGAGGTGTGGAAAGAACCTAGGGTAATTGCAATGGGTATTGGCTTACAGTTTTTGATTATGCCAGCGTGGAGTGCCTGCTTGGCCTGGGTATTGAAATTGCCTGCGGAAATTGCCGTTGGATTAATTCTTGTATCCTGTTGCCCAGGGGGTACCGCTTCAAATGTGGTAGTTTTTTTGGCCAAAGCTCGAGTTGCTTTGTCGGTAAGCCTCACGCTGTGTTCGACTTTGGCAGCTGTATTACTTACGCCCTGGCTGACTTATTTATATGCCGGTCATTATACTCCTGTGGATTCATTGTCTTTATTTCAAAGTATACTTTTAATTGTCTTGGCCCCGTTAGCGATTGGAGTGGGATGGAACCGATTGTTCCCAAAGTCGGCGAGGAAGGTAGCTCAATTTTCTCCATTAATCTCTGTGTTGTTTATTTTATTAATTGTGGGCTTCGTACTCGCGGCTAAAAAAGATTTAATTTTTGATCATGGATGGATCCTTCTTGCGGCTACCAGCTTGCTTCACCTCGGTGGTTTTTTAGGGGGTTATGTTGGTGCACATTGGTTACATAGGGATAGGCTGGACAAGCAAACCTTGTCAATTGAGGTGGGTATGCAAAATTCCGGTCTTGGTACCGCCTTGGCAACTAAGCATTTTTCTACCATGCCCATGGTGCCAGCTCCATGTGCCCTTAGTGCCATTCTCCATTGCCTGATTGGGAGTATTTTAGCATCTCGCTGGTCGCGTACAAATGACACACACTTAAAGGATCATGTGGATTCGGTAAGATCCTGAGCATGAAAGAAGATACCGTCGGACCACTGCCACATCTTCTACGCCCTGAGGTTCATTGGTCCCGAGCTATGGGATATGTAAAACTGGGGATGTTTCAACAAGCCAGAACAGAACTTTCTGGTCTACCCGATGAATTACCTTGGTCGAAACAAAAGAAATCAATGTTAATCGAGATTTTTCAAGGGTTAAAAAGTTGGAAGGAGATGCAAAAGATTGCTTATGAATTGCGAATGGAGTTTCCCAACGAAAGTGGATGGTGGGTATCGGATGCCTATGCAACACGCCGGTGTCTATCGATCGAACAAGCCAGAGAGATTTTACTGGAAGCCTTGGTGCATAACTATGATGACGCGTTGATTCGCTATAACTTGGCTTGTTATGCTTGTCAGTTGGGAAGTCCTGGAGAGTGCCTTGATTTTCTCAAGGAAGCGGTGAAGAGGGATGAGCACTTTAAAGCAATGGCTTTAGCAGACGAAGATTTAAAAGGAGTGCAAGCTGCATTGCGAGAAATGGGTTGGAGCGAATAAATAGTTTTAGAGCACGGAAGTGTGGTGCTTAAACTACCTTATTTGCTCATGGGATTGCATTAGCCGCCGTTTGATTTCGATTAGCGGTGCGTTTGCAGGATCTTTGGGGTCTTGTTCGATCAGATCATTAATATCTATGAGAGCCTCCACAAAACTGCCCAACCCGTAGTGGGTCATTGCTCGGAGAGTTCGGTGGTATCGATCTTTAGGATTGATTGATACCAAGGCATCGAGATAACGCAGGGAAGCTGACACATCTCTGTCCCAATCGGCAGATCGCAACAGATTACGCAATATACGGTTTATAATTTCAGTTTCAGATGCGGGAGTAAAATCCTTGTCCGAAAGTTCTGAATGGGTCAGCGTATTGGCGTATTCTCGAGAAATGGTTCGACCGGAAAAAGGATCAATTATAACTGAGTCCTCAAGTCCCTGTCCAGGTTCTCGATAGAGGGCAAGAAAATGGCCGGGTGTGGCCAGGCCAGTGATAGGTAAATCGATTCGCTTGCCAAGTTCTAAGAGGAGTAACGTTAGGGTGATGGGTAAGCCTTCGCGATCATCAATGACCTCATTAAGGTAACTGTTTGAACGATGGTGAAAATCTAAAGTACTTCCGTGATATCCAAGTTGCACGAATAATTCATCGATTAAAATATCCAAGGTTTCTCGCTTGCTAATTTGCTTGGGAATCTTTTGAGCAATGCGGGTAGCCATTCGATCTACTCGATCTAGGTATTGTTTTAATTGAAAGTCCGGGTTGTCCATTAGGGAAACCAGCAGAGCTGATCGAAGCAAAATCTCTTCACAGTCGGTTTTTTCAGAAGTTAGCAGATCGGTAAGCTCTTTGATGATTCGGGCAATTCTTACTTTTTCAGCTGATTGACGAAGACGTTCGCTTGCCTTTTCCATTTCGACTGCCCGGTCGATTAAAGCTTGGTAAAAGGATGAATCCAACTTTGTAAGGTCTTGAACCTCAGACGGAGAAATAGATTTTTCCAAGACGAGAGTCTGGGATAATTCATAAGCTCGTTCCCGAATTTCAGGAGTAATGGACCCAGAGGATAACCTGGGTGAGATTCGGAAATTGCGAAATTCGGCGGCAGGTTCTCGAAATTTACATAGTCCAATCCAACCCTGCTTGAGTGTGAAATCGACTGCCTCAATGACTTCCTGTTCATTTATACTGCAACGAATCTGACCGCCTTGATCGAATCGTATTTGGAGCCGATTCCATGTTCCGGGCAGGTAATCCGAAGAGGTGGTGGTTTCGATAATATTCCAATCGAAAACCTTTGGCCCATTAAAGCAGGTGAGACGGAGAGACCCATTGGTTGGATAAAATCCATAATGTTTCTCCTCCCCGTCTGATCCAAAGACTAATCCTGCTGCACCGCTTTCATCCTCAAGCCTAACTTCAACCTCAAGATCAAAGGGTGGAGAGATATTGGGTTGTTGTGCTAGGCAAATCATGCGACCGCCAAAGCCGTCTCCCATTCCGGATGCCTTGATGATGCCTGCCCGCTGCCTCCAGTTTCCCCCTAAGGGTAGTATCCATTCGTCTTCGTCGAGCATTCCAACCGTTAACCACTGTTTAATGGGAATAGGTCGGATCTCCTCCATCAATGACCGTAGTGCATTCGCGGGAACTCCGAACCCCATAGCTCCGCCTGACTTGATGGTAAGAATTGCTAGCACCTCGCCATTACGATCTACCACTGGGCTGCCACTACTTCCAGCTTCGATGGGAATCGCAACCTGCACCATAGGGCGACCGTCTCCAAACTCCAACTCGCGGATCGCAGCCACCACCCCTTGGCTGACACTTAGGTCATAACCTAAAGGATTCCCTACTGATAGCACAGCCTGTCCAGGTTCAATCTTTGACGAATCCCCCAAGGGCAGGGTGGGGAGCTCGGATTGATCGATGCGAAATAAGGCAAGGTCTCGACTGCGGTCGATTGCTAGAATTTCTGTCGGCTGGCAAAGTGTACCATCGGCCAACTCGACGGTGAATTCGCGGTGTTCACCAATAACATGAAAGTTTGTAGCGATCACTCCTTCGGCGCCGACAACAAAGCCAGTTCCCACGCCCCAAGGCCCACCTCCCCGATTCACGCTTGATATCGTAACAACTGAGGGTTTGACTATGGCGGCTAAATTGGCAAATGGATCGTTTGGTTTCTCATTAGAAAAAAGGCTGCTTCCTTCAAATAATAGTAGAGTCAAGGAGACAAGCAGAAGGTGTCGAAATGGGATGAGCATATGGTTCTAACTGTTTACGCGGTCAGGTAAAAAGATCAATTAGTCATCACAACTTAAAACGGTGCAGCTAAGCGGTATACCTGTCTTGACCTCCGGAATTTTGCTGATCAAAAGAGAGTTCCGACTGATCTGTTTCTTCCTCAATTATTCCCTCTTGATTTTCAGCAAAAGAAGAGGGTATTTCTTTTTTTGTCCGAATGCCCATTGCTTTGAGCTTTTCGGCTTGTCCGATCAAATTTCCGGGCCCAGTTGACAGTTGCCCCACTGCTCGTTCGTGAGCTCCCACGGCTTTGTCCAAAGATTTACCAACCTCCTCAAGATTTCCAAGAAATCCGGCAAATTTATCAAAAAGTAAACCAGCCCGTTTGGCCACATCCTGGGCATGTTTGTTCTGTTTTTCTAATTTCCAAAGGTTGGCAACTGTTTTAATCGTAGCCATGAGGGTGGATGCGGTAATCAGAGCAATTTTACGGTCAAAGGCATATTGGTAAAGTTCGGAGTCCTCGGTTAATGCAGCCCCAAAAGCGGGTTCAATAGGAATGAAAAGTAGGGTGAAGTCTGGGCAGTTTAGTTCTTCAATAGACGAGTAATCCTTGTTTGATAGTTCATCGATATGTTTTCGAACAGATTGGAGGTGATCTTTTAAGGCCTTCTTCCGATCCTCTTCTGACTCAGCGGAAATGGAGCGCTCATATGCAGTGAGTGAAACCTTGGCATCGATGATTAATTGTCGTTTTCCGGGTAAATGAATAATCGCATCGGGTCTCTTACCATCGTAACTCGACTGCATGGAAAATTCCTGACCCTTGGTTAATCCGGATGCCTCCAAAGCTCTTTCGAGAATAAATTCTCCCCAGTCGCCCTGTTTTTTTGAATCGCCCTTCAGTGCACGGGTCAAATTCCGGGCTTCCTCGCTTAATTGGGACTGAGCTTTTTGTAAACCAGAGACAAACTCTCTTAGAGCAACATGCTGGTGCGAGTCTTTCTCGTGAAGTTCCTCAACTTTTTTTCGAAATTCCCGAATGTCCTTGTCCAATGGTTGCAGGACGGTCTTGAGCTTTTCCTGATTTAACTCAGAAAATTTCGTCGATTTTTGTTCAAAAATACGGTTGGCTAAGTTTTCAAATTTCTCCTGCATTTGCCGTGCTACTTCCGCTTGTTCGCCACTTTGTTCTTTTAAGCGCCTCTCGAGTTCCTGCATTTGAGCTAACTGCCGGGCATTTGCAGTTTCTGATTTGAGCAGTTTCTCTCGCAATTCGTTTTCTAGCTTTTCGGTCTGTAAGGATGCCTGCTTGAGGATTTCTACTTCTTTGGCGGAAGAATGAGCGTCCTTGGAGGTTTTATGGAGTTCTGCTTCTAATTGGTCGTATTCTTCTCTGCTGCTCTTTCTTTGAATGACAAAATATGCACAAAAGATGGTTAATCCTATGCTAAAACCAGCTAAGCCATATATTATTGATTCCACTTCAATAAGTTGATCTTAGCCTCTAAGCTTGTCAAGTCTACCCCCTGATAAGTAGCGGGATGAAGCCAATGTTTATTTGAGGGATGTTAATGGTTAAGATTTCCAGACTTGCTCCTGTGCCGTAGATGAGGAAAAAGTAGATTATGTTGAAATGGAGAATTGGCTTCGTGATTTATTGTTGTTTAGTTTTTTACGTGTCGAGTTTATCGCCGCAAGATTTACCCGATGAGCCATCCTCCCTTCCAGACAAAGCTATGCATTTTATTGAGTATTGCTTAATGGGTTTGCTGGGTTGGGGTGCATTTGGACGTGGGACTGCTGGGTTTCCTTGGGCTCTTTTTGCTTTTTGTGCCTGTTTTGGAATTGCAGATGAATGTTGGCAGGACTGGCTTGACCGTTCTCGTTCGCCCGATGTATGGGATGCTGCAATGGATGCAGCGGGTGCTTTTTGTGGTCTTCTTGTTTCGATGGTTTTTTGGAAACGATAAGTTGAAAATTACTTGAGTAACGAAACTTACCATAAGCCTCAAAGATTTTTATGAATCCAAAAATCATAACCTCCAAACAAAAATTATCGCGTCGTGGTCTTTTTAAGAGTGGTCTAGCCGGACTCGCAGGAGTCAGTGCTCTTGCGGGCGGAATCTCAACGGGTTGCGCCAATAAAGAGGAAGTGTCCTCGTCGCTAGGAAGGGTCGGTAATATTCGTCAATCCGTAGCATCCTGGTGTTTTTCCAAGCATTGGAGTATTGAAGAGACCTGTAAGTATGCCCGTGAGTTGGGCTGTGAAAGTGTGGAGTTAATTGGGTCAAAACATTGGCCGGTTTTACAAAAATATGGACTTACCTGTGCCATTTCTCCGATCGATGTAGAAGGATATCCATTTATAAAGGGATTTAATAATTCCGACTATCACCCATGGTTGAGCGAGGTCACCCGAGAAGCGATTGATAAATCCGCAGATTTTGGATGTCCCAATGTGATTGCGTTTACTGGTTTTTCAGAAAACTTATCTTTGGAAGAAGGTGCTCGTAACTGTATCAATGGGTTTAAACAGATCGCTGGCTATGCAGAGAAAAAAGGGGTCACTGTCTGCTTAGAAATGCTCAACAGTCGGGTGGGGGATCATCCGGATAAAGGACACCCGGGCTATCAGGGGGACCATATTGATTATTGTATGGATATTTTAAAAGCAGTGGGGTCGCCTAGAGTAAAATTACTATTTGATGTTTACCATGTACAAATCATGGATGGTGATGTGATTCGTCGGATTGGGGAATGCGGGGACATGATTGGTCATGTTCACACTGCGGGCAACCCAGGTCGTGGTGAACTTGATCATTCTCAGGAATTAAATTATCCACCTATCATGCAAGCACTTTTGGACATCGGATATAAGGGCTTCGTTGGGCAGGAATTTATTCCTACCGGAGATCCTTTAACCAGTCTCCGCCAAGCTGTTGAGCTTTGTGATGTCTGAGCTCAGTACTGATGGGTTTTAAACTTGGAATAATTTGAGTTTTCTTTGTGGCGAAGTTGAAATTCATAGATTTATTTTGTGGTATTGGAGGGTTTCGCCAGGCACTTGAAGGAAAAGGACACCAGTGTGTTTTTTCCTCTGATTGGGATCCCCATGCCCAGTCGGTATATCAGCACAATTACGGAGTGACTCCGCGGGGAGATCTTGCCGAATTGATCGAAAAAGACATTCCTAGTCATGATCTTCTGTGCGGAGGCTTTCCTTGCCAACCTTTTAGCATTTCGGGCAATCAGCGGGGGTTTGAGGATGCTCGGGGTACTTTGCTTCACGAGGTTTTACGAATTGCAAAATTCAGACAGCCCGCCGTTCTTTTGTTGGAAAATGTTCGTAACTATTTAACTCATGACGGTGGAAGGACACTTTCCGCCACACTCTCCTTGTTGGATCGGGTGGGCTACCATTGCTACTACCAAACCTTAAACTCGTCTGGTTTTGGAGTTCCACAAAAAAGAGAGCGTTTATTTTTCGTCTGTTTTCGAAAAAACCTGGCTGTCAAAGAGTTTAGTTTTCCTTTGCCCCATAACCAGGATGTTGCCTTGGAAGATATTCTTTTGCCTGTCGATGATCAAAGGTTGGATGAATTTTTAATTCAACGAGACGATTTGCGCTTCCGGGAAACTATTCCCGAGCGGCGTGAAAACCGCCCGTTGCGAATCGGTACTGTCGGTAAGGGGGGGCAGGGTGAACGTGTGTACAGTATAAAAGGGCATGCCGTTACTTTGTCTGCATTTGGTGGCGGTATCGGAGCAAAGACGGGTATGTACCTGGTAGGAGACCGGGTACGTCGTTTACACCCGGAAGAGTGCAGGAGAATAATGGGCTTTCCTGAAAGCTTTATTTTACATGATAAAGCAAATGTTTGCTTTAAGCAGTTTGGCAACTCTGTGGTTGTTCCAGTAGTTTCGGCCCTAGTTGATAAGATTGAAAAGTCCTTGGGTTCAACCAACTTAAAAGCGGCGTGATGCAAGGCGGATGATTGCACGACGCTCGGCCAAGAATACACTTTGGTGTCTTTTCGGATGTGCCCTTGGAGACCTCGGTACCATTCTCGGTTTTCAATCATATTATTCTCCCATGCCTATTCCCAATGAGTTATGGACTTTGGTGTGGGGACTTGCCATGACTGCGGGGATTTGTACCAGCGTCCTTTTGGAAAGCCTTATTCTTTGGAAACAATTAGGACCCAAGGAAGCATTTCGTACAGCGGTTGGCATGAGTATGGTTTCCATGCTGCTGATGGAGGCAGCTATGAACTTGATTGATTATGGAATGATGGGTGCACCAGCGATTACTCTGTCTGTTCTTCCTTTTACTTTGGGAGCAGGTTTCCTTGCTGCCTGGCCCTACAATTTTTGGAGATTAAAAACCCACGGTAAATGTTGTCATGGGTAAAAAATCTTAAAATTAAGAACTTAGCCTTTTCTTTCCTTGCCCTGACCTGCTCATTCTAACTAGATTCGCTCCAAGCATGAAATTGCTCTATCGCGAAGATGTTGAAGAAGCAGGGTATGATCTCCCAGCGGAAGGCCTGTGTGCCAATATCGGAGAGCAAGAAATGAGTGCCCTTAAGTTTGGTGGGGAATGGGTTCTCGCTCGTGACGAAGTGCTGGTTTCGGACGGTCATGAGCAACGATTCCTTTACATGGTGGTGAATGGTAATGTTGGAATTTACAAGGCAGATGGGCAAGGACGCAACCAGGAGATTGCATCTTTATCTGCTGGTGCTGCCTTTGGGGAAATGGCTTTCCTTAGCGGCGGTGTCGCTTCTGCCACTGTGCAAGCCGTGGGTGAGTGTATCCTTTGGCGGATGGACCACGAAAGATTATTGGAGTTTATCGGAGAGAATGGATTTGCCGGCGGTCAGTTATGTTTGAATGTTGCAAGCATCCTTTCCGGGCGACTGGTCGACGGCAACCAAAAGGTCCTCGATATGGGACGTGATCTTCAGGAGTCTCTGCAGCATCTGCACTCTGCCTCGGACGCCGATCAGAAAAAATCAGAGGCTCTTAAGCAGATGCAGGGTAAGGTATCGAATATGCAGAATGCATTTAAGGGCAGTTCGGTTAAAAAATCAGGTATTAGTCCTTTAACTTTGGTCGCCTGTGCTTTGGCTGTTTTAAGTACATTGGGGATGATCGGATTGTTCGTTTCGATTGACGATTCAGTCGCGGAACGGGCTAAGACCTTAGCCCAAAAGGTGGAAAAACTTGAAAAGAACGAATCTTTTTACCTTCAACTAAAAAAACAATTAGAGGGTGAGAATGTTGAGATGGTCGAAGAAACTAAGTCATTGCGACAAAGCAATGAGGCATTGGAGGAAGAGGTGGCAGATGCTGCCGAGTCCGTTGATGATTTAAAGGACGAAGTTCGCAGCCTTGAGCGTGATTTAAGCAACGCAAAAGACGATGTTGTGCGAGCACAAAGAGCACGTCCTATTGAGGTAGCCAAGGATGAATCAGGCGTTACAAAAGTTAGCCAGTCATTTGTGGATGAAGTTCTAAGCTGGGCACATAAGA
Source organism: Opitutales bacterium (assembly GCA_029251885.1). GTDB lineage: Bacteria > Verrucomicrobiota > Verrucomicrobiia > Opitutales > Seribacteraceae > Chordibacter. The sequence goes on along the minus strand of JAQXCL010000030.1, from coordinate 5,821 downwards.
ACTCGACCCTTTCCTTCCCTGCAGAAATTATTCTGACCAACGAGGGAATTACGCTTACTGATCGATCGAAGCAAGTTCAGGTGCCGGTTCCAGTCGGAGGTGCATTGCGGGCCACCCGCTTTCATCCTTCAGCTGCTGGTTACTTGGTCGTGGCTCAGTTGAATAGCGATAAACTTTTAGCTACCATAAAGGTCGTAAATTCAAATTTTGTTGAAGTTGTGGCTCCGAAATATGTCAGACTCATGAATTCAATGGGCAAGGCTGTTAAAAATCCATACGATAAAAAAAAAGTAATTAATCAGCTTTCTGTATCCCCTAGGGAACAGGTTCAACATTCTACTCAAAAGGTTAATATTTCGGGGCAAACCACTTTGCCTCCCAAATCGGTACGTATGCTACAAAGCAAAGCTTTACTGCCACAAAAAGCGGAAGATTTTTTAAACAACACCTCCCCAACTGGCTTAAAAAAACCAGATAATGATCATGGGACGGGTTGTGTGTGCAAGGATTGTCGTGTAAAAAAGATCGGCAAGGGAAGTCTATTTCCCGAGTGATCATTTCTAGTTGAAAATTTTTTTCGGTTATTGAGAAAACAAGGCGTAGATACCTGCACCCAAAACGGCAGAAAGTGCCGAGATGATTAAATAAGCGTTTTGGTTGTTCCAACGAGTAAGGCGTTCCCAACCAGAATACCAATAAACCGAGACTTCCTCTTCATGTCGAAATCGTTGCAAGTCTTCTAAAAATAAACGGGCTTTGGAATAGCGATGACCACGGGATCGATGTAGTGCCTTCATACAAATAGATTGTAAGTCTTTTGGGATATTACGCTCGGGGGCAACTTCTCTAGGAAGGGGGTAGGGTTCGTCCAACAGTTTTTTCTTAATTTCTGTAATATCGGCTCCTTGGAGAAAAGGTTTCAGCGTGAGCATTTCGAAAAGGAGAATACCCAAAGAAAAAACATCTGATTTTGCGTCTAGGTCGTTTAACCCGCGAGCAATCTCCGGAGTCATGTAAAGTGGAGTGCCGTAATGCATGCCGCTACGAGTTAAGCTGAGGTCCGCAGGTTTACCATCTCCGCCCAGTTTTTGGGCTAAGCTTTTACCTCCGAGTACCTTGGCTAATCCCCAGTCAAGAACGTAGACTTCACCAAATTTTCCCACGATAATGTTTGCGGGTTTTAAATCTCTATGAATCACTCCGATTTCATGAGCATATGCAATGGTCTGACTTACTTGAATCAAAATATCAAGGAGTCGGGGCAGTGGGAATTTTTCTACGATGTCTGGAACTTCATGTTTTAAATCAAGAAGGATTTGTCGGAGGTCCTGCCCATTCACCCGTTTCATGGTAAAGAAAAGCTGTCCTTCCCTGTCACGGCCAAGTTCGTATACCGGCACAGTGCCAGGATGTTGGATATTGGCAGTTACTCTGGCTTCACGAACAAAACGGTGGGTTTCAATTTCTGAATTTTGAAGATCTTGATGAAGGGTTTTATAAGCTACCTTGCGGTGAAGATTTACATCCTCTGTTAAAAACAACTTAGCTGTGCCTCCCTCTCCGAGTGGGTGAAGCTCGTCATATTTCAGCGACCCACTTTTCCATGAACGCGGAAGGAGTTCATCTGTTTGCTCCTGTTTAAGGCGTTTGTTTTCCTCTTCTTTTTTAATCACAATTAAAAGGTAACTATAAATTAGTACAACTTATTGACTGGTGCAAGGACGGGGCTTTTTCTTTTGCTTAAGAGGCATTTCTTTCCCGATATGTTGGGTGTTTCGCTTTTGGGCAAGGGCTATCTGACGCTGCCTTTCCCGTAGACCCTCCCTTCTTTCCGTGCTCAGTGACCGATTACACCTTGGACAGGATACGCCTTCTTCAAATTCAGGAGATTTATAGTCATCATCATCGAGTGGCCATCTACAAGAAAAGCAAAGTTTAGCCTTTCCGTCCACTAACCCATGAGTGACTGAGACTCGATGATCAAAAACAAAACATTCTCCCTCCCATTTGCTTTTTTCTGCTTTCATTTTTTCCAAGTAGTGAAGAATGCCTCCCCGCAAATGGTAAACTTGATCAAATCCATTTTGAACCAAGTGGGCAGACGCTTTTTCGCATCGGATTCCACCAGTACAATACATGGCTATTTTTTTCTTTTTTTGTTTCCCCCAATGTTTTTTTACAAAGTCTGCCCACTGGCCAAAGGTTTGGGTCTTTGGATTTACCGCACCTTCAAAAGTTCCGATTTCCACTTCGTAATCGTTGCGCACATCAACCACTTCGACCTCGGGATCTGAAATCAAGACGTTCCAGTCTTCGGGCTCAATGTATTTACCAGATCCGTTGGAGGGAAGAATGGACGGATCGCCCAAAGTTACAATTTCTCGACGGATAACGACGCGTAGCCGATAAAAAGTCGATCGCGGAGTGGTCATCGATCGGAGTGGGAGTTCAGAGAATCGATCGTCCGCAGAGATGTGCCCGACAAAGCGTTCAAGTCCTTGCTCCGATCCAGATAGGGTGGCATTTATCCCTTCTTTTGCCAAAATAAGGGAACCAGTAATTTTTTCTTTTTTTCCAAGTTCTTCAAGGACAGGTTTCCATTCGCGATGATCGGGGAATTCGGCAAAACGGTAAAAGGTGATGACTTTTTGGTTCATTTCGATCAAGAGAAGTTTGGTATTTTTATCCTCTAACGATTTGAAGCCAGTAATCGGCCATTAAGGCAGAGCCGTGAGCAGTCGGATGGACACCATCTCGAGCCCAGTGCTGGGGGGGGGCAAAGCTTAACGCCTGATCAAACATAGACTGAAACGGAACAAAAGTAGCAGAATGGGAATCAGCAACCCTGCGGGCTGCTTCTCGATAACGATCAAACTCGGGAAACCATTTCGAGGTAACTGCCCCGCATTTTAAGACAAAGGGCTCGCAGATAACGAGTTGTATGGCGGGTAATGCTTGACGAGTCCGGGCGATCAGACCGAGGTAATCCTCTTCGTAACGTTCAACAGTTCCATCATACTTTCCTGTCAATCCATGCCAAATATCGTTCACTCCGATTAATATGCTCAGAATATCAGGCTTGTGTGCCAGGCAGTCGTTTTGCCAACGGGCATTCAGTTGGTGTACCTTGTTGCCAGAAATTCCTCGATTTAAAATAGAAAGTTTCAAATCTGCTTTGCTGTTTAATATCCCAGCTGCTGCCATACATGCGTACCCATTCCCCATCGATGCCTGATCATTAGGCTTGGGCGATTTGCGGTTTTGACGTCCAGCATCGGTTATGGAGTCTCCCTGAAAAAGTAGGGTTGCTCCAGGCTTCAGGTGAATTTTTGGATTCGCCTCTTTTTTGGGGGTCAATATTTGCGAAAACAAAGTGCCAGATAGACCAGTTAAAGTTGCTCCACCGAGTAATTGACGTCTTGAAATTGAAAAAGAAGAGTTCATTGCTCGATCAAATAAATTAACCTGTAGATAGGCAACGGGGAATTACTTCGATTTGACGCTTGCCCATTTGGGGGAGAGGAGGGCATTTATTCGGATATATGAATACAGATGAATATCTTTCTTCCAATGGTATCCAATTACCCTCAGCACCACTTGCTGCTGGCTTGTACAAACCAATGATGATTGTCGGTGACCTCGCTTATTTGTCCGGGCATTTACCGATTCTCGAAGATGGGCAAATGATGCTTGGCTCTGTGGGGCAAGACCGATCAATCGAGGAGGGGCATATTGCGGCCCGTCAAGTCGGGCTAAATATGCTGGCCACATTGAAAGCCGGACTTGGCTCCCTCAATCGGGTGGTCAGGGTCATTAAGTTGCTTGGGCTAGTTCAGGCACCAAGCGGATTTACTCAACACCCACAGGTGGTCAATGGCTGCAGCGAGCTTTTTAAGAATGTGTTTGGAGATGATTATGGTGTGGGTACCAGAAGTGCTTTGGGAGTTTCCGGATTACCTGGCGGAGTCATGGTTGAAATTGAGGGGGTCTTTCAAATTAGAGAGTGAGTATGATAAAAAAAGTCGCGTGGGGTTTGGGTGTATCTTTTGTTGGTCTTTTTATTCTCTGGGTTTTTCATACTCAACTTTTCACCCTTTATGGGCGATGGTTTATCGTTAGTGACGCTCAGAAGGGCGCGGATGCCATCATATGCCTATCTGGAGGCCGCCAAACCCGGAGCCCTGAATGTCTCAGGCTTTGGCAGGATGGCTATGCTAAACGTTTGTTCGTTACGACAGAGAAGCCTAGGAGTAAAGAGTTTGAAAACTTAGAACTGAGTCACCTCGAATTTGCTCAGGCCGTTACCGAGAGGATGCATTTGAATGCGAAATGGGAACGGTTACCCTCCTTGAGTGATGGAGCTACCTCCACCTTTGATGAGGCTGAGGATGCCCTTGTATTTGCCAAGCAGGAGAGATGGACACACATTATATTTGTAACCGATGAGTTTCATACCCGACGTGCTCGACTTGCTTTTCAAAAAGTATTTTCAGGGAGCGATATTAAGACACAGGTAGCCGGTGCAACCAACGAGGTCTTTGCGGTCGATGATTGGTGGAAATCAGACCGTGGAATTCTTGCTTATTTTGGTGAGGCTATAAAATACCCCATTTACTGGCTGTGGGATCATGAACCAAAGATCGTCAAAAACGACTAGGGCAATGCTGGTTGTAGATAGTTCTTTCTATCACCTCTTACAATTCCACTAGATACAAGTTTCTGTACCAGGCTTCCAGGGGTGGCCCACCATGTACTTGCAGTCCAAAGCGGCCTTTAAAAGGTGTATCTTTTTTTTCTTCGAAATAACGAACGGTGGATTGATTGTTAACCCAAATAGAGATCGAATTATTCTTAGCCTTTACCCGTAATTGATTCCACCTGCTTTGGGGATGAACTATTTGTTGCATCTGTTCTTGATTGGTAGATGCGAGAAATCGGCAACGTCTTGACTCGTCATATAACCACCCCCAGAGTAGACCATCTCTGAACGAGCCAATATCACACTGGTAACCAATCATTTCATTTGATCCTGGAACTCGTTGGCTCCAGAATTGGACACCGGCATTTTTGCCTGGTCCTACAAGTTTGGCCTCGAAGCGGAAGTCAAAGTTCTCAAATTCTTTAACGGTGGCAAGAAACTGATTCCTGGGGATTGGTCGCTCCAATGATCCTGCCACAATGCATTGATCGACAACCCGGAAGAATTCTAGGTTTCCTTCCCACCCATCGAGCTTGGTTCCGTTAAAGAGGGCGTGAGTGGTTGGGTTACCCAATAAAAAAAGGCCAGCCAATAGAGAGCCAGCAATTGGGAAAATAAACCTCAATGATCGATTGCTTTACCTGCACCCTGAGGAACGCGAATATTTTCCACCAGCTCTTGAACCTCTTGGGGTGGGGGAGGCGTGATTGCACTAACCGCAAAGGCCACAGCAAAGTTTATGAACATTCCAAGGAATCCAATCCCTTCAGGAGAAATGCCCAACCAATAATCCTTACTTTCAGTTAGAAATTGAAAATATATGATATAACCGAGGGTAAATCCAATCCCGCAAATCATCCCGGCAATCGCCCCTTGCTTGTTAATTTTCTTGGAGAAAATTCCCATGATCAAGGTGGGGAAGAAGGAAGAAGCTGCTAAGCCGAAGGCAAACGCGACAGTTTTTGCAACAAAGCTAGAAGGTGGGTTGATCCCAAAATAAGCGGCCACAGCTAAGGCTCCGAAAGAAGCCATGCGGGCATAGCGAATCTCCTGTTTGTCCGAGATATCTGGCTTGATGATTTTTTTCATTAAATCATGTGAGACGGAGGTGGACAGAACGAG
>JAQXCL010000017.1 GCA_029251885.1 Opitutales bacterium | reverse complement strand
AGGGTCCAAGCAAGGCATCAAAGGTGGTGGCTACAATAACCCTGGAGTCATTTTCTTTTAGCTCATCAATCCTTCTTAGTGCAGAAAGTAGTGATAATCGTTCACAGGTACGCTCAAATGAGTCGGGGTGGTCGGGATTGGGAGTCTTATCAAAGCAATGAAAATCAATTTTTTCATTGGGGTGAATTGCTTCAGATAATGCCGCGATATCTTCACACTTTGTCTCAGCTTCACTTAAAGTTTCTCCGATAATTACCGCAACCACCTGGCCATACCTCTCCCAAATATCTGTCAGCAGAAAGGTCGAGCCTTGGCTTGGGCAATTAGGAATAAACAGCGATGCTGTTGAGCTTGGGAGCTCGATTCTCTTCACTTCTTCGCTTGTTGCAGCAGGAGTAACGCTGACTGGGCGGCCACTTCTTCTGCTTTTTTCTTACTGTTTCCCTTGCCTGTGGAAATTTTTTCAGAAGCAACCAAAACCTCGACTTCAAACTGTTTTCGGTGATCTGGACCATGTTGCTTAACCATTCGGTAAGATATTGGCGGGTTATCCGGTAATGATTGAAGGAACTCCTGTAGTTGACCCTTTGGATTGAAACTCATGCTTTTATTCTCGATCGTTTTACAAAAAGTTTCTTCCCACTGAAGGACAATACGTTCAACTGATTGATAGTCACTATCTAGATAGATGGCACCGATTAATGCTTCAAATGCATCCTCTAAAACAGATGGCCGAAAAATACCGGAGCTAATTTTTTCAGATTTCCCAACCATCAAATATTGATACAATGAAATATGTTTACCGAGTTCCGCTAAATGTTTCCCATGAGCAAGAAGAGACTTTTTTCGACTCAAATCTCCCTCAGTTACATCCGGGAACTTCAGAAATAACCACTTCGCAATAATACAACCTAATATCGAATCCCCAAGAAATTCTAGTCTTTGATTATGCCTCTCGTTAGAAATCCGGTGATCAAGAGAAGGGTGGGTGAGAGCTTCCCTGAGTAAGGCTTTATTTTTAAATTCATAGCCAATCTTCTCCTCCAAGCCTTTAGGTGTTGGAGCATCTTTAGTTCCCCCCTTACCAATCAAGCTTTTTTTAAAAATAGCGAAAAAACTCATTAACTTTTATCATGGGACAAGAATCTTTCGGCAAACTCCCGAGCAAATGCACGGTAAGCCAAACTACCGGATGAGTCAGGGGCATACTCAAAGACTGTCTGTCCAAAACTCGGTGCCTCACTTAAGCGGGCATTTCGTGGTATAGCTGTACGGAAGGCTTTGTCGGCATAATAACGATTCACCTCTTGCCAGACTTCATAAGATAGGCGAGTGCGAGAATCATACATGGTCATCACAATACCTCCAAGATTAAGACTCGGGTTCACATCAGCTTGCTTTAGTTTTTCGATTACACCAGTAATTTGCCCCAACCCTTCCATGGCCAAGTATTCTGACTGCAGTGTAACAATCAAGAAGTCCGCCGCACAAAGTGCGTTCATTGAAAGCAAGCCAAGGGTAGGTGGGCAGTCGATTAAAATAACCTGTAACCCGTAGTTCTCCTTTAGTGAAAGTAAAGAAGATCTGAGCTTAATTAAATATTCACTTTGGCTACTAAGTTCTAATTCAGCAGCAGCAAGATCCAACTCAGATGGTATGATCCAAAGGTTCTTTCGGCGGCTTGAAATCACACGGCCTGCTAGGTTTGTGCCATTAAGTAAAGGTTCATAAACCCCAAAGCCAGACCTTTTCTCCAATCCGAGACAACTTGTAGCATTTGCCTGTGGATCCATATCAACAATGAGCGTAGGTACACCCATGAGTGCAAGTGCGTGTCCCAAACTTACGGTTGTGGTGGTTTTTCCAACACCCCCCTTTTGGTTCGCTATGGCAAATGTTATCGCAGGCATGATATTTGGTAAAACAATTGAGTTAAGGCAATAGAGGCAAACTTTTTCAAGGTCCAAAGGAAACCTTACCATCCTCTTTCTTCAAATATAAACCACTCGTAAAAACTGGTGGTTGGTTAGCTTGATTAAACTTATTAACCTCTTCCAGTAAGTGCCACTCAACAGAATGCAAGCCTGCACGAAATGCAAGTGGGCTTGCCCCGCCAAGCCTAGGGTTAATCTCAATCAGGTGCAGTCCGCCACTAGAATCAACAAGTACTTGAGCTAAGCAGTGCCCGCGTGCACCACTCTGATGCTCAAAAACTTTTTTTAGTTTGGCCTCCCATATCGAGTTTCTAAAAACAGTTGTATGGTGAGATTCTCCATTAACCACCTTATCCCTCCATCGAAGTAATACGCCGTGACACTCATTAGCATGACTTACCCAGGTTTCGGCAGAAAACTCTTTTCCCACGATAAAGGGTTGAAAAATTGGATCGATTAAGTCTTTGGAAATCTTTGCTGCTCTTTCGGCACTCAGGTTTAGTCCAATTTTTCGAGAGGCTGAACCTTTTCGCTCCTTAACCACCCAACTCTTGGCCATTGAGGATTTTATTTTATTGAAGGTCGGTATACTGGGAATTACTGAGTCCTTCCATTTTTGAAAGAAATCTATTTTATCTTCACATGATTTTATGAAACTTTCTCCTGAAACCCATGGAGTGACCCCAATATTTGTAAGTAGATGCCTTCTTGTTGCCCAGAAATTAAGCTCTCCATCACGAGTGGGCAAAACATGGGTGATTTCATTTTCGATACAAAACTGAACCAGATCTTTGTCTGACAATTTATCTAGCCTCGGCATAGTTATGAAGTGTTCTACCTGAGCGGCCCCTGAGCAGTCTGGGTTACAATCTGCCCCAATGACCACTGAATCAGAATTGAGAGATTTAACATCACGAACAACCTCTTCAAAAAGTGCGATTTTTCCTGATAGGGAAGAAAAAAGAACTCGACTTGCACGCACCTGATTCTAAACGAGTTTTCTCGGGTTTAAGTATTCTGACCGCAAGCAAGATGAGACTACAGCATCAACCCAAACTCCATTAATTTTAGTTTGTTCGCGTAGAATACCTTCACGCGTAAACCCGGCTGATTCAATGGCATCCACATGATACCCTCGGTGAGCGTAAGCTTCACAGGTTAATTTATTAAGCATCAAAGCCTCGAAAGCCATTTTTTTTATTAATTGAAAAAAAGTAAAAAGCTCATCGGCATATTTTACATGGTTCGAAGTTCGTGAAGTTTCCAGCAAGAAGGAGACTTCACCTCGTAAGTTAAGCCAGTCAATATGTACGATTCCTCCGTATCCGATTAAATAACCCTCTAATAAAAAACGAACCAAGATTTTTCCTGGATGGCTCTCAGGGTAGTCCTTCCGGATCAATTCATCAAAGTAAGCAGACTGCTCTTCCTCGGTTAATGGGTTGCCCTGCCTAAGTGCCGAAAGCTGCTCATTCCTCCATCTTCTTATCTCTTCTGAGTCTGATCTGAGTACTGATTCTATAAGGTAATCACCTCGACGAAAAGAATTTGGACCAATAGCACGATAAAACGGGCGATCCGAATTCATGAATTCAGGCAGAAATGTTTAAGCGAATCGAGTACATGATCTTGGTCTTTTTCGCTCAAGTTAGGAAACATAGGTATACTCAAGCATGATTGGTAAAACTGTTCAGCTCCTGGAAGTCGGACCTCCCCATACATTTTTTCGTAATAAGGGTGACGATAAAGAGGCACATAATGTATTTGTGTCATAATTCCTTCACTTTTGAGAAACTTGTGAGCTTTATCACGCATGGTCGGTTCTTTGAACCGTATGATGTAAAGGTGCCAAGCATGCCCCTCCTCTAAAGGCGGAGCCATCAATGATTCATTAAAAGGATATTCTCTTAGAGCCTTTTGGTACCTATCGGCTATTTTCCTACGCAACTTTAATTGATCTGATAATCTCAGGAGCTGCGAACGACCCAATGCTGACTGAATATCGGTCAATCGATAGTTCCAACCAAGTTCATTTTGCTGATAGAACCAGGGTGTTTCATGGCTATCATCGTTTGGTCTTTCAATACCGTGTGACCTGAGCTGCCGAGCAATAGTAGCAAGCTTTTGATTATTGGTAAGGACGACACCGCCTTCTCCACAGCAAATGTGCTTAACCGGATGAAAGCTAATACAAGCTGCCTCAGTGTGAATACAGGAACAACTTCTTTCTGGAGGTGCCCCAAAACTTGAAAAAGCACCGGGTGAATGGGATGCATCCTCGATTGTTTTAAAACCGATCGAGTCAGCTAGTTTTTTTACAGAGCTCAATGGGGCAACCGAGCCGGCAAATGAAACTGGTGCAATGACCCCCGCGCAAGGTGCATCGACCAGCGGCATTTCCGCTAAAATGGCCTCCAGGGATTCCAGGCAGATCATTCCAGTCTGTGGATTAATATCACAGAAACGAACTTCAGCTCCAAGGTATCGAAAAGCATTAGCAGTAGCGGAAAAAGTGATCGCAGGCACAACGCCAATAGATTGGGAGTCAACACCTAGGGCTGCATACGAGAGATGTAAGGCTGCTGTCCCACTAGAACAAGCCACCGCATGATCAACTGAGAATTCAGCCTTCAATGCATCCTCAAATAACCCTACCTCAGGACCTTGAGTGATTAGGTCTGATTTTAACACACGAGTGACCTCCGAAATATCACGGTCTGTTAGATCTTGCTTAGAATAAGGGATCATTAAACTAAATATACCATCAAACCCTAGACCCGCTATCTTGACAATCCAATCTTACAATATTGATCTGTCTTGCTCCGATTGATAAGATTTAAATAGGGTGAGTTATGGATATTGTAGGTTCTGTGATCGCCCGAGCAGGTAGCAAAAGGTTACCTTTTAAAAATTTACTGCCTTACAAAGGTATTCCTTTGGTAAGGCACGCACTCACAAAACTAATAGATTCAGAGCTTTTTAGTAAGGTTGTTTTATCGACAGATTGCGAACTTATTGCCCGAACCTGTATGGATTTAACTAATATAGAAATTCTTAAAAGACCCGATTCCTTGGCAATGGACGACACCGCTTCCATACCTGTATTTCAACACATCTCGAAAAACTTTCCCTGCGACATACACCTCAACTATAATTGCAATTTCCCTGAGTGCCCAATTGATGTGTTTCGTGAGGCGATTTCTTTAACAACTATTAAAGGAGAGGCACTATCATGTCCATATGCAGTTTGGACTCAATCAAGGGAGTGTCTCGAAAATTACGGAGATCCATTTAATATAACCGCTGATATCTTTGAAGTGCCAGACCTTTACCCTGTAGATATACACAGTCAATCCGACCTTTTACAAACCCATCGCGACCATCAAATTGACTTGCCGTGGTAATTTTTAGCAAAATCGGCTAAAGCCATCGAAAATACATCCGATCATTTAAACTGTGAAAGATATCGTTCTAAAATTCCGTGCTAACATCATCTTCGGCATATTATGTCTTTGTTTGTTGTGTTTGCCTTCCATCCAATCCATGGCTTTCTTTACAACATTGCCAGAAGATCAGCCAATTAGGAGTGGGTACCTATCGTTTCAGTCTCCGCCCAAACTGCTTTATCATGAAATTACTCCAACTGCTGACCGCAGAAAGCTTCTTTATTTAACCGAAAAAAACCCTTTGCCTGCCGAAATTAAACCGGTTGGGGTATCTCCAACTGATGACGCATTCCCTTTAGTTAATTACAATGAGGACAGTAATAACTCTATTCCCGTGTACAATATTCCATTAACAAAGGAAGAGACTTTGCAAATCCCTAGCGAGGATGCCCTCCCGCCAACCGACCCTTTCTTACCTGTCGACTCTTCAGGACCCAGCCTAAACAACACCGATGAGTTAATTCAAATACTTGAGGCTAATGCAGGG